>SLRZ01000265.1 GCA_007130695.1 Nitriliruptoraceae bacterium
CCCGCCCGCCACCTCGACGTGGTCCGCTGCCGGTATCAGCGCCGCGGCGCGGGCGCCGTCGGCGGCGTCCTGGAACACGTCGTCGCGACCCCAGACGAAACCGTCGGCACGGCGATGGTGGACAGTTCGTCGTCGGTCAGTTCCAGGTGACGACGGATGTGGCGTCCCTCGAAGAGCACCGGCATCAGGGAACGGAACGTCGGGCCGCTGATGTTGGCGAGTGCCGCGACCACGGCGAACATCTCGTCCGGGGCCGCATCCACCGCCGGTCGACCCACGACGCTCGCGAAGAACCGTCGCGACAGCGAGGGCCGCATGCGGGGGGTCAGGACCTCGGCGAGGCGCCCGATCCGGGGTCGGCTCATCAGCGCCATCGGCAGCGGGGCACGGCCGCCGGGCAGCGCGGCACCGGTCGCGCCGAGCAGCAGCAGGTGGGACAGACGCTCGTCACCTTCGGTCGCGAGGTAGAGCGCATAGGTCCCGCCGAGCGAGTTGCCCGCCAGCGCGACGCTCCGCAGCTGCAGGGCATCGAGCAGCGCCGTGACCAACGACACGGCGTGGGTACGCAGGTCCACGCCGTCGAAGTCGAACGGGGGACTCGCCCCACAGCCCGGCAGGTCGACCGCGATGCAGTGATGATCGGGGAGCTTCGCGAGCAGCGGCGCCCAGATCGCCGCCCCGACACCCGCGCCGTGCAACAGCACGATCGGCGGCCCTTCGCCGGTCTCAAGTACCCGGAGCCGGGGGACCGGGGCGCCGTCGAGCTCCAGCTCACGTTCGCGGACCTCGAGGCCGAGAGCGGCGAAGAGTCGCCGCTCGGAAGCGACCAGGGCCGCACGTTGCTGGCCGGCGGCCCGCGCCTCTCCCGTCGTCGTCACCACCGCGCCTCTCGACCCGCCCGCGCTCGCGCTCGCTGGCCTGGGCCCGCATCCCCGCCAGGGGACCTCGCGCTCCCTGCAGTATGGCAGCGAGGACGCCGACCAGGTCGAGAAATTGTCGGTCCGGAGATCATCCCGCGCCGTTCCCGGCCGGGTTCTCCGCCCGGGAGATGCCGTGGTCCCGGAGTACTTCCGGCACGTCACCGCAGCCGCGGACACGGAGGAGTTCTGATCACCTCGAGGTGGCGCTCAGGGTTCGACTCGTTGCCGGAAGCGACGAACCGTGCGCGCGACCACCTGGTCGTGACCTCGCACGAGCACGGGCCGTGCCACGAACGCCACGGTCCGCATCGCCGGCCGGCGCATCTCCATCTCCCAGGCCACCCGCAGGAGAGCGCCGCCTTTCGACTCCAGCAGCCTGAGGCTCGCTGGGCCCTCGAGGTCGCCGGTCACGCTCGCCTCGACCCACTCGAGCCTCGAGACGTCCTCGATCCGGACGGTGACCCGCATCGGGTAGGGCACCGGCGGGGACACGCGGGAACGCATGACCAGGCCCGGCTCGAGGCGCTCCCGGTCGGCCTCGAACTCCCGCAGCCACGTCCACCAGTCCGGGAACCGGTGGATGTCCTCGATGGCTTCCCACACCGACTCCCGCGACGCCGCCACGTGATGGGTGCTCACGTGCGGCAGGACCGTCGGACGCGAGGTGGCCATGGTGGGCGGGCCTACGTCTCTCGGGCCGGGCCGGTGGCGAGCCGTTCGAGATTGTCCAGCGATGCCTCGAGCATCTCCTTCGGTACGACGGGCCAACTGACGCGCTCCCGCCACTTGTCGGAGATCGCGCTCCAGTCGTAGTAGGAGGTGACGTCGGTGGTCGCTTCGTCGACCGGTTCGAGGCGGTAGCCGTAGACGTGCCCGATCGGGGTCCGACCGACGGCCCCGACGGTCCAGGCGAACTCCCGGTCCTGCTCGAAGACGGTCACGGTGTTGCACACGGTGTACCTGCCCAGGGGCAGGTCGCCGAGGGGTTCGCGGTCCATGTGCATCTCGAAGGTGTCACCCACGGCGTGAGGCGTGTCGGCGTCATCGGTCGCGACGAGCATGCCCGAGCCGTCGATGTCCACGTGGCCCTGCGGGCTGCTGACCAACGCGAAGATGCGCTCAACGGGGGCGGCGATCCGTCGCGTGATGCTCATCCGGTCGGTTTCGGTGTCGGTCACGCGGTCGCCCTTCAGTACATCGGGATTCGACCATAGCCCGCCTGTTTTCGCCCGCGACCCCGCAGGCACCGGACCGAACGGTGAAGACCGCCGCCGGAGGCATCCGCCTGGAACACCGGAACCAGACGGCTCGACGCGAAGCCGCCAGGAAGGCGCCACCGACGAAGGCCTGACCACGGTCGATGGCGCCCTCGGCACCCCCTGTTCCGGCGGCCCCTCCACGGCAGGTGTGGCCGCAGTCCCCGCGGCGGTGGGATCAGACGGGCTGGTAGGCGGCTTCGAAGAAGTCGATGAGCTCGGGAGCGAGCAGCTCCGGGCCCATGAGCGGTCCGAAGTGGCCCACCTCGGGCACCTGTCGCACGACGGCGTCGGCGACGTGGTCGGCGACGAACCGGCACCCGTCGGCGAACCAGGGCGTGGGAGTACCTGCCCCGTGGAGCAGGAGCACGGGCACCTCGATGCGCCGCAGGCTGGCCGGGTCCGTCGGGCTCGTCCCCTCGAACCGGTAGGCCTCGCGTAGCTCGGCGATGTCCACATCCAGGTAGCGGCCCGCCTCCTCGACGCTGTCGGGATCCGCGTCGAGGGCGGCCTGCTCCTGCTCATTGGCGATGGTCGCCGCAAAGGCCCCGATCGCCTCGTCGGGTCGACCACGACCGGCGGCGGCGGTCATCTCGTCGATCGCCTGGGCGAAGACCTGCATCCGCTCGTCGCTGGCGGCCTCGAAGACCACCGGCTCGTAGAGCGCGAGCGCGGCGACCGCGGAGGTCCGTGCGGCGACGCCGAGGGAGATCATGCCGCCTCCGGAGACGCCGGCCAGTCCGACCGGTTCTCCGAGGCTCTCGACGAAAGCGAGCACGTCGGCGACACGGGCCTCGCGCGACACGTCCGGATGGTGGCCGCTCAAGCCCCGGCCGCGCGTACTCGGCATGTAGCACGTGAAGTGCTCGGCGAGCTGCGGCAGCACCGCTGACCACTCGCTGTCGCCGTCGGCGATCGCGCCGTGCACGAGCACCAGTGGGGGGCCGTGTCCCTCGACCCGGCCGACGATCTCGGTCCCGTCGTTCGAGACGGCTCGGTGGATTCGTTCCTGTTGCACGTCCGGCTCCTCTTCATCGGGTGCGGACCCGGCCATACAGTTAGTACGACCGTGCGAACTAATCTGGCACGGGCGTGCTAACTTGTCAACCATGGCCTCCCCCACACCGCCCCGAGACGACCGGCCCCCACGACGGTCGGACGGCGAGCAGACCCACGCGGCGATCCTCGACGCCGCGATGCGCCTGGCGTCGATCGAGGGGCTGTCCAGCCTCACGATCGGACGGCTCGCCCGAGAGCTGGGGGTGAGCAAGAGCGGCGTGTTCGCCCACTTCCGCTCGAAGCAGCGGCTGCAACAGGAGACGATCGCCGCGGCCGCGGAGGTGTTCGAACGCGAAGTGTTCGCGCCTGCCAGCACCGCGCCCGAGGGCCTGCCGCGGATCGAGGCGCTGTGCGAGGCCTACCTCTCCTACGTCGAACGGGGCGTGTTCCCGGGAGGCTGCTTCTTCGCGCAGCTGCTCGCCGAGTTCGACGCCCCCGACGGCCCGATCCACGACGAGGTCCAGGTGGGACAGCGCGGCTGGCTGCAGCAGTTGGAGGAGCACATCGGGATCGCTCAGCGTGCGGGCGATCTCGATGGCGATGTCGATCGCGCCCAGCTCGCCTTCCAGCTCTACGCCCCGCTGGAGCTGGCCAACTTCCTCGCGACCCTGTACCGCGATCCGTCGCTCACCGACCGCGGCCGGTCGGCGGTGCGGGCCACACTGGCCGCGGCGGCGTCAAGCGACCGCACCTCGACGTGACCCCGCAGCCGTTGAGCGTCGGCGCCGACGTGGGGTGCAGGGCCCGGGCGCGGCGTAGCCTCGGCGTTCGTCGCCACCGACTTACGGGAGAGCGTTGATGCCACAGAGGGACGCCGTCGCCAGCGCCGGTGCCTGGATGCTCGAGAACGGGCACCGGGCGATCCTCGCGGTCACCGGTGGCCGTTGGCCCAGAAAGCTCGCCGGGATGCAGACGCTCGAGCTCCACGTCATCGGCCGCAAGTCGGGCCAGAGGCGCTCGACACTGTTGACGGCACCGATCTGCGAGGACGACCGGGTCGTCCTCGTCGCGTCGAAGGGCGGTCATTCCGACCATCCACAGTGGTACAAGAATCTCGTCGTCAATCCGGACATCGAGATCACGATCGACGGTGAGACCCGGGCCATGAAAGCCCGAACGGCGTCGCCTGAGGAGCGGGACGCCCTCTGGGCCCAGATCACCGGCACGTACAGGGGGTACGCCGGCTACCAGTCCAGTACCGATCGCGAGATCCCGGTCGTCATCTGCGAGCCCGCCTGACGGCGGAAGTAGAGCGGGGAGCCGCACCTCAACGGAGTTCTCGGAACCAGTAGGACGCGCCTTCGTCGGAACCGGGACCGGTGTCGGAAAACCCGTGCCGCTCGTAGAAACGTTGCGCGTCGACGTCGCCATCGTCGACGTTGATCTCAATCAGCGACACGCCCTGCTCGGCCGCGAAACGCAGCAGCAGGTTGATGATCGCGGACCCGATGCCCTGCCCACGGAGCTCGGGGGCCACATACAGCTCGTCGAGAAGCGCCACCGGGCCCGGGTACCAGACGTTGGGCCGCAGGGTGACCAGCGCGACCGCCTTGGCCGGCAGGCCCGCGAGTATCGCGATGGTCAGCTCCCCGGCCAGCAGCTCCCGGAGCCGTCCGGTCAGGAATTCGACGCCGGGGCTCGGTGTGTCGAACTCGACGTTGAAGTCATGCAACAGGCGCGCCACCTCGCCCGCCTCGTCCGCCCCCACCAGGCGGGGCATCAACCTGCGTTCCTCGACCACCGGTCCACCTCCCGCTCCCGGGTCCCAACCCAAGCACGGCGGCGGGTGATGTCGCTGTCGAGGCACGGTTGCGTCTCGCTCAGCGACAAGGACAAGTGCAGTCCGACCCGTCGCGGACGTTTCAAGGCTCAGGCGCCGTCGTCCGGTCGCACGCTCTCCGCGACATCCGAGCACGTGCCCGGCCCGGCTCTGGTCTCGCATCACCATCTCGGCCATGCGCATGAGCGTCCGTCGTCGCCAGCCCGCCTCCGCTCGTTCAGGCGGACGTCGACACCAGGCAGTACCTGGCCCGTTACTGGTGGTTCACCGGCTCAGGACCGAGGTGCCCCCACGCCTTCAACGAGCTCACCTCGGTCTCGAGCTGTAGAGGGATCTCTATGAGGCGGCCCCCCAGGCCCCCTTGGTAGACGGTCGGGCGGAAAGGCAGAGAAGCGGTGCCAGTCTTCATACTTTGCGACGCGACGAGGCCCCTCGGTCAGGTCGGCCAGTGCTGGCCCACGTAGGGGTCGGGGTTGTCCTGCACCCAACCGTCGAGAACATCGGTGAGTGCTCGCGCCTGGGGCCCGCCAGCGGGCAGCTTCCGCTTGAGGACGCAGACCAGTACCAGGTCGGGCTCTGACGCATAGTCGCTGATGTTCTCGGTCACGACGGCCCGGTGCTCGCTGCGCGCGAACGTCGCGACCACCGCGTCGTCGGCGCCGTGCAGGCCGGCCTCGCCGACATGGACCGCATCGTGGCCGTGCTCGTCGCGCAGCACCGCGGCCGCGGCCTGCGGGAACATTTCGTCGAGCAGCAGCTTCACGCCAGCAGCGCCCGACGCTGCTCGGCGGCCTCGCGGTTCTCCCTGATCGCCCGTTCGTTGCGAGCGATCCGACGTTCGATCTCCTCCACATGCCGGGAGGCGAACTCCAGAGCGCTGCGGATCTGACGCGGGTGCAGGTCCGTTTCGGACGCCAATGTCGCGATGCGCTGCTCTTCGCTGCCCGCGAGCTCCCGCAGTCGCGCGACGACCTCCCACACATCAGGCCCGCCAGCCAGCCCGGCACGTCGGTCGTCGCTGGCACCCCGGTAGACGATGCCGGGGTGCTCAAGGGTGTCCACGCCCTCGATGA
>SLRZ01000179.1 GCA_007130695.1 Nitriliruptoraceae bacterium
CAGGACCTCCCGGGAGGGTCAGCAGGTGACCATGGCCTGGCCCTCGCCCACCGACAGCAACCAGAAGACGCTCCGTGACCGGCGGGAACGCCGCGAGTCACCTCGCCCCGGGAACCGGTGGCCCGGCACGACGTCCGCCCACCGGGCCGACCAGGAGGAGTCCCAGTCATGACCAGCATCAAGGACGCGGCATCGACGTTCCTCGGACATCGCCGGATCGCCGTCACCGGCGTGTCCCGGGACCCGAAGAGCAGCGCAGCCAACATCGTCTACAAGCGGCTGCGTGACCGTGGATATGAGGTCTTCGCGGTCAACCCCAACGCCGACGAGGTCGAGGGAGACCGCTGCTACCACGACCTCGAGGCCATCCCAGGGGGCGTGGAGGCGGTCGTGATCGCCACCCCTGCCGAGGCCGCAGACGCCACGATGACGCAGTGCGCGGCGCTGGGCATCACCGACGTGTGGATGCACCGGTCGCTCGGCGCGGGCAGTGTCTCCGCGACCGCAACCGAGACCGGGCGGCGACACGGCATCACGGTCATCGACGGGGGCTGCCCACTGATGTTCGAGCCGACCTCCGACGGTGGGCACAAGTTCCTGCGCCTGGCCTGCACGTTGGCCGGAAAGGTGCCCCGAACGGTCTAGCCGAGGCGCCCGAGGTCATGGTCACGGTGCCCGGCACCCAGGCCCGCCTCGTCCCGTCGTCGACGGGCCGCGTACCACCGTCGGACCGTCAACTCGTGACCGACCGGCCCCGAGGGGTGGCCTCCGTGTCCCCCCGGCCCGCCGACCGTACGGTGAGGTTTCCGAACACCGTCGTCGCCTGCAGGTGGAGCACGGGTGCCGGTGCCGTCGACGCAGAAGCTGGCGTCGGTTTCGTGGGGACCCGGACGGAGCCGAAGATCTCCGGGCCGTTCACCCGCAGGTCCCACTCCGGCGGGACGAGCAGGTCGGCGTCACCGAAGATCGTGATCACCTGCAGCGTGGCCTCACCCTCAGGCAACGTGGCCGCGGTGAGGTCGACATCGATGTCGCCGAACACGGTCGTGACATTTCCCCCGGGAAACTCCCCCGGGGGAACCCGCAGGGACCGGTCGTCGAACACGGCCACGAGATCGGTCGCGGCGGACCGATGGATGACATCGATCTTCGGGCCTGCCAGGAGCAGCCAGATTCCGAGCCCGACCAGCAGTATCGGCCACAACAGCGCCAGGGAATCCACGGCCCCCAGCGTGAACGCCAGCAATCCGACCCCGACGAGCAGGCTGATCGCGCCACCGGTGACGTTGCGGGGGCGGCCGAACAGCTGTGCGAGCCCGAACGAGAGCACGATCAGGGGCCACCAGTTGGCGAACACGGACCAGGCGTCGACCCGGCCTGCCTGGCCCGCGAGCGCGAGCACGCCGACGGCGACGAACGTCGGTCCCAGCACGAGTTGTGAACGGCTCATCGTCTCACCTCGATCTGTCCCAGTCCGACTTGTAGGTCGAGCGTGAGAACCTCGCCTCGAGCGCCGACCTCGCCGGTGGCGAGGTCCACGGACGGGACGATCCCGCCGGAGGAGACCCCGAAGAGCTCGACCTCGCCCATCCCGACACGGGCGCGACCTTCGAGCCGCACACCCTCGGGCACGACCACGACCAGGTCCCCCATGCCGACCCGTGCACCGACCTCCGTCGTCTCCGAGACGACCAGCTCCCCGAGGTCGAGCACGAGGGTGCCCGCACCCAGGTCGTAGACCTCTTCGAGTTCGGCGATGGCGCTGGGCGTGTAGACACGATCTCCAGCGCTGACCGACGCCGACCCGGGGAGGACCGTCGCGATCAGGGTCACCACGAGCAGCACCACGCCGAGACCGACCAGCCCGCTGCCGGCACTGCGCGGCCAGACGAGGAGCGTCACACCGATCGTGAGCAACGCGACGGGCAGCAACACCTCCCAGTTGATCGCCACTCCCAACAACGACACCAGCCAGAGGACCCCAGCGGCGATCAGGGCCAGCCCCCAGCCCACCGTTCCCGGTGAACGCGCGGTCCCCGGGCCCTCTGCCGCCGGATCGACGGTCGGCGGTGGGGGCGGCGGCTGGTCGCCTCCCGATGGTCCCGGGCCGGTCGGCGCGCTGGTCCCAGCTTCGATCCCGTTCATCGTGAATGCCTTCCTCGGACCACCAGCAGCGTGCCCAGCACCGCCAGGGCCACGGGCCCGAGGAAGCGCCAGGAGAACACCGGCACGAACCGGTCGAGCAGCAACAGCAGCCCGAACCCGACCAGCACCCACCCGACCAGCACGGTGGACCTGCCGGGAGCCATACGGCTATCGGGCCCGCGCGCCCGGGACCGTCCGGCCGTCACGACTTCGGACCGGGAGCGTTCGCCCTGCGATGAAGCCACCGCGACTCCATATCTGCCACCTCGGTCGTCATCATCTCGCTCCGCGACGGCGTACAGCAGAGCAATCCGTCCCGCCTCGACAGGCAAAAGCCCTTCACCGAAATCCCGGCGCGGCCACGTGTGGCCGCGCTCGGTCCTGTACGGCTGCCGCCAGCGGAATCGGTCCGCGCGAGAAGCAGGGCGGTATCAGCGGATGATCCCCCCACGCTCCCGCCGGGAAAGTAGGTGGCCCCGAGGAACAGACACATCGTCGCCGTGGCGAAGGGGTGATCGTCGTCGACGGGGCCCGATCCTGCCAGCAGATCGAGGTGATCGCTGGTCTACAGCTCGGCACGTTGCAACATCGCCGCCCCCGCCGCCAGCAGCACCAGTGTCCAGCCCACCGTCGCCACGATCGGCCAGGCGGAGACGAGCAGGCCCTCGGCGAGCAGGACCGACGCGACGGGGCCGAGAGACCAGGGCAGCACGTAGAACAGATCCGGGAACACGCCGGTCAGCCCGTCAGCGGACACGATCGCCACTATCGGGATCGCCAGGATCGCCACCCGGCTCGAGGTCAGCGTGCTCAACATCAGCACGAGCGCCAGATGGAAGACGACGACCAGGGCGAGGATGCCCGCCACTCCCAAGCTGTGCAGCGGGTTCCACAGCTCACCAGCCGCCAGGGAGAGCACCACGTGCACCACCCCCCAGGGGATGGCGACAACGGTGACGATCAGCCCGCTGCCCTGACCGACGAACTTGGCCAGGACCACCGACGGGCGGGCGACCGGCTTCGACAACAGCCATTCCAGCACGCCGTTGCGCCGTTCGTCGAGCAGCAACCCCTGGCACAGGAGCACCACGCCGACGGCGACGATCACGGAGGCGAGGTCGGGGAACTGCATCGCGGTCTCGGTGATCCCGCCACTGCCGGCCTGTGCACCTGCGCGCTCCATGACCGCCGGCAACACCCACAGCATCAGTGCGAGCAGGCCGGCGAGGATGGCGGACCACACCAGGGCGTGCAGCCGCCAGCGTCCGTGGGCCCACCACGCGGCCGCTTCCCGACCGACGAGGTTGCCCAACCCCGCGGTCCAGCGTGCGCGTGTCGGTGACGCCGTCGCGCTCATGCCGGCACCTGTTCGACGAGGTCGACGAAGACCTGCTCGAGGTCGAGCCGATGGGCGGCGTACGAGGTGACCCGGACGTCCTCGGCCTTCAGCAACTCACGCAGCAGGTGCCGTTCGGCGGCATCGACGTCGTCGACGCTGACCCGCAGACGGGTCCGACCCTCCAGGGCGGTGGTCTGGGTCTCGAGCACGAATGGCAGGTGTTCGAGCCTGGCGACCGCCGCTTCGGCCTCGCCTCGGACCTCGATGACGAACGAGGCCGCACCGGACCCGGCCAGCAACTGCTCGATGGGCGCCTGCGCGACCCGCTGGCCGTGGTGGAGGACCGCGACCGTGTCGCTGATCCGCTCGACGTCGTCGAGGATGTGGGTCGAATAGAAGATCGTCGTGTCCCCCCGCAACCGTCGCATGATCTCGAGTACGTCCCGACGGCCGATCGGATCGAGTGCGGCCGCCGGCTCGTCGAGTATCAGCAGATCCGGCCGGTGGACGTACGCCTGGGCGATCCCGAGCCGTTGTCGCTGGCCCCCCGACAGTCCCCCGACCCGGTGGTCGGCCTTGTCGCGAAGCCCCACGAGGTCGATCGCTTCGGCGAGGTCGTCCTCGACAGCGTGGTCGGGATCGTGCGGGAAGAACCCTCGGGCGAACCGCAGGGTCTCGCGCGGGGTCAGGTCCTCGTAGAACCGGGGCAGCTGTGCGAGGTAGCCCACCCGGTGACGGATCTCGAGGCTCTGTCGCACCACGTCGAAGCCCAGCACGGTCGCGGAGCCCGACGAGGGCCGCGCCAGACCCAGCAGAATCCGCATCGCCGTGGTCTTGCCCGACCCGTTCGGGCCGAGAAAGCCGAAGATGGAGCCCCGGGGCACCTCCAGATCCAGCGACCGCAGTGCGACCACGTCGCCGTAGCGCTTGCCCAGCCCCTCGATCCTTATCGCGAAATCGACCATTGCCGCCCTCGTCCCGTCGCGCGTCAGGCGGAGGCTAGGACCCGGGCCTGCCCTCACCCGAGGGAGACCCATTACGAGCCGCACCTCACACCACACCGAACAGTAGGGGCGTCGTGCCCTGTGCCGCTCGTGGGGATCAGCTCAGTACGCGCCGATGACGCGAATTGGGTCTCCGACACCCAGCGCGGCGAAGAGCTGGTCGGCGGCCGCAGGAGTCACCCGCACGCAGCCGGCGCTGGCCGGGTGGGGCGGCACGTGGTTGGAGCCGTGGATGGCGATGGCGCCGTGGAAGTACAGGGTGTTGTACATGTTGGGGGTGGCTGACGGATACAGGGTCGAGGTGTGCCAGCCCGCTCGGGTGCGCTGGATCTGATACGAACCCGCGCTCGGCAACCCGTCGGACCCGGTCGAGGCCCGATGGACCTGCAGCCAGGCACCGCCCTGCCGGTAGTAGACGGCCTGGCAGGTGTTGTCGACGGTCACACCGCGCCCCGGGCCGGCGGCGGGCAGACCGCTGGTCGCACGTAGGGCGTCGACTTCGCCCGGTTGCAGGGGTGCCCGGCTGACCGGACGGTCCTCCAGACGCCGCCAAGTGCACAGGGCACGGCGGGTCTGTGCGCCGTCGACCCCATCGACGGACCCGACCGGGTAGCCGAGGTCCGCGAGCAGGCGCTGGGCCTCCTGCAGCCCGTCCGCACGGGTCCCGACGAGCACCACACGGTCGGTGGGTTCACGTACGACCTCCTCGGCGAGAAGCTCACGTTCGGTCTCCTCCCCGTCGACGAGCGTGACCTCGTAGGTCTCCTGGAGGAGCCCGGCCCGACCTCCGGTCTCCACGCGCGTCTGACCCCTGGCGAGTTCGTCGGTCTCCCGACGCTGCTCACCGTGTCCGATCGCGACGTCCACGACCTTCTCGACGACCACGACACGCTGCACGGTGATCGCCATGTCCGCCCCGAGCTGTTCGTCGAGGGCGGGGTCCACGAGATCACGGTCCCCCACGTCCACACCCGCGTCCCCGAGGGCCCCGGCGACCGTCGCTTCGTAGGTCACCAGCTCCCGCACCTCTCCGTCCGCGGTGATGGTGACCGTGACCGGAAGCTCGACGGTGATGCGGCCACCGTCGGCGATCGGGTCCGGCGGCGCCGGGTCGATACGGGCCTCTGCCGTCAGCAGATGGGCGAGGCCGGCCTCGCGCAGCACGTCAGCGACGGTGCCCATGACCGCGACCACGGCCTGGACGGGCTGATCGTCGACGTGGACCTCGACGGAGATGGCACGCACGACGGTGACCTGCAGGCCGTCCACGACCCCCGTGTCGAGAGCGGGGGTGACCTGATCGGCGTCCCCGACCACGATGTCCAGCCGGTCGAGCACCTCGGCGACATCGTCGGCGAAGGTCCGGACCGTGTGCACCTGCCCGTCGGCCACAACCTCGACCGACGCCGACAGGTACAGCCCCGCGGCCGCACCACCTCCGACCACCAGCAGCACCCCGAGCACCACGAGGCTCATGGTCCGCAACCGTCGTCTTCCAGGACCCCCCGAGGAGCCGGCAC
>SLRZ01000241.1 GCA_007130695.1 Nitriliruptoraceae bacterium
ACGGGGAGGCCGACTCCGAGGACGGCGTCCGGGACGCCGCGCATCAGACATCCGCCCCGGCGTCGGAGGCGGAGGCGGAGGCCCAGCTCCACGCCGGGGTCTCGGACCCGGCGCCCTCGGAGCCGTCCGAGGTCCCGGCGGAGCCCGCGCCGCACACCGCCACGCCCGCGGACCTGCCGGATCAGGACAGCGGGAGCCGCTCGAGCTCCTCGTAGACCGACCCCCCCGGCCCGAGGCGCGACGCGTACAGGCGGACGGCGTCGACCGTCCAGGCGCCCTGGGGAACCGCCAGCGGCGGGACTTGCGGCCTCGCGCGGCGACGTGCCCGCGCAAGGGTGAGGTGGGGGCGCACCGCGCGGGGCCGCACCGGCAGGTCGGCTTCCGCCAGGGCCTCCTGCACCCGTCCACCGAGATCGGCGACCGCCCCCGTCGGCTCGTCCTCGACGGCCACATGCAGCACGCCCCGCCCGAAGTGCCCCGGGCGGCCGAGCCGAAGCACGACCGGTCCCCGCCCCGTGGTCGCGGCCCCCACCGCGCGGGCCACGTCGTCCAGCCGGCGCCCGTCGACCTCGCCGAGGAACGCCAACGTCACGTGCCAGCCCTCCGGCCTGGTCCACCGCCACCCCGGCGTCTCCTCGCGGACGTGACCGACGGCGTCCACCAGGCGCGTGCGGACGTCCTCGTCGACCGGCAGCGCCACGAACAGCCGCAACGAGCCCGCCGCCAAGGGCCCGGACGAACCCCCGTCGGGTGTCGGTCGCTCGCTGCCGTCCTGCGGGTTCACCCCTCCCCGTTCTTCGTCTCCTGCTCGAGCAGGCGCCGGCGCAGCAGGTCCAGCGCGGCCGATCCCAGCCGCGCGATCACCTGCGGCCGGCTGCCGGGCATGCGCCGCTCGTGGACCTCGACCTCACCGTCCGGGTGTGCCAACGCCCAGAACGCCGTGCCCACCGGCTGATCGTTCTGGGGCATGGGGCCCGCGACGCCGGTCACCCCGATCCCCCAGTCGGCGCCGAAGAACTCCCTGGCCCGCAACGCCAGCGCCTCGGTGGTCGGCCCGGCGACCGGACCGTGCTCCTCGAGCAGGTCCGGGTCGACGCCCAGCACGTCGCGCTTGACCTCGGTCGCGTACACCGCGATGCCGCCGACCAGCCCGTGGGACGCCCCGGGCACCTTGCCCAGCCGGCCCGCGATGTCGCCGGCGGTGGCGGATTCGGCGGTGGCCACGGTCTGTCCCGCGTTGCCGAGCAGCCGCAGCACGGAGTCCTCCAGCTGTTCCTCGTCGATGCCCGCCACCCCGGAACCCAGGGCGTCGATCACCTGCTCGAGCATCGGCTGCGATTCCTCCCGGGCCGTGTCGGGGTCGGTCGCGGTCACGGTCAGGCGGACCTGCACCTCGTGGTCACGCGCGAGGAACGACAGCTCGACGTGCTCGTCGCCATCGACCAAGGGCCCGACGATCTCGCCGATGCGCGACTCGCCGTAGCCGACCACGTGCACGATGCGGGTCAGCGTCGCACCCTGGCCGGCCAGCGCCATGATCTCGGGTTCCACGTCGCGGACGAACAGCTCCTGCAGCTCCCAGGGCACCCCCGGCAGGCAGTAGACGCGCGTCGCTCGACCGGGGTGGTCGTCGGGACGGTCCGGGGTCTGCAGGGTCAGGGCGAAGCCGGGGGCGGTGCCGACCGGGTCGTAGGCCTTGGCACCGACGGGCACACGGGCCTGGCGCAGGTTGGACGGGGAGACCCGCGAGGTACCCATCTTCGCGAAGCGCTGGATGATCGCCTCCTCGAGTTCCTCACGTGACTCGAGTTCGACCCCCGCGGCCGCCGCGACGGCCTCCCGGGTCAGGTCGTCCGGCGTGGGTCCGAGGCCGCCGCCGGTGATGATCACGTCGACGTCGTCGCCCAGCCAGCGCAGCACCGCCACGAGGTCGTCGAGGTCGTCCGCGGCCGCATGGTGGTGGCGCACGTCCACACCGACGTGGCCCAGGCGCCGCGAGATCCACGTCGCGTTGGTATCGCTCATCTCGCCCAGCAGCAGTTCGCTGCCCACCGACAGCACCGCGGCCCGCAGACCACGGCCCGCCGGCCGGATCTCGATGTCCCCGATGACCCCTGCGTCGTCCGCCACTTGGTGTCCTCTCCGTCTCCCACTGCCGGCGGCCTCGCCCGTCCGCCGGCCACGGACCGGCAGCGATCCGTCACGACCAACGTCGCGTCAGGGCTGCTCCTTCGCGAGCCGCCCGGACCTGAAGGCGTACTCGATGCCCGACCACACGGTCAGCAGGACCGCAACATGCAGCAGCCAGGAGCGCAGGGTCGGGTGCACCCCCGGCAGGATGAACACGGCCACCGCCACGACCTGCGAGACCGTCTTGGCCTTGCCCCAGACGCTGGCGGGCATCACGAGGTCCAGCCGGCGCACCAACCGGACGCGCAGCAGGGTCACCGCGACCTCCCGGGCGACGATGACGTTGACCGCCCACCACGGCAACCGGCCGACGATCGCCAGGCTCGCCAGCGACCCGATGATCAGCAGCTTGTCCGCGATCGGGTCGGCCAACTGCCCCCAGCGCGTCACCCCGTGCCAGCGGCGGGCGACCCAGCCGTCGACCGAGTCCGTCGCCGCTGCGAAGACGAAGATCCCGAAGGCCCACCAGCGGGCGGTGTCGCCGCTGATGCCCTCCGAGCCGGGCCCGGCCCCCCGGTCGACCACCAACAGCCACAGGATCACCGGGACCAGCAGCGCACGCAGGAAGGTGATGAAGTTCGGGACGTTCCACCAGTGGGGTTCCTCGGCCCGCAGCTCGCCGAGGGACACCGGCTCCACCGGCTCGATGAACCCGGAGAGACGGTCCTCCTCGCCGCCGG
Source organism: Nitriliruptoraceae bacterium (assembly GCA_007130695.1). GTDB lineage: Bacteria > Actinomycetota > Nitriliruptoria > Nitriliruptorales > Nitriliruptoraceae > SKLC01. The sequence goes on from SLRZ01000241.1 coordinate 2,871, forward strand.
CGCGATCAGCCACGGGGACCGTCCGGGACCGCGACCAGATCCACGCCCACCGCATCGACGACCGTGGCCGTGACGGTCCGGCCGACCGGGAGATCGGCGGGGGCGCCGTCGCCGGTGACCAGTTGGACCTCACCGTCGGTGTCGGGTGCCTCGCGGTAGGAGCGGCCGAGCGTCTCGGGGAGCGTGCCGGGTTCGGTCTCGACCCGTTCCTCGACGGTGACCTCGAGCCGGCGGCCCACGAAGCGGCGCGCGGCCTCGTCGGCGAGGTCCTCCTGGAGTTCGCTGACCCGGTCGCGTCGTGCCTCGGCGACATGGGCCGGGACCTGGTCGGCGAACTGCGCGGAGGGGGTGCCGTCCTCGACGCTGAAGGTGAACAGCCCCACCCAGTCCAGGCGGGTCTCGACGAGGAAGTCCTCGAGGGCCTCCACGTCCTGTTCGGTCTCGCCGGGGAAGCCCAGGATGAAGTTGGAACGGAACACGGCGTCGGGGTCCAGTCCGCGGATCCGGTCGATCAGCTTCGCGAAGCGCTCGGCGTCCCCGGACCGCGCCATGCGCCGCACCACCGGGCCGGACACGTGCTGCAGCGAGAGGTCGAAGTAGGAGGCGATCTTCGGCTCGGTGGCCATGGTCTCGAGCAGGGTCGTCGTCAGCTCCGCGGGCTGCAGGTACATCAGGCGCAGCCGCTCGAGGCCGTCGACCGCCGCGAGGCGCTGCAGCATCTCGGGCTGCCCGTCCCGTCCACAGGGCAGATCCTTGCCCCAGGAGGTGGTGTTCTCGCTGACGAGCACCAGCTCACGCGCTCCCTGCTCCACCAGCCACGATGCCTCGGCCTCGAGCTCGTCCAGCGGTCGGGAGCGGAACCGTCCCCGGAAGGACGGGATCGCACAGAAGGTGCAGGCACGGTCGCAGCCGGAGGCGATCTTCAGGTACGCCCACGACGGGGCCGGGCCGGGGCCCGCACCGAAGCGCCGCAGCGGGAACCTCGGGCCGGAGGCCGGCATGCGGTCCAGGGCGTCCTGGCCCGTCAGCAGCGGCTCGTCGGGGCGTATCGTCGTCGGTGGCAGTTCCCGGGCTTCGAGGTCGAGGGCCAGGCCCTCGGTCGAACCGAACTCGGTGGCCACCCCGGCGGGCCCGCCGGCGTCGGCCTCGTCCGCTTCCCCGCCCGGGGCGATCATGAGAGGCAGCGTGGGCAGGCCCGTCGACGCCGAGGCCGCCGCCGGGGCGATGCCGGTGACCCGCTCGTGGGGGCGCCCCGCGAGGATGTCGTCGACGAGGGCGGGCAGCGTCGCGTAGCCCTCGAAGCCCACGACCGCGTCGGCCTCCGGGATCGAGTCGGCGAGTTCGTCCGGGTAGCGCTGAGCCATGCACCCGACCACCACGACGGCCCGTGCCCCGCCGTCGTCCTTGAGCTGACAGGCGGACAGAACCGTGTCCACGGACTCCTGCTTGGCAGGGGCGATGAAGGTGCAGGTGTTGACCAGCACGACGTCGGCGTCCTGCGCTTCGTCGACGATGTCCGCGCCCGTGCGGTGGAACAACCCGGCGAGCTGGTCGCTGTCGACCTCGTTGCGTCCGCAGCCGAGCGTGACGATCGCCACGCGGGGGGTGCTCGTCGGGGACGGCTCGGTGTGGGCGGACAAGAGCGGGCTTTCGGTGGATGGTGGGAACGGAGCGTCGGGGCAGGGGTGTCGGGGGGACCCCGCGCCGGCACGTGGCGCTAGTCGTCGACTCCCTCGGCCCCGTCCTCGGTGAAGGTAACGGTGAGCGGCTGGCCCCGGGACCCGGGCGTGCCGATGTCCTCGCCGTTGTACTCCACCCGCACACCACCGGCGTTGCCGAAACGCACCTCGACCTCGTTGTCGCCCTCGAACTGACGGGTCTCCCCGCTCGGGACGGTCTCTTCGACCACGGGCGTGCCGTCGACCACCACGCGCAGCCACGAGGCCTCCTCGAAGGCCAGCATCAACTGCACGCCCTCGATCTCGGGCTCGTCGGGCTCGTCCGGTTCGTCATCGGGCTCGTCGGCCGGTTCGGGTTCCGGCTCGTCGGCGTCGGGGTCCGACTCCCCGTCGTCGTCGACGACGTCCTCCGCAGGGGTCTCGTCGTCGCCTCCGGGTGTCGCCTGCTCGGGCGTGCGGTCGCCCAGGAAACCGAGCAGCGCGAGGCCCACCAGCACGACGGCCACGACCACGACCCAGGCCAGCCAGGCCGGCGGGCTGGAGCGCGGGCCCGGCCGGGTCGCCGCGCCGCTCGAGATCAGCGTCGCGCTCGGCAGGTCGTCCTCGGAGACCTCCTGCCGATAGAGGTCCAGGAGCGGCTCCGGATCGAGACCCAGTTCGACGGCGTACGAGCGCAGGAACCCCTTGGCGTAGATGTCCCCGCCGAAGGTTTCGAAGTCCTCGTCCTCGAGCGCCTGCAGGTAGTCGGTGCGTACACGCAGGACCCGGGCCGCGTCGTGCACGTCGCGGCCCTGGTTCTCACGGGCGCTGCGAAGCGCCTCGCCGATGCCGGTGCTCAAAGGTCACTCGTCGCATCTGGTCCCGGCCGACGCCATTCGCCAGCCAACGGCTGCCAGCGTAGAGACACGCACGTCGACACGCACGATCACCCCCGCCCCCGCAGCGGGTGGCCTCGACGAAGCCACGGCTGTAGGGAACCACGACGCCGGTTTCCCGTTCCGGGCCCCCGACGGTCTACCATGCGCGCCATGAACGGACTCCGGAAGCTGCTGATGACCGCTGGCGCCGCAGGCGCCTGTCTCACCCTGCTCGCAGGGCCCGTCGTGGCCGACGAAGAACCACCGGACGACGCGGCCACCGAGGAGGCCGACGGCGCCGAGGCGGAGGCGGAACCCGAGGCCGAAGAGGCCGATGAGGCCGAGAGCGATCGCATCCCGATCGCCGAGACCCCGCGTGATCAGGTCGGGCTGATCATGCTGGCGGCGCTGCTGCTCGGCGGTGGCGCGGCGGCAGCCAACGCCCGCCGCCAGTTCAAGGGTGAGCGCCCCCAGGCGACCGGCGAGTTCCGCTGGCGCTAGTGGCCGTGCCGGCCGTCGAACCCGTCGCGGCCATGCCGCGCCCGGGGTGCGGTGGTCGGACCACCTGCGTGGC
>SLRZ01000036.1 GCA_007130695.1 Nitriliruptoraceae bacterium
CCTCAGGCCTCCAGTTCGATCTCCACGGACCGCTCGGCCTCCTCGAGGGCCAGTTGGGCGGCCTCCCACTCGTCGAGCAGTCGGGCCGCGCGGTCCTTCGCCTCGCCGTGGCGGGTGACGAGTTCACGGACACGCTCTGCCTCGTCGTAGATGTCGGGGTCCGCCAGGGTACGGGTCAGGTCGGCGACCTCCGCCTCGGTGCGCGACAGGTCGCGCTCGAGGCGTTCCACCGAGGCCCGGAGGTCCTTGGTCGCCTTGTAACGCGCGTTGCGTCGCCGGGCCGCTTCACGCTTGTCCACCGGCTTGTCGTCCTTCACCCCCGCCCGGGGGGCGGGCCGGTCGCCGCCGGAGGCCCGACGCGACGTCGGCGCGGGGGCGGCCTGGTCGCGGCCCGGGGCCTCACGGCGCCACATCAGCTCCTCGTAGGTGCCGTCGAAGAAGGTCGCGTCGCCGTCACCCACCTCGATGACCGCATCCGCACTGCCCCGGATCACGTGCCGGTCGTGGGTGATCATCAGCACCGTGCCCGCATAGGCCTGCAGCGCGTCCTCCAGCACGTCACGGCTGGGCAGATCCAGATGGTTGGTGGGCTCGTCGAGCAGGAGGAAGTTGACGGGCGAGACCATCACCTTGGCCAGACCGAGCCGGGTGCGTTCCCCACCGGAGAGCTGCCCGACCGGGCGTTCGGCGAGGTCGCCGGGGAACCCGAAGGCGCCGAGCATCGTGCGGTGGTTCATCGCACGGTGGCGCTCCTCGAGGGCCGTGCGGAACTCCTCGAGCACCGTGCGCGAGTGGTCCATGATCTCGGCCTGGTGCTGGTCGACCACGGCCACCTCGACGTTGTGGCCGAGGCGGACCTCTCCCTCGTCGGGGGCCAGTGCGCCGGCCAGCAGCCGCAGCAGCGTCGTCTTTCCGGCCCCGTTGGGCCCGATCACGGCGACGGTGCGGCCCCGCTCCAGCGTCAGGTCGACGGAATCGAGCACCGCGTGGTCCCCGTAGCGCACCGAGGTCCCCTCGAGTTCGGCGACCACCCGTCCGGACCGCGGCGGGTCGGGCAGCTGGAACTTCGCCACCAGCCGGCGGTGGTCGGGGATCTCGATGCGTTCGACCTTGTCCAGGGCCTTGACCCGGGACTGCACGAGCTTGGCCTTCGAGGCTTTGTATCGGAAGCGCTCGACGAACCGTTCGGTCTGGGCCAGCTGCTTGTCCTGGGTCGACTTCGCGGCGCGCAGCTGGGCCAGGCGCTCCTCTCGCTGCGCGACGAACGCCGCGAACCCGCCCTGCTCCGCCGCGGTGGTGCCGCGCACCACGTACTCGGTGGCGGTGCCGGCGGCGACCTCGACGATGGTGTCGGCGACCGCGTCGATGAAGTCGCGGTCGTGGCTGACGAACAGCAGGCCGCCGGGCAGGTCCCTGAGCTTGTGCTCGAGCCAGGCGATCGTGTCCAGGTCGAGGTGGTTGGTGGGCTCGTCGAGCACCAGCAGGTCCGGACGGGACAGCAACAGCCGCGCGAGCGCCACCCGGACGCGCCAGCCACCGGAGAGTTCCCGCGTGGGGCGGTGCGCGTCGGCGGGGTCGAAGCCCAGCCCGGCCAGCACCCGGTGGGCCTCGGGCTCGAGCTCGTCGCCGCCGAGCTGGTCGTAGCGGTCCTGGATCGCCGCGTACTCGTCGAGGATGCGCTCCTGCTCCTCGACCTCGGCGACCTCCAGGCGGTGTTCGATCTCGCGGAGCCGGTCCGAGAGTTCCGTGACGTGCGAGGCCCCCTCGAGGACGTGCTGCAGAACGGTCTCGGACTCCCCCACCGCGTCGACCACGTCCTGGGGCAAGTAGCCGATGCGGCTGCCCCGCGGCCGGCTGACCGTGCCCTCCTCGGGTTCCCGGTTGCCGAGCACCACGTCGAGCAGCGTCGTCTTGCCCACCCCGTTGCCGCCGACGAGCGCGACGCGGCGGCCCGCCGGCAGGCGAAGCGATACGTCGGAGAAGAGGCGGTGGGCGCCAAGGGTCACGCTCACGCCGGACAGGGAGATCACGGGGGAAGAACCTCATCGAAGTGGAGGCGTCGAGGCTACCCAGTCACGCCCCCTACCCTGTGAGGCCATGCATCTGGTCTCGGTCAACGACGTCACGGCGGCCGTGGAGGGCACCACCCTCTTCGCGAACGCCTCCTTCGGCGTGACCTCCGACGACCGGGTCGGGGTCGTGGGCCCCAACGGGTCGGGCAAGTCGACGCTGCTGGCGATCATCGCCGGACGCCGAGAGCCCGAGGCCGGCGAGGTCGTGCACCGCTCCGGGCTGCGCATCGGCTGGCTCTCCCAGACCCCACAACTGCCGGACGTGACCGCGATGGAGGCGGTCCTGGAGGCCGACCCCGCGGCCCAGGCCCACGAGGCGGCCTCGCTCCTCGACCGGCTGGGCATCGACGCCGGGCAGCCGTGCGGCGCGATGTCGGGCGGCCAGCGCCGGCGGGTGGCCCTGGCCGGCACCCTGCTCGCCCCGGTCGACCTGTTGGTGCTCGACGAGCCCACCAACCACCTCGACGTCGACACGATCGACTGGCTCGAGCAGGACCTGGGCCGGCGCGCCTGCGGGCTGCTGATGGTCACCCACGACCGTTACGTCCTCGAGCGGGTCACCAACCGCATGCTCGACGTCGTTCCCCCACCCCCCGGTGTGGAAGCGCCCGGCGAGGTGATCTGGCACGAGGGTTCCTACTCCTCCCTGCTCGAGGCACGCGCGGAGCGGGCCGAACAGCGCCAGCGCTCCTCCGCCCGCGCCCAGAACCTGTTGAAGAAGGAGGTCGCCTGGCTGCGCCGGCGGCCCAAGGCGCGCACCACCAAGCCCCAGTTCCGGGTCGAGCAGGTCGAACGGCTCCGCGAGGCCGCCGGGACCGAGGAGGAGGCCCGACCGCTGGAGCTCGGCACCGGCCGCCGGCGCCTGGGCGACAAGGTCTACGAACTCGAGGGCGTGACGCTCGACCGCGGCGGGCGCCGGGTGCTCGACGGCGTCGACCTCGGTATCGGGCCGGGCGACCGGGTGGCGGTCGTGGGCCCGAACGGTTCGGGCAAGAGCACGCTGCTCCACCTCCTCGACGGACGGCTCACCCCCGACGCCGGCGAGGTCCGGGTCGGCGGCACGGTCGTGCACGGCCTCTACGAGCAGGAGGCCAGCGCGCCGCGTGACGACGTCACCGCGCTCGACACCGTGCTCGACATCGCCCCGCACGTGCCGCTGGCCGACGGCCGCACACTGCCCGCCCACCGGCTGGCCGAACGGTTCGGGTTCGACGCCCGCACCCAGCGCACGCCCGTGGCCCGGCTCTCGGGTGGCGAGCGCCGGCGGCTGGCACTGCTGCACCTGCTGGTGGCCGCACCCAACGTGATGCTGCTCGACGAGCCCACCAACGACCTCGACCTCGACACCCTCGCCGTCCTCGAGGACCACCTCGACGGGTTCGCCGGCACCCTGGTGGTCGCCTCCCACGACCGCTTCCTGCTCGACCGCCTCACCGACCGGGTGCTGGCGGTCGAGGACGGGCAGGTCACCGAACACCTCGACTGGGCCAGCTACCGGGACTGGCGGGAGCGACGCACGGCGCCCGCCCCCGCCGCGACCACCACGGTCTCCGCGGTGGACAACCGCGAGCGCCAGGCGGCCAGAAAACGGGCCCGCTCCCTCGAGAAGCGCCTGAAGCGCCTCGAGACCCGGCGCGAGGAGCTCGGACCCGAGATGGCCGAGGCCGCCGACGACCCGGACCGCCTGCGGCGACTGCAGCGCGAGTCGGAGGAGATCGCGGCGGAGCTCGCCACGCTCGAGCACGACTGGCTCGAGGCGATGGTCGACTGACCCGACGGCGGGGATTTCGCCCGTCGCGCCCGGTGCCCAGCGGCTACCGTCCCTTCCTGCACGGGTAGCCACATCCGGCCACTGGCCGGAGCCGGGGGAGGCGTGGGAACCGAGCCGGTCACCGAGGACGTGACGGAGCGCACCGGGCTCCGCGAGGTGCTCACGCGCGGCTCGGGACGCGGCTACGTGCTGCTGAGCGAGATCCTCGAGCTCCACGACCCCGTCGACGACGGGCCGTCCTGGGCGGAGCAGCTCGCCCGGCGCATCCGCGACAGCGGCCTCGAGGTGGTCGACGACCTCGAGGACGGCACCGAGGCCCCACCCGTGCCGGCCGAGAACACGGGCACGACCGACGGGGTGCGCCACTACCTCAACGCCATCGGCCGGGTCCCCCTGCTCAGCCACGAGGAGGAGGTCGACCTCGCCAAGCGCTACCGGGCGGGGCTGGGCGCGGCGACCGAGCTCGCGGAACGGCGGCCGGAGTCCGCCAGGTCGCGGGCACTCAACCGCCTGGTCGAGGACGGGGCGCGGGCACAGGAGCAGCTGGTCACGGCGAACCTGCGTCTGGTGGTCTCGATCGCCCGCCGCTACCTGGGCCGCGGCCTGTCGCTGCTGGAGCTGATCCAGGAGGGCAACCTCGGGCTGATGCGGGGGGTGGAGAAGTTCGACCACACCAAGGGCTACAAGTTCTCCACCTACGCGACCTGGTGGATCCGCCAGGCGCTCACCCGGGGCACCGCGAACAAGGCGCGTTCGGTCCGGCTGCCGGTGCACGTCCACGAACTGGTCGCCAAGCTGCGGCGGGTCGAGTTCGAGCTGCTGCAGACGTTGGGCCGCGAGGCGAGCGACGACGAGGTCGCCGGGGCCCTGGGCATCGACGCGGACCGTCTGACCGAGCTGCGCCTGGCCGGGCGGGAGATCACGTCCCTCGACCGGTCGGTGGGCGAGGAGGGCGAGACCACCATCGGGGAGCTGGTGCGCGACGACGATGCCCCCGACCCGGAGCGCTCGGCGACCACCGAGCTCGCGCGCATCGAGGTCACCGCCGCCCTGGACTGCCTCCAGGAGCGTGAGCGGGGGGTACTCGAGCTGCGGTACGGCCTGTGCGGCCAGGAGCCACGCACCCTGGAGGAGATCGGCCAGCTGTACGGGGTGACCCGGGAACGCATCCGCCAGATCGAGAAGAAGACCCTCGCGAAGCTGCGCCATCCCGCCCGTGCCCGGCGCCTGCGCGGACTCGCCGACGACTGATCCGTGCGCCGGCACGCCACGTCGGGCGTGGGGCTCCAGAAACGGGCCCGGTGTGCCGACACCACGGTGAGTCCACCCGGGGTGGCGGGGCTCGTCGGGTGGACGACTGTCGACAAGGGGTAGCGGTGCTCGCGCGTGCACGTCGGTGTCTGGTGGTGTCCGCGCTCGTCGCGGGCCTGGCCACGCCCGCCGGCGCCACCGAACTCGCCGAGACCCGCGACCGGCTCTCCGGGGCGCGCAGCGAACTCGATGACGTCGAACAGCTCGTCCAGCGCACCCGTGACGAGGTCGCCGGGGCCGATGAGCGCCTGCGGGCGGCGACCACCGAACTGGACACGGTCCGCACGCGGCTCGCCGAGGCCGAAGCCGCCATGGCCGACGCGGACGTCCGTGAGCGCGACTCCGCCGCCGCCCTGGGTCTGGCCGACGACGGGCTCCAGGTCGCCCGGTCGGACTACCACCGGCGGCGGGAGCTGCTGCAGGCCCGCGCCGTGGCCGCCTACAAGCACGGTGGGGCCGTCCCGAGCGAGGTCCTGGTCCGCGGCGTGGCGCAGGCCGGCGACTGGCACGAGATCACGGTCACGCTGGAGACGGTCGACCGACTGGTGACCTCGGACCGGCTGCTGGTGGAGGAGACGGCCGACGCCACCCGCGACGCGGCAGCCGCCCGGGGCGAGGTCACCGCCGCCCGCAGCCGGGCGCTGACGGCGCGCCGTGACGCCGCGCGCGAACGACGTCAGGTCGAGGAGTTGCTGGCGCGACACGAGGCCGTCGTGCGGCGTGTCGACGACGAGGTCGCGCGGCGCGCCGAGGCCCTGGAGCGATTGGAATCCGACGCCGCCGCCCGGGCGGTGCTGGTCGGCGAGC
>SLRZ01000105.1 GCA_007130695.1 Nitriliruptoraceae bacterium
CTCAGTCGCTGCTGTGCACCGCCCGGTCGATCTCCTCGAGCAGTTCTGCGTTCTCGAAAGGTTTCGGCATGAACGACGTGTAGGCGGACGGATTCGCCAGATGGTCGGCGACCTCGTTGTGGTCGAAGCCGCTGATGAAGACGACCGGCAGTGCCGGGCACAGGTCCCGAATGGCTGGCAGGGCATCGTGGCCGGTCATGTCGGGCATCATGACGTCGAGCAGCACCGCATCGAGTTCCGGCCCCTGTTGCTCGACGGCCTGACAGGCCTCACGCCCCGTGGTCGCCTGCAGGACGCGGTAGCCGGCACGGCGCAGCAGCACCGCGACCAGACCCCGCACCGCGGTGTCGTCGTCGGCCACCAGGACCGTGGCGCCCGACGGCCCGGGCTCTGCCTGCGGACCTGAGGACGGCTGCGCGCCTGCGGATTCCTTCACGGGCCCCCCGGTGGATGCGTCGGGGGACGGGGCACCGACGCCCGGGTCGGACGAGAGCAGAGCGACGGACATGGTGGCCTTCACGGAGCGGTGGGCAGGTGAACACGGAAGCATGCACCCTCGCCCGGCCTGCTGTCGACCGAGATGTCACCGTCGTGCGCACGGGCGATGCCCTGGCTGGCCGCCAGGCCCAGCCCCCGGCCCGTGAACTTGGTGGTGAAGAACGGGTCGAACAAGCGGTGATGGACGGCCGGATCGATACCCGGGCCGTCGTCACGGACGTCGATGACCGCGTACGTCCCCGCCGTCAGGGGGGATGCGGTGACCGCACCGCCCCGCCCCTGGTCTGTCCCGGCGACCGTCTCCGTGCGCGTCGCGATCCACACCGTGCCGTCGTCATCGCCCATGGCCTCTGCCGCATTGGTCACGAGGTTGAGGATCACCTGGCGCAACTGGGTGGGGTCGGCCAGGACGTGGGGGGCGTCGGTCACGTCGATCTCGATGCGGACCCGTGAGGGCACCGTCGCGGTCAACAGCGGACGCAGATCCCCGAACAACGACGCGAGATCCAGTTCCTGGCTCTCGAAGCGCCCCCGACCGCCGTAGACCAGCATGGCCCGTGCCAGCTCCGACGCCCCGCGTGTCGCCTCGAGGATGTTGTCGAGTGCGGTGGTCACCAGGTCGCGGTCGCTCGGGTCGCTACGGGCGAGGTCGGCCCAGCCCTGGGCCTGCACCAACAGATTGTTGAAGTCGTGGGCGACGCCGCTGGCCAGGGTCGCCAGACTCTCGGCCTTCTGTAGGGCACGCAGCCGCCGTTCCGACTTGCGCTCCAGCGTCACGTCCCGGGCGATCAACACCAGCCCGGCGACCCGGTCGCGGTCGTCGAACACGGGGGCCGCCGTCGCGCTCAGCACCAGGTGCCGTCCCCCCGGCAACCGCACAGCCAGTTCGTGGTCCACCTCGGTGCGACCCGCGGCAGCGGCCGAGAGCATCGCCGCCATCTCCCCCGGGTCCTCGGGGCCAAGCAGATCGGGGAGCGGCCTCCCCTCGGCCTCGAGCGGGTCCAGGCCCAGGGTGGACTGCCCCGCCTCGTTGATCGTCACGACCCGTCCCTGCGGGTCGCACGAGACGATCGTGTCGGCCGCATGCCGGATCAGGGCGGCCAGGTAGTGCTCGGAGACCGCCGCCGAGCGTCCCCCGGCCGTGCCGGCCGAGCGCAGGCCGGCGAGATCACGGTTGATGGCGTCCAGCGCACCCCGGACCCGCCGGCGTTGGACCGACGTGGCCGCCAGCTCCACGAGCCGGCGGCGCAGTTCGGTCGGACCGCCGTCGACGGCCACCACCCGCACCTCCTCGGCGTCGGGCAGGAAGCCGAGCTTGGATCGCATCGTGTCCGTCGTCGCGGCCGAGGCCGCCACGGCGATGCCCACGGTGGCGTCCACACGTCGGATGTCGCGGACGGCCGTCAGCGGCTGCGGCCAGCCCGGGTCGACCACCACCAGCGACGGAGACGGGTCATCGGCCGACAGGCGGGCCAGGAGCGGCTCCAACCCAGGGACCAGCTCGAGGGCCGGATCCGGGCCCTCCACCAGGGCCCCCAACCCGTCCGAGGGGCCACCGAGCAGCAGGATGCGTTCGTGGGCGTTCACAGCAGGGGCAGGTCGAGCAGCGAACGGCCCAGCCAGGTCTTGAGCAGGTCCGTCGACGGCGCCATGACGTGCGAGGCGCGGGCATCGCGCAACGAGCGGGCGAACACGCCGTTGCTCGCGTATCCCCGCCCGCCGGAGAGGGTCATCGCCTCGTTGGCCACGTGCACCGCCGTCTCGGCGACCTCCGCCTTGCTGGCGAACAGCGCCAGGGCGGCCCCCGGGTCACCGGCGTCGCCGAGCCGCGCGGCATGGTGCAACAGTTGCCGGGTGCGTTCCACGGTCGCCCAGAGTTCCCCGAGGCGGTGGGCGATGGTGTCGTTGGCGCCCAGCGTCTCGCCGGTGTGGCTGTAGACCCGAGAGCGCAGATGTTCGATCGTCGCCTCGAGGGCGGCCCGGGCAATTCCGAGGTAGGTGCCCGACATCGCCACGATGAAGTACGGGGCGATGACCTCGAACAGGTACCAGGTCTCGTCGCCCTCCTCCCCCAGCAGGTTGGGGGCGGGGACCCTCGCGTCCTCCAGCAGCAGGGAGCAGGAGCTGTTGCCCCGCATGCCGAACCCGTCCCACGGTGAGGTCCAGGACGTCCCCGGCGTGCCGTGGTCCACCACCAGGCTGGAGAACGTGCCGGGGTCGAGGTCGGCGTGCTCGCCGACGACGCTGGCGACGTACGAGTCCGCGTGGCCGCCGCTGGTCACGAACGACTTGTGTCCGTTGACCACGAACGCGTCGCCCTCGCGCCGGAACGTCGCGCGAGGCAGGTAGAAGTGCACCCCGGTGCCGGGCTCGGCCAGCGCCAGCGAGGTGACGTGCTCACCGGCCGCGATCGGCTCGAGGTAGCGGCGCGTCTGGTCGTCCGTCGCACCGACGTCGATGACCTTGGCCCCGACACAGTGCATGCCGTAGACGAGCCCGGTGGAGCCGCAGACACGGCCGATCTCCTCGGTCGCCGCAGCGAGCGCGAGCATGCCCAGGCCGTGACCACCGGCCTGCCGATTGACGGTCAAACCGAGCAGGCCCACCTGCGCGAGGGCGTGCATGCCCTTCTCGGGCCACAGGCCGTCCCGGTCCAACGCCTCCGCCTCGGGAGCGATGACCGCCGCTGCCACCCGACGGGCGGTTTCGCGCACGTCGAGGACGTCGTTCGGCATCGAGTGCTCGCCCGGCACGGTCTTCCCTGACGTCGTTGGCCGACGGACCGTACTACGGCCACCGGGTGGGCGTGCTGGCCGGCTGGGCGGGCGCACGCACGGCACCGGATGGCGGTGCGCAGGCGGCTCCGGGCGGCTGCACGCACGGCACCGGATGGGCGTGCTGGCCGGGCGGGCGCACGCACGGCACCGGATGGCGGTGCGCAGGCGGCCCCGGGCGAACGCGCAGGCCGCGTCGGGCGAACGCGCAGGCGGCGTCGACCCACAGTTGGCACCGGAGCGGCTCGCACAAACCACCGCATCGGCGTAGGCCCCGCACCGGGCCGGTATGCCGGGCGGGACCGATACCGGGAGTCCGGCCAACTGTCCGGGCCTATCGCGGGCACACCCATCGTCCTATGGTCCGCGCTCCACTGCACGAGCCGACAAGGGCCGGCACCTGGCGACGGTCGCCACGGACCGGTCACGACTTCGTCGGTCGCCGTACAGCCCGGCGGCGACCGTTTCGTCCCCGAGTGGAAGAAGCCGCTCATGGCACTCCCCTCCCGCAAGGACCCCGTGCACGAGATCCGCGACCGGCTCCACGACCGCGCCCACGTCTTCGACCACCCCGACTCCTACCTCGCCGGAGTGGAGGACGCGCTCGGAAAGATCGAGGAACTCCAGGACGACGACCGGCGGCAGTGACGTGAAGAATCTCAGCCGGCCGTGAGTCGTCGGCGGACGACCTCGAGCGTGCCGCCGATCGCGAGCAGCCCGGCCAGGGCGGCCGCCGGCGCGGCTGAGGTCGACTCCTCGCTGAAGACCAGCAGGTAGCGCTCGTGACCGCCGACCGCCTCCGGGTCGTCCGAATCGAGATGCTCGGCCGCCCGTTGAGTGAGGGCCTCGACCGTGGAGAGGTCGAGGTTCGCCCCCTCGAGGTCGGCGTCGAGCCGCTCCACCAGCTCTCCCCCGCCGTCCTCGAGCTGCCGCAGCCCGCCGACCAGCTCCCGACCGCCCGCGGCGAGCCCACGCAGGGCGGTTTCGAACTGCCCAAGCGCAGCGTCCATCTCCTCCGGGTCGCCGTCCCCGACGTCCGGTCCGCCGGCCCCCGCCTCAGCGAGCACGGTCCGCAACTGCTGCACTCCGGCACGGATCTCACCGACACCGGACCCGATCTCGTCCACGGCTCCTGCGAGCTGCCGGGCGCCCCCGGCCGCCTCGGTGATGCCGTCGGCCAGTTCGGCCAGCGACGCGGTCAGGCCCGGGTAGTCCTCAAGCGCGGCGCCGGCACCGTCCATCGCCTCGAACTCCTCTTCGCTGGGAAGCGCCCCGGTGTCCTCGCCGGTGAGCTCGGCGATCTGACCGAGCAGCATTGCCAGTTCCTCGTCGACACCCTGGCCGCCGCCCTCACCGTCGCCGGGCATGGGCGGAAGCTCGCCGGTCAACAGGGCGTACAACTCACCGGCGGCCATCATGGCCTCGACGTAGGCGGGGTCGGCCCGTCCGACCGTGAACCCCTCGGCGAGCACGTCCCACAGCTCAAGCACCGCTGCCTCGGACGGACCGGCGATCTCGTCGGTGAGCGTCTGCGCACCCCCGGCTGCCTCGGTCAGCCCGTGCTCGAGGGCGGTGATCCCCGTCACGACCTCGTCCAGGCCGGCCTCGACTCGGGCGAGCGCTTCGGCGATGCCGGCCAGACCGGCATCGAGCTGTTGGAGCCCTTCCTCGAGCTCTTCGAACCCGTCCTCGATCTCGGCCTGCATGCCGCGGATCGCGGCGTTGAGTTCGCCGGCGCCTTCCCGGGTCTGCTCGAGTCCGCCGGCGAGTTCGTCGGCACCGTCCGCAGCACCCCCGAGGCCGTCGCCGAGGTTGTCGGCGATGAACGCCGCGACGGCGTCGGCGGTGCCCCCCTCGGTCGCGCGGTCGCGGACCAGCTGCAGCAGGTCGTTGGTCGCCGTCGCGGGGATCGCCTCGACCTCGAGGTGGGGCAGGGTGGCGCCCTCGACGTCGGCTCGGATCTCGATGCGTGACGTCGCCGACGCCACCGGTTCGAACAACGCCGACGACCAGCGCAGCCGGGTCCCGCCGTCGGGAGCCGGGGCCGGTCGGGCGACGTCTGCCCGGATCTCTCGCCAGCTGTCGTCGAACTCGAGGAGGCCCTCGGCGACCAGCGGGAGGGTGACGTCGACCTCCTCCTCGCCGCCCCCGGGGAGGTCGACGGTGCGGGTCTCACTGGTCGGGTTGCGCAGCTCGATGCGCACGACCGCTTCGCCCGTGGCGCCGCGCAGCTGCTCCGCGCGTACGGACTCGCCGTCGAGTTCATAGCGCACGCGGACGGCGATCGGAATGCGTTCCTCGTCGATCTCCTCGAGGCGTTCACCGGTCCGTCGTCCACCGTCGTCGAGCAGGTGCTGGCGGACCCACGCGCGACGCAGTTCGCCGTCGGGCTCCAGCTCGCCCTCGACGCTGCCGCGGTCGCGGTCCTCGTCGGGCTGCACGAGGTCGAGTTCGACCGGTTCACCCGTACCGTCGGCGTCGTCGGGACCGTCGGCGTCGGCTGCGGCGCTGACCGGGTCAGCCGGCGGCACGTGGAAGAGCAGGGCGAGCAGCAGGGTGAACAGCAGCGCGAGCGATCCGGCGGCGACCGGCCGGCGCAGGCTCACCGCAGCGGTACCGGGCCGGCGGAGGCGCACCCCGGCGGCGGCCGACGGCCAGCGTCGGGGCGC
>SLRZ01000122.1 GCA_007130695.1 Nitriliruptoraceae bacterium
CCACTCTGCTACACCGGACGAGAACGCTCCGGGCGGCACACACGTACGCGCCGGCCGCGGACGCGACGACGTCGCGCCGTACCGATCCAGGGGGGACCGTGTCCAGGGACGTGGCCGTACTCGAACAGGTCGCCGAGATCGCGCGCGAACTGGCGGACCAGCCCGACCTCGACGGCCTGCTCCAGCGGGCGGCCGACCTCGCCGTGTCCTACCTCGACGGGTGCGACGGGGTCAGCGTCATGTTCGTCCTGAAGGGCGGCCGGGTCTCGACCCCCGCCTACTCCTCCACGCTGGCCCGTGACGGTGACCTCGCCCAGCACGAGGCCGACGAGGGGCCCTGCCTCGAGTCCATCCGCGAGCACCAGACCGTGGTGGTCGAGGACCTGCAGACCGAGCAACGCTGGCCCGCATTCCGCGAGCTCTCACTGGAGCTCGGTGTCCGCTCCATGGTCAGTACCCGGCTGTTCCTCCAGGGGGACACCATGGGGGCGCTCAACTTCTACTCCACGCGGCCGCACGCCTTCGGACGGACCGCCCAGCTCTACGGGCAGGTGTTCGCCTCCCACGCCGCGGTGGCGCTGAAGTCCGCGATCACCGAGGCCGGCTTGGTCGAAGCGCTGCACACGCGCGACGTCATCGGGCAGGCCAAGGGCGTGGTGATGGCCCACGAAGCGCTGCCGGTCGAGGCGGCGTTCGACCTTCTGCGCCAACGGTCCCAACGGCTGAACCGGCCGCTGCGCGAACTCGCCGAGGAGGTCGTGCGCACGGGCGCCGTCCCCGAGGATCCCCGAGGCGCCACGGGACGTCGTTAGCGGGGCAGGCTGCCGGTCTCGGCCACACCCTGGGCGAGGTCACGCAGCTTGACGTTCTGCTGCTGCGACTGCGTGCGCAACAGATCGAAGGCGTCCGCCGCGGTCAGCTGGTGGCGCTCCATGAGGATGCCCTTCGCCTGGCCGATGACGTCCCGGGACTGCAGGGCCGCCTGCGCGCCCTCGTGGGCGATGGCGAACGCCAACGACGCCGCACACTGGGCGGCGAAGACCTCCCCGAGCCCGATCGACTCCTCGTCGAAGGCGTCGGGACTTCGGCCGTAGAGGTTCAGCGCGCCGAAGCGGTCGTCGTCGTTGCGGTGCAGGAAGAGCTGGTAGGCCACGACCGAGTACACCCCGAGGTCACAGGCCTGACCGGCGAACGCCGGCCACCGCTGGTCCGCGGTGAGGTCGTTGGCCACCACCAGCTCCTCCTCGGTGGCGGCCATGATGCACGGGCCACCCCCGGTCGCTCCCTGCGCCTCACCGAGGGCGACGGCGACCGGGTCGGTCGACACCGGGGTCGTGACCCCGCCGGCGCGCAGGAACATCACGTCGGCATGGCTGCAGCCGCGGACCAACTCGACCGCGAGGTCCACCGCCATCTGGAGGGTCTCATCGACGCTCTGGCGCGAGGCCAACCCGCGCAGGGCGGACGCGAGACGGGGGCGCGCCGGCCCCGAGGGGCGTGCAGCAGCAGGACCTGCGAGGTCTTCCATGGACGGGCCAACCGGTTCGAACGGCTTCGACCGCGGGGTCGTCCACAGAAAGCAGCGCTCTGCAGCGACCCTATCCGACCGCGCATCCCGAAACGGCCGAACTCGTGGGTCGGGCGACGTGGTGGTCGAGCCCGGCGGCCACGGCCACCCCTCCCAACGGCCCCGGTGCCCGGCCATCCACCGCATACGGTGGGAGATCGGCCTTGCAGCGCGCCCTTGATCGGGCACGGCCACCGAGGCACGTTCTTCGAGGGGGGACCACATGATGATCGACGATCTGGCCGTACTCAGCATCCTGCGGGTGGCGCGGGCTGAACTCCCGGCGAGGCAGGACCACGGCCTGTGGCCCTGCGGCTTCTGCGCCACCGACTACCCCGTCCACGACGGGTGGCTGGTGGACTACTACCACGCACCCACCCGCGAAACGGCCCGCTCCTACATCTGCGGGAACTGCGCCGCGAACGCGATGGACCACCGTGACCGGGCACAGGCGGGCAACTGAGACGAAGCCGCCCGGAAACGAGCACTCGCCCGGCACCGTGTGGCACCGGGCGAGTTCGTTTCGGTTGGACGCGCCGCTAGACCGGCGAGACGTCCGAGGCCTGCGGCCCCTTCTGGCCCTCGGTGACCTCGAAGGAGACCTTCTGGCCCTCCTCGAGATCCTTGTACCCGGACATGTTGATGGCCGAGAAGTGGACGAAGAGGTCATCTCCCCCATCGTCGGGCTGGATGAAACCGAAGCCCTTGTCGGCGTTGAACCACTTGACGGTGCCCTCTGGCATGTGCGTTTCCTTGTACTGCCACCCTGCGACGGTGCGCGGCGGTGACGGAGGTTGTTCTCGGATGCGGACATCCGGACTGACGCCCGTCACGCTACCCCTCGCCCACGGGCCCCGCACCGTCCGTCCGTGGGGGGCCGACGGTCGGGGCGTCGGCGGGTGTGCTCAGCCCTCGAGCTGGGCGTCCAGGGTGATCTCGGCGGCCGCGAAAAGCCGCGAGACGGGGCAACCGGCCTTGGCGGCCTCGGCGAGCTCGTGGAACTTCGCCTCGTCGATACCGGGGACCGTGGCCTTCGTGGTCAGCGCGATCCGGGTGATGGTGGGCTTGTCGTCGACCTTCTCGAGGTGGACGACCGCCTCCGTGCGCACCGACTCGGGCGGGCTGCCGGCGTTGGCCAGCTGCCCGGAGAACGCCATCGAGAAGCAGGCGGCGTGCGCGGCCCCGAGCAGCTCCTCCGGGTTGGTCCCGTCACCCTCCTCGAAACGTGAGGCGAAGGTGTAGGCACCGCTGAAGACACCGTCACCGACCTCGAACTCGCCGTTGCCGCCCTTGAGGTCGCCGCGCCATTCGGCGCGGGAGCTACGCGTGGTCATCTGTTGGTACTCCTGGTCGGGTCCGCCCACCGTAGACCCCGCCCGGGCGCCCCGCCCAAGCGCCACGACCGTCGGCCGGTGACCCGTCGCACGGTCCGGTGCGACGTCAGGCCGGGTCGATGCGGTGCACGGCCCCGCCGAAGTCCAACAGGTAGAGCTCCCCGTCGGCGTCGCGGGCGAAGGAGACCACCGACTCGCCGGCCACGCCGAGCTCCGCCTCGTCGACGACCTCGCCGTCCTCGACCACCAGCGCGTGCACCCCGCCGCCGCAGAAATCGCTGAAGAGATAGGCGCCGACGAGCTCCGGGATCGCCGCACCCCGGTAGACGTACCCGCCGGTGATCGCACACCCGATCGGCCCACCCGTTTCGTACTCGTACACCGGCGGGACGTGGTCGCCGGGCTCGTCGCCGGCGAACTGACGGGTCCCCTCCATCAGGTTCCAGCCGTAGTTGGCGCCCGCGGCCTCCTCGACGGACTGGACGTTGACCTCCTCGCGTTCGTCCTGGCCGACGTCGGCGATCCACAGCTCGTCGGTCTCGGGATCGAACGAGAACCGCCAGGGGTTGCGTAGCCCGTAGGCGTAGATCTCGTCCCGGGCCTCGGGGTCGTCGACGAACGGGTTGTCCTCGGGGACCGCATAGGGCTCGTCACCCAGGGGATCGATGCGCAGCAGGGCGCCCAGCAGCGTCGAGGTGTCCTGGCCGGCCTCCAACGGGTCACCCCCGCCACCGCCGTCGCCGAGCCCGAGATAGAGCATGCCGTCCGGACCGACCTGGAGGTCACCGCCGTTGTGGTTGGCGAACGGCTGCTCGAGCGTGAAGACGATACGCCGTTGCTCCGGGTCGATCCCGTCGGAGTCCACGGCGAACGCCTCGACGACCGTGCCGCCGCGGGTGTCGGTGTAGGACAGGTAGAACTCGGTGCCGTCCGCGGCGAACGCCAGCCCCAGCAGCCCGCGCTCCCCGTCGGTCGTGGTCGCGCCGGCGAGGTCCACCACGGGCTCGCCCAGACCGTCCCCGCCCAGTGGGTGGACCGTCCCCGCCCGCTCGGCGAGGTAGAGCACCCCGTCGGGGCCGACCGCCCCGGCCGTCGGTGACTGCATCGAGGCGACCTCGGTCAGTTCGAGGTCCACGCCGAGGCCCGGGGCGTCGTCCCCGTCGGTGTCCGCCGGCTCGTCGCCGTCGTCGGGTTCGTCGGGCTCCTCGGCGGGCTCGTCGGGGGCCGTCTCCGGCGGCGGTTCCTCGGCGTCGTCGGGCGCACAGGCCCCGAGCGCGAGCAGCCCGACCAGGAGGAGCGGGACGGACCGTGACGGGCGGGGTGGGCGCAGCATGGGTACGAACCTAGCCATCCGGTGCCACGACCCCCACGGGACCCGGCGGGTGCTACCGGGTGACGTCGTCGCTGTCCCCGGGTTGGCCGAAGAACGGGATGTGCTCGAAGTTGAGGTCGTACCGCTCGATCGCCTCGGGCAGCACCTTCTCCTCGAGCCGCCCGAGCTTCACCTGTTCGGCGAGCACGCAGTAGGCGATCGAGGCGGCGTCGACACGGTGGTAGCGGCGCAGCGCCTCGCGGGTGTCGGACCGGCCGAACCCGTCGGTGCCGAGCACCGCGAACGGGCCCTCGACCCAGTCGGCGATCTGGAACGGGGTGGCCCGCATCCAGTCGCTGACCGCGACGTAGGGACCCTCGGTCCCCTCGAGGATCCGGGTGACCAGCGGCACCTCGGGCTCCGACTCCGGGTTGGTGCGGTTCCACGACTCGACGGCGACCCCGTTGCGCAGCAGCCGGTTCCACCCCGGTGCGGACCACACGTCGGCGGCCACGTCCCAGTCCTCGGCCAGCAGCGCCTGTGCCCGCAGCGCCTCGTGCATGATCGTGCCCGAGGCGAGGATGTGGGCCGGGTGCTCACCCTCCTCGGCCTGGGCGAAGCGGTACAGCCCGTCGATGACCTGCTGGTCGTCGACGTGGTCGGGCATGGCGGGCTGGACGGCCGGCTCGTTGTAGACGGTGAGGTAGAAGATGACGTCCTCGCCGCCCTCGCGGTGCTCGTCGGAGTACATCCGCTCGAGGCCGTGCTCGACCAGCACCGCGATCTCGTAGGCGAACGACGGGTCGTAGGCCTCGATACCGGGGTTGGTCTGGGCGAGCAGCAGCGAGTGGCGGTCCTGGTGCTGCAGGCCCTCGCCGTTGAGCGTGGTCCCGCCGGCCGTCGCCCCGATGAGGAACCCACGGGAGCGCTGGTCGGCCGCCTGCCAGATCGAGTCGCCGGTGCGCTGGAAACCGAACATGGAGTAGAAGACGTACAGCGGAATCATGGGCTCGCTGTGCGTGGCGTAGCTGGTCCCGGCCGCGGTGAACGTCCCCACCGACCCGGCCTCGGTGATGCCCTCGTGGATGATCTGGCCGTCCACGGCCTGCTGGTAGGACAGCAGCAGGTCCCGGTCGACCGACTCGTAGGTCTGCCCGAGCGGGTCGTAGATCTTCAGGGCCGGGAACCACGAGTCCATGCCGAAGGTGCGCGCCTCGTCGGGGATGATCGGCACGATCCGCTCCCCGATCCCCTCGGAGCGCAGCAGGTCCTTGAACAGGCGCACGAGCGCCATCGTGGTGGCGACCTCCTGCTTGCCCGAACCCTGCTTGAGCTCCGAGTAGACGTCCTTGTCAGGCAGGTCGGGCATCGCGAACGACCGCCGCCGCTCCGGAACCGGGCCTCCCAGTTCCTCGCGCCGCTGCTGAAGGTAACGCTGCTCCTCGGAGTCCTCGTCGAAGCGGATGTAGGGCGGCGTCTCCCCCTCGAGCTCCTCGTCGGAGATGTCGAGGTGGAGCCGGTCACGGAACGACTTCAGCGCGTCCGAGGAGAGCTTCTTCATCTGGTGCACGGCGTTGCGGGCCTCGAAGTCGGGCCCCAACGTCCAGCCCTTGATCGTCTGGGCCAGGATCACCGTCGGCGCCCCGTGGGCCTCGGTGGCGGCCTGGAAGGCGGCGTACACCTTGCGGTAGTCGTGCCCGCCGCGTGAGAGCTTGGCGATCTCCTC
>SLRZ01000145.1 GCA_007130695.1 Nitriliruptoraceae bacterium
ACGAGGTGGTGGTGCGCGCGACCCGGCGTGACCGCGACGAACGGTTCGGCGACGGGATCGCGATGGCCGGTGCGCTCAGCGGCCTCGTGACGACCAAGCCCAGCGACCTGACGATCACGCTCCTCGAGGAGGGTGAGGACGGTCCCGGTGCCGACAGCCAGGTCGACGAGCCCCGCTCCTACTCCGGGCCGATGCCCATCGCGCGCAACGACCAGGCCCGGCGCATGGTCGGGGCCTTCGCCGGCGGCCTCGTCCTCGCACTGGTGGCCTGGCTGGCATCGGTCGCGCTGACCGACGACGGCGGCGACGGCGCGGCCGAACCGATGGAGTGGCCGGTGGTGGCCACCGACGTCTTCGACCCCGCCGAGCCGGACGACCCGGACAACCGGCCGGAGGCGGGGCAGGCCTCCGACAACGATCCGCAGACCACCTGGAGCACCGCCGAGTACGGCTCGGCCGACTTCGACGGCGACAAGGAGGGGGTCGGGCTCGTCTTCGACCTCGGCGAGCCCCGTGACGTGCGCGGCATGGTCGTCGAACTCGTGCGCGGTGGCGTGGACGTGGAGCTGTACGCCGCGGAGGAACTGCCCGACCCCGAGGACGGTCTCGAGGCCTGGGGGGATCCGCGTGCCACGCACATGGACGTCCAGCAGCGTCATCCGTTCACCCTCAACACGACCCAGCGCTACTGGCTGCTGTGGGTCAACGGGCTGTCCACGAGCGGCGACGGCACCTACACGGCGGAGGTGGCCGAGGTCGCCTTCCTGGGTCCCTAGACGCCGTGGATCCGGCCGCCGCCGCCCAGGACGCCGCCGCACTGGCGGTCTACCTGGACGACCGGCGGCCCGTCGCGGAGCGTGAGGCGGCCTTCGGCGACCTGGTCGCCCGTCACGCCCGTCGGCTGCACGCCGTGTGCCTGCGGGTGCTCGGCTCGCATGCCGACGCCGAGGAGGCGGTCCAGGAGACCTTCGTCCGGCTGGCCCGGGCCGGGGAGGACTTCCGTGGCGACGCGGCCCTGTCGACCTGGCTCTACCGGGTGGCGCGCAACGTGTGCGTCGACCGGGTGCGCCACGAGGCGCGTCGGCCCCGGACCCCGATGGCGGACGTCACCACCGTCGCCGACGGCTCGGGCGTCACCACCCCCGACGGCAGCGACGCGGTCGAGGGCCGGGCAGAGCTCGGCGAGGTGGGTCGGGCCCTGACAAGGCTCGACGACGAGGCCCGGGTCCTGCTGCTGCTGGTCGCCGTGGATGGCCTGAGCTACGCCGAGGCGGCCGAGGCGACCGGTGTCGCGGTCGGCACGGTCAAGAGCCGCGTGTCGCGCGCACGCGAGCGGCTGGGCGAACTGCTGGCCGAGCCGGCGGCACCACGTCGTCCGAACGCGGCCGGGGACGCCGCGAGCCCGGACCCCGGCGGTCCCGCCCGCGCGCGCGGACCGCCCTGAGACCGTCCACCGGCACCGCCGTCGCAACCGCCCGCCCGCCGACGACGTCCCACCCCACCCGACCGCGCCACCGACGACGCGAGGACGCACCGTGGATGCCCAGCGCCTGGCCGACTACCTGGCCGGCGAACTCGACCCGGACGAGCACCGCGCCATCGAGGCGCAGCTCGCCCGGAACCCCGCGCTGCGTGCGCGCCTGCAGCGCCTGCGCGACGCGGACGCGGCCCTCGCGGGCCTCCCGCCCGCGGACCCCGCGGATGGCTTCGAGCAGCGGCTGGACGACGCGCTGGCGCCCGTCCTGCGTGAACGGTTGGCGGACGGCGGGATCGCGGCCTCGGGAGCCGGTGCGGACGGCCGGGCCGGGGACGACACCCCTGCCGGGGTTCCCGACGACGTCGTCGGTGCCGACGAGCTCGCGCGGCGACGCGACCGGTCGGCCCGCCGGGCCAGCTGGCCGCGGGCCGTGGGGGGCGTGGCGGCCGGACTCGCGCTGCTCGGCGTGGCCGGTGTGGCGATGCTGGGCCTGCCGGGCGCACAGGAGGACCTCGCGACGACCACCGACACACCCACGACCGAGAGCGCCGACGAGGCCCTCGGAGAGGGACCCGTCGTCCTGGCCACCGACCGTGACCTCGACGACGCCGACGTCGCCTCCCTGCTCGACGACCACGCGCTGACCTCTCTGGCCCGACGCGACCTCGACGCCGGTCGCGGCACCACGCTGGCCGAGCGCTACACCGGGGTGCTGGCCGACGACGACCGGCTGTCGGCGTTGCACGGTGCCCGGAGTGCCCCGGAGGCCGACGACGCACCGGCCGACGACGCCGACACCCTGGCGGATCTCGAGGCCGACGGGGCGGCCGACCCGGGACCCGGGACCGACCCGGCCGACCTCGACGCCCGGGCTCGCGCCGACATCCGTCGCTGTCTCGACACCCTGCTGGAGGGCGCGCAGGCCCCCGTGCCCGCCTACGTCGAGGTCACCAGCTACCAGGGTGAACCCGCGATCGCCTTCGGCCTGCTCGGACGCGGGGCCGACGGCCAGCGCTACGAGCGCCTCGAGGTGTGGGTGCTCGACCGCAGCGACTGTCAGGTGCGCACGTTCCAGCAGCGCGACCACTGACCGCCGCACCCGGGGTCACCGCTGGCGGACCACGATCCAGCCGCCGTAGAGCGCCGCCGGGTAGGCGAGCAGCGCGAGTTCACGCACCGTGTCGGGGCCGCTGCTGGCCGACACCTGCCCGATCAGGACCATCACGCCGGCCGCGGTCATCGCCAGCGCCCGGACGTAGGGCGAGTTGCGCTCCTCCGTCGCCCAGTACACCGACCGGGCCACGACCCACCCGAGCACCCCGGCCGAGATCAGGAAGAAGGCACCCTGGGCGAGGACGGGGCCGATGAGCAGTCCCGCCAGGACCGCCGCACCCGCGGCCACCATCGTGGCCCGGGCACCGAGGGCGAGCGGCAGCTGGCCGTCGGCGGACCCCGCCGGCGGCGGCTTCGGGGAGCGCTCACCGTCGTCGTTCGACCACGACTCCACCCACTTGCGCAGCGGCGAGGAGGAGGTCCCGGCCCGAGGCTGGGTGGTCGCGCCGTCCTGCCGGGCACAGTCGGGGCACTTGTAGCCCACCGCCGCCTCACGACCACACGAGGGACAGATCAGCTCACCGCACGCCGAGCACGACAGGCGCGTCTCGACGTCCGGGTGGCGGGGGCAGGTGGGGATCTCGGACACGTCCGGCAGGGTAGCGATCGCCATCTGTCCGTCGCACCGCCGTCACCGCGGGGCCACCGGTCGGACACCCGGTGCTGGTCCCCTTTTGGGGACCAGTGGGCACCGGGAATGCCCCGACGCCCACCGTCGTTAGGCTGGGCAGTCACCACCATCCGAACGAACTGCAGAGGTCCCCGATGCCGCTCCCCGACAAGGTCCACGACGTCGTCATCATCGGCTCCGGGCCGGCCGGCCTGACCGCCGCCCTGTACGCCGCACGGGCCGCGCTCGAACCGGTCGTCATCGAGGGCACCGTGGATGGCGGCCCCACGGGCGGGCAACTGACGCTGACCACCGACGTGGAGAACTACCCCGGCTTCCCCGCCGGCATCATGGGGCCGCAACTGATCCTCGACATGCGTGAACAGGCGGAGCGTTTCGGCACCCACTACGTCACCGAGGACGTCGTCGAGGTCGACCTCGAGGCCACCCCGAAGGTGCTCAGGACCGCCAGCGGCGCCGAGATCCACACCCAGAGCCTCATCATCGCCACGGGCGCCAAGCCCCGACGCCTCGAGATCCCCGGCGAGGACGAACTGTGGGGCTCGGGCGTGTCGGCCTGCGCGACCTGCGACGGGTTCTTCTTCAAGGACAAGGAGGTCGTCATCGTCGGGGGTGGCGACTCGGCGATGGAGGAGGCCATCTTCCTCACCAAGTTCGCGTCCAAGGTCACGGTGATCCACCGTCGCGAGGAACTGCGCGCGTCGAAGATCATGCAGGAGCGCGCCTTCAAGAACGACAAGATCGAGTTCGTGTGGAACGCGACCGTCGCCGAGGTCCAGGGCGAGAACGGCTCGGTGTCCAACCTCGTGCTGCGCGACACGGTCACCGGCGAGACCCGCGACTTCCCGGCCGAGGGGCTCTTCCTCGCCATCGGCCACATCCCCAACACGTGGCTGTTCAGCGACGTGCTCGACACCGACGAGGAGGGCTACCTGCTGGTCGACGAGCCCTCGACCCACACCAACGTCGAGGGTGTCTACGCCTGCGGCGACGTCATCGACCAGACCTACCGGCAGGCCGTCACCGCCGCGGGGACGGGTTGCCGGGCCGCGATCGACGCGGAACGCTGGCTCGCCGAGCACACCAGCGTCGCCCCCGAGGACCCGCGCTGACCCGCTGGCGATCGACCGAGGCGGAATAGCCGCCGGCGCCGGGCCGTTGCATCAGGCGGTCCCGGGTCACGCGACGAGCCACACCCGCGACGACGCACCGGCCACAACGGCCACACCGAACGAGACCGTACGACCCGACACCGACGGCCACCGCACGCGACCGGCCGTCCCGAAACCCCGCGAGGTGCCACCGATGGGCGCAACCCCCGTGACCGACGACCAGTTCGCCACCGAGGTCCTCCAGGCCGACAAGCCGGTCCTGGTCGACTTCTGGGCGGAGTGGTGCGGCCCCTGCCGCATGGTGGGCCCCATCGTCGACGAGATCGCCACCGAGCACGCCGACGAACTCAAGGTCGTCAAGCTCAACGTCGACGAGTCCCCGGCCACCGCGCGCGACTACGGCATCATGTCGATCCCGACGATCCTGGTGTTCAAGGGCGGCGAGCCCGACAAGCGGATCGTGGGCGCCAAGGGCAAGGCCCAGCTGCTGAAGGATCTGTCCGACTACCTGGGCTGACGAGAAGGCCACTCGGACGACCCCGTGTCCCCTCCGGCCGTGGGGTCGTGCGTTAGGATCCGAGCCTCGTGGAACCCATCTCGCACGGCCTGGTCGGACCCGAGGTCGAGGACGTCCAGCGGCGCCTCGCGGACCTCGGCCTCAGTTGCGCGCCCGATGATCACGGCGAGTTCGGCGAGGCCACCCTCACGGCCGTCCGCACGTTCCAGCAACAGCGGGGGCTGCCCGCCGACGGCATCGTCTGGCTCGACACCTGGCGGGCCCTGGTGGGCGCCAGCTACCGCCTCGGTGACCGGATGCTGTACGTCACCCGGCCGCTGCTGCAGGGCGACGACGTGCGCGACCTGCAGCGCCGTCTGAACCGACTCGGCTTCGACGCCGGGTACGACGACAGCGTCTACGGGCCCCAGACCTTCGACGCGGTCCGAGAGTTCCAGCTCAACGTCGGACTCCAGGCCGACGGCATCACCGGCCCCGACACCGTCGACCAGCTCCGCCGCCTCCACCGCCAGCACCAGGAGGCGCCCGCCTACGCGGTGCGGGAACGCGAGGAGCTGCGACGCCCGGCACGCCTGGCCGTGGCCGGCGCCCGGGTCATGGTCGACGCCGGCTACAGCGAGCACCGCAACGCCCACCGGGCCCCCGACGGCACGCCCGAGCACGAGATCACCTGGGCCATCGCCAGCCTCGTCGAGGGTCGCCTCGCGGCCCGCGGCGCCCACGTGGTGCTCGGCCGCGGGCCGACCACGTCGCCGACCCCCTCGGAACGCGCCGCGCTCGCCAACCGCGAGAACGTCGAGGCCATCCTGTCGGTGCAGACCAACGCCCTGTCCACCCCACGCGCGCGGGGCGCGGCCGCGTACTACTTCGGCACGGACGGCTACGTCTCGGAACGCGGCCGACGGCTCGCGCAGCTCAGCGTCGACGCGGTGTGCGCCGCGGTGAACACGCCCAACTGCCGGACCCATCCTTCGACCTCGTCAGTGCTGCGCGAATCACGGGCACCGGCCGTGATCGTCGAGCCCGGCTTCATCACCAACCCCGAGGAGGGCCGCGCCCTGCTCGAGGTCGGCTACCAGCGCCAG
>SLRZ01000063.1 GCA_007130695.1 Nitriliruptoraceae bacterium
CGAAGCGCTACGAGGAGATCGTGGCGATGGTCCAGGAGCGCAACCCGGAGCGAGAGGCCTACGTCGAGGAGGTCATCACCTCCATCCGGGACCAGCTGCGCGAGCTGAAGATCCGGGGCGAGGTGACCGGCCGCCCGAAGCACTACTTCTCCATCTACGAGAAGATGGTGCTGCGGGGCAAGGAGTTCGACGAGATCCACGACCTGATCGGCATCCGGGTCATCGTCGCGTCCGTGAGGGACTGCTACGCGGTCCTCGGCCAGATCCACGCGAACTGGCGGCCGGTACCGGGCCGGTTCAAGGACTACATCGCGATGCCGAAGGTCAACCTCTACCAGTCGCTGCACACCGCGGTGATCGGTCCGGGGGGACGGCCGCTCGAGATCCAGATCCGCACCCGGGCGATGCACCAGACCGCCGAGTTCGGTGTCGCCGCCCACTGGAAGTACAAGGACAATCACCGGGGCGCCGCCACGACGGACGAGCTGCCCTGGATCGAGCACCTGCTGGAGTGGCAGCAGGAGGTCGAGGAGCCCGGCGACTACCTCGAGTCGCTCAAGATCGACCTCTACCAGGACGAGGTGTTCGTCTTCACCCCCAAGGGTGAGGTGATGGGGCTGCCCGCCAACGCCACCCCCATCGACTTCGCCTACGCCGTGCACACCGAGGTCGGCCACCGTTGCATCGGCGCCCGGGTCAACGGGCGCCTGGTGCCGCTCGAGCACGAACTGGTCAACGGCGACAGCGTCGAGGTCCTGACCTCCAAGGCCGAGGACGCCGGCCCGTCACGCGACTGGCTGCAGATCGCCACCTCGACCCGGGCGAAGTCCAAGATCCGCGCCTATTTCAACCGGGAGCGGCGCGAGGACGCGATGACCCGCGGTCGGGACGCGATCACTCGCGCCCTGCGCCGCAAGGGGATCGCCTACGCACGGGCGATGACGACCGGTGCGCTGGCCGACATCGCCAACGCCCTCTCCTACAAGAACGCCGAGGCGCTGTTCCGCGCCGTCGGCGAGGGCCACGTCTCGGCCGGCAGCGTCGCCCAGCAGGTCGTCGGGGAACTCACCGAGACCGAGGCCCAGCCGGAGGCCGACGAGGTCCCGCCCACCCAGGAGTCCCTCCGCCTCGACCGCGGCGACGGCGAAGACATCCGGGTCGAGGGCGACAGCGGGATGATGGTGCAGCTCGCGCGCTGCTGCACCCCCGTGCCCGGCGACGACATCGTCGGCTTCGTCACGCGCGGGCGGGGCGTCTCCGTGCACCGCTCGGACTGCCCGAATGTGGACGACCTGGCCAAGGAACCCGACCGGTTCCTGCCCGTCGACTGGTCGGAGGAGACCACCTCCGCGTTCCAGGTCTCCATCCAGGTCGAGGCGCTCGACCGCAAGCACCTACTTCGTGACATCACCGCGGTCCTCGGCGACCTGCACATCAACATCACCTCGGCACACGTGGCCACCCGCAAGGACCGGGTGGCGGTCCTGCGGTTCGCGTTCGAGCTGGGGGACCCGACGCATCTGGAGTACGCGCTGCGCAGCGTGCGCGGCGTCGAGGGTGTCTACGACGCCTACCGGATCGTGCCCCAGAGTTCGTCCCAGCCCGCGGCCTCGTCGTCGTAGGTTGACCGCCCCGGTGACCGGGGGTCTGCGCCTCGGCGGCCCGTACGGACGGTGGGTGGGCGACCGGTCCTCGGACGCTTCGGGACGGCCGTCGGCTTTCCGGTCCCGCCGCGGCGTGGCGGTAGCCTCCGGCCGGAGCAGACCCGAACCGACCTGACCCGTGGAGTGCCCCGTGAGCGAGCCGTTCATCCTGGGTGTCCCGCTCGGCCGGTGGCAGACCAACTGCTACGTCGTCGGTGACCGGGAGCGCGGCACCGCCGTCGTGGTCGACCCCGGTGAGCACGGTGAACGCACCGTCCCGGGTCTGCTGGAACGGGTCGGCGTGACGTGCGAGGCGATCCTGTGCACCCACGGGCACCTCGACCACATTTGGGGAGTGCCCGACCTGGCCCGTGGCCTCGACGTCCCCGTCCTGCTGCACCCCGAGGACCGCTGGATCTGGGACGACCCGGCCGCGGCGTTTGGCGCGAGCATGGAGCAGTTGACCGAGCAGCTCGGCCTGCCCGCCTGGGACCCTCCGACCGACCACCTTCAGGACGTCAGCGACGGGCAGTCCCTGCGGTTCGCCGGGATCACCTTCGACGTGCGTCACAACCCCGGGCACACCCCGGGGCATGTGACCTACCTCGGCCGCGGGCTGTCGGCTGCCCCGGTCGAGTTCGAACTGGCGGCCGTCGACGAGGCTTCAGAGGAGATCCTGTTCTCCGGGGACCTGTTGTTCGCCGGGTCGGTGGGGCGCAGCGACTTCCCCCGCGGATCGGCCCGGGAGCTGCTGGTCTCGCTGGCGGAGACGGTGCTGCCGCTGGAGGACGACACTCGCGTGCTGTGCGGCCACGGGCCGGACACCACCATCGGCCGCGAGCGTGCCTCGAACCCCTTCCTCCACGAGGCCCTGCGACATACGTAGCCTGACGGGTCCGTAGGTCCGGGCGAGCCCCCACTCGCCCGACGTGTGCCACGGGCGGTATCCGACGCGACCCGCACCGTGCCGAGACGAACCGCCGACACCTGGTCGGCGCCACGAGGTCCATCCATGGCCAGCATCGACGCGAACCCGGCATCCGGGACCCGCGACTTCCTCCCCGACGACGTCGGACGCCGCGAGCGGGCGTTCGACACGATCCGCTCCGCCTTCCGGTCGCACGGCTTCGACCCGCTCGACACCCCGGCGTTCGAACGCCTCGAGGTGTTGACCGGCAAGTACGGCGAGGAGGGCGACCAGCTGATCTTCAAGATCCTGCGTCGCGGTGAGCACGAGGCCTCCGGGGAGGCCGACCTGGCCCTGCGCTACGACCTCACCGTGCCGCTGGCCCGGGTGGTGGCCCGCTACGGCTCGCAGCTGCCGATGCCGTTCAAGCGCTACCACATCGCCCCGGTGTGGCGGGCGGACCGTCCCGGCAAGGGCCGTTACCGCGAGTTCTTCCAGTGCGACCTCGACACGGTCGGGTCCGACTCGCTGGTCGCCGACGCGTCGACGATCGTGGCGGTCGCCGACGTGCTCGACCGGCTCGGGCTGTCGGGGTTCCGGGTGCAGCTCAACTCGCGGCGGGCACTGGCCGGCCTGATCGAGGCCTACGGGATCCCCGGCGAGCTGGAGTCGGACGCGCTGGTGGCGCTCGACAAGCTCGACAAGATCGGCGCCGAGGGCGTGGCCCGGGAGCTGACCGAACGCGGGGTCGCCACGGACGCGGTCGAGCACCTGGTCGCCGACCTCGGTGACGACGATCTCGAGGGCCGGGTCCGTGAACGGCTCGCGGGCAACGAGGCCGGCCGGGCCGGGCTCGCCGAGGTCGACGAGGTCCTCACCCTGGCGGGCAAGCTGCCGGGCGGGTCGGTGGGGTACGCGCCGGTGTTGGCGCGCGGCCTGTCGTACTACACCGGCCCCGTCTTCGAGGTCGTCCACGACGACCTGGCGGTGACCATCGCCGCCGGCGGCCGCTACGACGGCCTGGTCGGGATGTTCCAGGGCCAGGACGTGCCCGCCACCGGCGGGTCGCTCGGGATCGAACGCATCCTGCTGCTGCTCGAGCAGGCCGCCGCCGGGCAGGTGTCGGCCGGGGCGGACGTCCTGGTCACCACCATGGACGACGATGGCCGCGCCGACGCGCTGGCCCTTGCGGGCCGGCTGCGTACCGAGGGCCTGCGGGTCGACCTGTACGCGGGGCGCGGCAAGCTCGGCAAGCAGTTGAAGTACGCCGACCGTCGCGGCATCCCGCTGGCGGTCATCCGGGGCGCCGACGAGCGCGCCGCCGGTACGGTCGCGGTCAAGGACCTCGGCTCCGGCGAGCAGGCCACGGTCGACGAGACCGCCCTCGCCGAACATCTCCTGCGGGCCCTGGGCCGCTGACGGCCGGGGCCCGGCGCGGCACGCGCCCTCCCACACGACACGAACGGCAGACCACGTGAGCATCACCCCCTACGGCGCGCAGCGAACCCACGGCGCCGGCACGCTGAGAAGCGAGCACGCCGGCGAGACCGTCACGGTCGCCGGCTGGGTCGACACCCGCCGCGACCACGGCGGCGTGGCCTTCCTCGATCTGCGTGACCGCACCGGCATCCTCCAGGTCGTCGCCGACCCGGAAGCCTCCGACGCGCTCGAGGCGGCCCACCGGGTGCGCAGCGAATGGGTCCTGCGGATCACCGGGACCGTGCGTGAACGCCCGGAGGGGATGGTCAACGAGAAGCTGCCGACCGGTTCGATCGAACTGGCCGCCACCTCGGTGGAGGTGCTGTCGGCCGCGGAGACCCCGCCGTTCCCGATCGAGGACGAGATCGACGTCTCCGAGGAGCTGCGTCTGCGGCACCGCTACGTCGACCTCCGTCGCAACCGGTTGGCCCGCAACCTGCGGATGCGTGCCCAGACGCTGGCGGTCATCCGTCGGGTGATGGAGCGCAACGGGTTCATGGACGTCGAGACCCCGGTGCTGACCCGCCCGACCCCGGAGGGCGCCCGCGACTTCCTGGTGCCCTCCCGGCTGCAGCCCGGCGAGAGCTACGCGCTGCCGCAGTCACCGCAGCTGTTCAAGCAGCTGCTGATGGTGGCCGGGATCGAGCGCTACTACCAGATCGCCCGCTGTTTCCGTGACGAGAACCTGCGTGCCGACCGGCAGCCGGAGTTCACCCAGCTCGACCTCGAGCTGTCGTTCGGTGACGAGGAGGACGTCTACGCGCTGATGGAGGAGATGTTCGGCGAGATCTTCGCCGAGGTCCTCGACGTCACGCTGCCCGAGTCCTTCCCGCGGATCACGTTCGAGGAGGCGATGCGTCGCTTCGGATCCGACAAGCCCGACCTGCGGTTCGCGATGGAGCTCGCCGACCTCGGGGGCGTCTTCGCCGACACCGAGGTGGGGGTCTTCAAGGGCGTGCTGTCGGGTGGCGGCGCGGTCGTCGCGCTGGCGCTGCCGTCGGGTGGTGAGCTGACCCGTCGCGAGTTCGACGAGTGGACCGAGTGGGCCAAGCGTCGTGGCGCCAAGGGCCTGGCCTGGGGTGTCGTCGAGGGCGGTGACGACGGCCCGACGCTTCGCAGCCCGTTGAGCAAGTTCATGTCAGCCGAGGAGATCGCCGGGGTCCTCTCGGAGACCGGCGCCGAGGTCGGTGACGCGGTGTTCTTCGGCGCCGGGCCGGTGACGTTCGCCCGCACCCTGATGGGGGCGCTGCGTGTCGCCCTGGCCGAGGAACGCGGTCTGATCCCGGAGGGGCGCTGGGAGTTCTGCTGGGTGGTGGAGCCGCCGATGTTCGACCCGGCCGACGAGTCCGACGACCCCACGGCCGCCAACGCCGAGGGGTGGGTCCCCAACCACCACCCGTTCACTGCGCCGGCGCCGGAGTTCGACGACGACTTCGAGCAGCGTCCGGGGGAGGCGACGGCCCGGGCCTACGACATCGTGCTCAACGGTGTGGAGCTCGCGTCGGGTTCGGTGCGTATCCACGACGCGGAGGTCCAGCGTCGGGTGCTGCGTTTCCTGGGGATCTCGGACGAGGACGCGGAGGAGAAGTTCGGCTTCCTGCTGCGCGGGTTCCGCTACGGGGTGCCCCCGCACGCCGGCATCGCGCCGGGCATCGACCGGGTGGTGATGCTGCTGTGTGGCGAGCGGTCGATCCGCGAGGTGATTGCGTTCCCGAAGACCCAGACGGGTGCGGATCCGATGACCGACGCCCCGGCGCCCTACGACGAGATCGCCCTGGGGGAGTTGGGCCTTCGCCTGGCCCCGAAGCCCTCGAGGAAGAACTAGGCGGCGGGACCTACATCAGCTCGATGCAGAAATCGATTGCGCCGTCGTCCCAGGTCGGGAC
>SLRZ01000032.1 GCA_007130695.1 Nitriliruptoraceae bacterium
AAGGCCTGCTTGATCCAGGCGATATGAACTCAAGTCGCATGGAAGTATCGAGTGTGCTCCATGCTGAGCCTGAGCGTTGCCTGCTTGTTGCCGGCTGGTGGGACCGTGAGGGGACCGCCGTGGACCCTCCATCGCCCGAGCGGGTGACAGTCTTCTCTCTCTCTCGCCTCGATCGGGACATCACTTCGGTCGAGCGCAATCCCACTCCGTGGCAAATTCGAGGGGTCGCTCCGTTGCAGGCAGAAGGGGAACCGATCCCTGAAGACCAATGGGACGAGATCGACTTCGGTGATGCACTAGACCGAACTTGCGAGGAGCGCTGAGGGGGAGTCGTGACGATGGTTGTTCGGGGGACTTGGATTTTGGGGGCAGTTACGGGGATTGTGGTTGCTTCCTTGCTTGGGCTTGCAATCATTCCTGCCTACGGAAGCGACTCGCCGAGTTTGGATAGCGTCCGAGAATCTCGAGATGGGGAGGTGCGTACCGGGGTAGGAGCCGGGCAGCAAGAAGACGAAAAGCCGACGCCTGTAACCCCAGTTGGTACGGCGACTCAGAACGGTGACCCGTGGGTAGGCCTTCCGATTTCGGGCACCCATGAGGACCTTGATGGCCCGTGCCTGAACTACCGGTGGGTCCAGTTGCCCGCGGAGGAGGTTGAGCCGGCCGTACGTAACGCCTGGGAGGCGATCAACTACCTCTACGCCAACGTGCCCGAACTCCAGGGGCTGCGGCCGACCGAGGACTGCCCCGTCGACCCGGATGACGAACTGCCGGCGCCGATGGTTCGCGAAGCTGTCCAGCAGACCGTTACCGACAACCTTCCTCGGCCCAGCCCCAGCGTGCCGCCCGGCTACGCGCTGACCGGCATGCCGGCCTATCTGGTCACCGACCACGCACTCGAGTACGGCCCCGTCGATCACCAGGTGGACCTCGGGATCATGGAACTCGCCGTCCAGGTCAACGGCACGGGTACTTCCACCGTCGACTGGGGTGACGGGTCGGCACCGCGCACCTACGACCAGCCGGGCCTGCCGTACCCCGATGGCGGCGTGAAGCATACGTATGTGGACCGCGGCAATGTGGCGATCACGGTTACGGACGGATGGCGCCTGACCTTCGACGTCTATCGGGATGGCAACGTCATCATCTCCGACGTCGTCGAGTTCGAGCTCGCCCCCGTCACCCTCCCTGAGCCCCTCGAGGTCCGCGAGTTCCGATCGGTCCGCACCAGCACCGGCTGATCGCCGGACCGACACGGTCACCGGAAACGAGTCGACCCGCCCACTATGGGCGGGTCGACGGTCGCGAGAAGGTGGCCACCGGCTCGGCAGAGCAGCCGGCAAGGGCCAGCGGATCTACCTGTTCGGCCGCGATGGACGCTCCCGCAGCAGGCCGCGTCCGTTGCCCCGCTCATTCCCATTGCCACGGGTCGGCTCGCCGATGCGGATCTCGCCGAGCTCAGCGGTCTCGCCACGTTCGACGACGACCGACTTGTGCACCGTCTCACCGGCGGCGCGGATCTCCAGTTCCCAGGCCTCCGTCTCCTCACGCTCGATCGCCGTCGGCGTGGTCGACGGGGGCAGACGCCAGTCGAGTCGGCCATCGCCGTCCGTCGCGGCCTGGGCCCGGGACTCCTCCTCGTAGAACTCCTCGTCAGCTGCCGAACCCAACGGGATCCGGGTCGTGCGCTGCACGGAGAGCTCCGCCGGCAGCGGGTTGCCGTCGCCGTCCACCACCGCACCGGTGATCCGGGCGTGGGTCGGATATGCCACGGTCCCACCGAAGTCACCGGTGTCGCGGTCCCACACCCGGTGTTCGACGTGCTGGAACCGGGCGGTCTCGCCGAGGAGGATGAACGCCTCGCGATTCAGGCGGTAGTGGTGCAGCGCCCCGTCGTCGCCCGCATAGGGCGGGTGGAAGTTGTCGAAGCCGATCTCGAAGGTGTACGAGAGCGCACCGAGTGCTGCGTAGCCCCAGTCGACCGTGGTGCCGGTGGTGGCGTAGAGGTCGATCGAGTGCCAGTTCTCGTAGCCGTTGTGCTCACACATCGCGGCACCGAGGTCCCGCATGATGTCCTCGTCGGGAGTGAACCGCCCGTCACCGCCGGTGTGGCCCCACGGACGCAGCACCAGACCCGTGTAGGTGTGGTTGGAGTTCAACGCGACCGGCTGCCGCTCACGCAACAGCGCCGCGACGTTGCGGGACTCGGGTTCGCTGAACGGATACTCGCCACGGTGGTCCTGCAGCACCGGCTCGCCCGAGGCCCCGGGCCCGCCCCAACGCGCCGAGTAGTTGCGGTTGACGT
Organism: Nitriliruptoraceae bacterium; assembly: GCA_007130695.1. GTDB lineage: Bacteria > Actinomycetota > Nitriliruptoria > Nitriliruptorales > Nitriliruptoraceae > SKLC01. The sequence continues at coordinate 2,306 of SLRZ01000032.1, forward strand.
CGACGCCGTACGAGGTGGGGTTGCGCTGCAGCCACGGCAGGATCGTCTCATCGATCAGGCCCCGACGGTTCTTGCGCCAGTAGGCCTCCAGGCCGGCGATCGCCAGTGGCAGGCTCGCGTACGGGTCGGACACCTGCACCAGGGCGTCACGGGACCACGAGAAACCGTCCGGATTGACGACCGGGACGAGGATTGTGCGCGTGTCGCGGCGAAGGCCGGCGATGCGGTCGTCGTCCTGCGGGTTTTCGAGCAGGTCGAAGGCGAACATCAGCGTCAGTTCGCCCGAAGGCCACTCGCGGGCGTGGTGGAGGCCGTCCATGTACCAGACCGGGCGTCCGTCGACGCGATGGACGTCGTCGGCGATCTCGATCCCGATCACGCGCCGCCCCTCGAGCGAACGCTCGGGCAGCACGATCAGCCGTGCCTTGTCTCCGAAGCGGGCGACCAGGCCGAGCAGGTCGTCCTCGAACTGCGCCAGGGTGCGGTAGTCGTCACGTTCCCCGGGGAGGGAGCCACCGGCGGCCGACTGTGTGTCTGCGGCCGCCAAGGCGCGCTGGTCGCGTTCGACGACATCCTCGACGGTGATGTCGTAGCGCAGTCCGCTCGCGGTCAGCCGCGCGAGGTCGCCGGGCCACAGCAGTACCTCGATCGCGCCGTCATCGAACACCCGGTGGGTGTCATCGAAGTGACCGAGCACGAACGCCGCCTCCTCGGGGCCACGGACCGCGACCCGGGCCAGGCGCAGCACGTCGGTGGCGCCCACGGTCCGACTGAAGCGCCCGCTGAGCGCCGTGCCGAAGCCGCCGAGCGGCGACGCCGTGGCGGACGCGCCGCCGAGCATCGTCAGGCCCAGCCCGGCCCCTGCGCCTCGGAGGAAGGTCCGGCGGGAGACGCCGTCCGGTGGTGGGGACTGGGTGGTCACGGTTGCACCTCGTGGGGACGGGCCGGCGATCGGAGGGCGCCGGTCACATACCCGATGGTCTTCGCCGTAGATGGCGCCGATCCCTGCCCGGTGCCCGGATAGCCGCACGCACGGGGGCCAGGCGCGCGGAGGACCACGTCGGCACCACCGACGCATGCGGTCGATGGCAGGGCGAGACCGTCGCGGTGCCGCATGGCGGCGCGGCCGGCGACGTCGGTAGGCTCTCCCTCCGTGCGCCCGCCGTTTTCACGCGGGCGCTCCTCGTGCCGTGCACCATCCGGTGGCACGTTCACGATCCCAGAGACGATACGACGAAGGACGTGCTGTGGAGGGAATCGGCGGTCTCATCATCCCGCTGCTGTTCCTGGTGGTGCTGTGGTTCCTGCTCATCCGGCCCCAGCAGAAGCGCCAGAAGGAACACCAGGAACTCGTGCGCAACCTCCAGGTCGGTGACGCGGTCGTGACCGTGTCCGGCCTGCACGGCGAGGTGGTGGCGCTCACCGACGAATCGGTCGACCTCGAGGTCACCGACGACGTGGTGCTGCGCTTCCAGCGCGGTTCGGTCGGTCGGGTCGTGCGCGACGACGAGCCGGACGAGCAGTGAGCGAGGGCGGCACCGGGGACGTGGAGTCGGGACGCGAGCAGCGCCCCGACCCCGTCGGTGCGCCGCCTCCCGGCGACCAGCCGACCGACGAGCGCACCGGTGCGCCACCTTCCGACGGCGATCGCATCGACGAGCCCTCGACACCGCCGCCTTCGTCGCTGACGGACCCGGCCGACGCCATCTTCGGCACGGCCGAGGCCGCGCTGGCCCGTGGCGTGGACGCGGACGCGGTCGTGGCCGAGGCCGCAGAGGTCGCGATCGACGCCGAGCGCCGCACCGGCTCCCACGTCGACGTGCTCAACCAGTTGCAGCGTGACCCGGTCGTCTCGTCGTTCCTGAAGCTCTCGGACCAGTTCCTCGCCGCACAGGGCTTCACCGAGCACGGCTTCCGGCACGCCAACCTCGTCGGTCGCATCGCCTTCAACGTGCTCCACCACCTCGGCGCCGACCCGGAACTGTGCGAGCTCGCCGCGATCGGCGGCTACCTCCACGACGTCGGCAACGTCGTCAGCCGGATGAACCACGGGCTGTCGTCGGCCTGGGTGGCCTACGACGCGCTGCGACGGCTCGACGTCGATCCCTACCGGATCGGGCTGGTGCTCTCCGCCGTCGGCAACCACGAGGAGCAGTACGGCAGCTCGATCGGGCCCGTGGGGGCCGCCGTCATCCTGGCCGACAAGGCGGACGTCCACCGCAGTCGGGTCCGGCCCGGTGCCGACACCCAGACCGACATCCACGATCGCGTCAACGACGCCGTGACCCACTCGTTCCTCCGGGTGGACGCCGAGGCGGCCACGATCACCCTCGAACTCGAACTCGACACCGGCCGGTCCACGGTGATCGAGTACTTCGAGATCTTCCTCGACCGCATGATCATGTGCCGGCGCGCCGCCCGTACGCTGGACTGCGAGTTTCGCATCACCGCCAACGGGGTCCCACTCGGCTGAGCCGTCGTCACGACGGTCTCGCGGACCCAGGAGCTACACGCACGTGGAAAAGCGCCCACTGGTGGTCACCCTCACGGTGACCCTGCTGATCGTCGTGGTCGGTGGTGTCTATCTCGGTATGGGCGCCCGTCCCATCCTCGGGCTGGACCTGCAGGGCGGCATCAGCGCTGTCTACGAGCCGCAGCTTCCCGAGGACGAAGAGGAGCCCGAGGACTTCGAGGAGATCCTCGACGAGACCATCGAGATCATCCGCAGCCGCGTCGACGCGGCCGGTGTCGCCGAACCGGACATCACCCGGCAGGGCACCAACGTGCTGGTCCAGCTGCCCGGCGTCCAGGAGGCCGACCGGATCCAGGAGCTGATCGGACGCACCGCCCAGCTGACGTTCCGACCCGTCGACGGGATCATCCCTCCGGGAAGCGACGAGTACGACGAGGTCGGCCCGGACTGTTCGCTGCCGATCGACGAGCGCGAGGAGGCACCGACCGACGAGGACGCGGTGATCTGCGGCGCCGAGGACGACTCGCAGGCGGTCACCGATCCCGACACCGGGGAGACGATCCCGCCGAAGTACCGGGTCCGTCCAGTGGCGCTGAGCGGCAGCGCCATCGAGGACGCCTTCCCGGCCATGGACCAGCAACGCGGCAACTACGTCACCAGCCTCGACCTCGACGCCCAGGGCGGGCAGGTCTTCGCGGAGATGACCTCCCAGCTCGCCTGTGAACGCGACCAGGGTGAGCCGGGGTCGATGGCGATCGTGGTGGACGACATCGTCGAGACCGCCTCACCGATGGCACCCGAGGTCGCCTGCGGTACGGGCATCCGGGGTGGGAGCGCCCAGATCTCGATGGGGGAGGGAGGCCTGCAGGAGCAGCAGGAGCGAGCGGAGGACCTCGCCCTGGTGCTGCGCACCGGTGCGCTGCCCATCACCCTCGAGGAGGCGACCTTCCAGACGGTCTCGCCGACCCTGGGGCAGGACTCGCTGCAGGCCGGGCTGTTGGCCGGCCTGATCGGGCTCGCGCTCGTGGCCCTGTGGCTGGTCTTCTTCTACCGGGCGCTGGGTTTCGTGGCGATCGCGGAGGTGGCGATCTACGGGGTCCTGGTGATGGCGTTGATCTCGCTACTCGGCCAACTCA
>SLRZ01000202.1 GCA_007130695.1 Nitriliruptoraceae bacterium
ATGCCGACGTTCTGGATCGGCCTGCTGATCCAGCAGGCCGGGGTCACGATGAACGAGTTCTTCGGCCAGACCCTGGTCTACACCGTGGGGGCCACGGCGTCGGACACCCGGGGGTTCACCCAGTGGGAGGCGTTCCTGGACGCGGGCGCCCACCTGGTGCTGCCCACGATCGCCCTGATGCTGACCGGGTTCGCCCAGCTCTCCCGCTACCAGCGTGCCTCGATGCTCGAGGTGCTCAACAGCGACTACGTGCGACTCGCCCGCGCCAAGGGACTGCGCAACCGCACCGTCGTGCGGCGTCACGCACTGCGCACCGCACTGATCCCGGTCACCACGCTGTCGATGCTCCTGATCGCCGGAGCCATCGACGGCGTCGTGCTGATCGAGGTGGTCTTCCAGTGGCGCGGGCTGGGGACGTTCTTCGTCCAGGCCGTCGGCAACAACGACACCTACGCGGTGATGGGTTGGCTGATGCTGTCCGGCATCGTGGTGATCATCGCCAACCTCATCGCCGATCTGCTCTACGGCGTGCTCGACCCGAGGATCCGCTATGAGTGACCACGGTGCGCCCTCCACACCCCACCAGCACGGGACCCCGGAGCCACCCGACGACCGGGTCCACGATCCCGAGGCCATCACGACCAGGCAGCGCAGCCAGCTGCAGCTGATCGTCCGCCGGTTCCTGCGTCACCGGGCGGCGATGGTCAGCCTGTTCTTCTTCCTGCTGATCGTCGCCTTCGCCTTCATCGGCCCGTACCTCTGGGAGTGGGACCACATGGTGTCCCGCGACATCCCCAGCAGTCAGCCCCCGTCCTGGGACCACCCGTTCGGCACCACCAGCGCCGGCAACGACGTGTTCGCCCAGGTCATGCGCGGGACCCAGAAATCGCTCCAGGTGGCCTTCACGGTCGGCGCGCTCACCGTCGTGATCGGTGCCCTGTGGGGCACGATCGCGGGCTACTACCGGGGCAAGATCGACGCCGTGATGATGCGGTTCGTCGACGTCCTGCTGGTCATCCCGCTGCTGGTCCTCGTGGTCGCCATCGCCGGCAACGTCCGCGGCGGCACCACCTGGTGGGCCGTGGCGCTGATCATCGGCTTCTTCGGCTGGACCACCACGGCCCGCATCGTCCGCGGCGTCGTGCTCTCCCTGCGTGAGCAGGAGTTCGTCGAGGCCAGCAAGGCGATGGGCGGTTCGGACCTGCGGATCATCGCCACGCACCTGCTGCCCAACGCCGCCGGCCCCATCATCGTGGCCGGGACGCTGGCGATCGCGTTGGCGATCCTCGCCGAGGCCGGGCTGTCCTTCCTCGGCTTCGGTATCCAGCCGCCCGACACCTCGCTGGGCCTGCTGGTCGATCGTGCCCGCACCGCGGCACGTACCCGCCCGTGGCTGTTCTACCCGCCCGGTTTCATGATCGTGGCGATCGCCCTGACCATCAACTTCATCGGTGACGGCCTGCGCGACGCACTCGACCCGCGCCAGACGACGATGCGTCGATGACGGCGCCTCAGTCCCGCCGTCCGCACCGTCCCCGCACACGCTCACCCAAGGAGACCAGATGAGCCTCTCCGGTCCCCCGGCCGCCCCGGAGGCGGGCGAGGTGGTGCTCGAGGTCGAGGACCTGCGGGTCGACTTCCCCTCCGAAGACGGCATGGTCAACGCCGTGCGGGGGGTCAGCTACCAGGTCCGCCGCGGCGAGGCGCTGGGCATCGTCGGCGAGTCCGGCGCCGGCAAGTCGGTGACCTCCATGGCCGTGATGGGTCTGCTGCCTGGAAGCGCGCAGGTGACCGGCTCCGCCCGGGTGCTCGGCCAGGAGATGCTGGGGCTCAAGGACGCGGCCATCAGCAAGATCCGGGGCAACAAGGTCGCGATGATCTTCCAGGACCCGCTGACGTCGCTCACCCCCGTCTACTCGATCGGCTACCAGTTGGCCGAGGCCGTCCTGGCCCACCGTGACGTCTCCAAGAAGATCGCCCGCGAGCGGGCGGTGGAGCTGCTGGAACTCGTCGGGATCCCCAACCCCGTCGAGCGCGCCAAGGCCTATCCCCACGAGCTGTCGGGAGGGATGCGCCAGCGCGTGGTCATCGCGATCGCGATGGCGAACGATCCCGACGTGATCATCGCCGACGAGCCGACCACCGCACTCGACGTGACCGTCCAGGCCCAGGTGCTGGAGTCACTGGAGGCCGCCCGCAAGGAGACCGGCGCCGCGATGGTCATGATCACCCACGACCTCGGCGTCATCGCCGGCCACGTCGACCGTGTCAACGTGATGTATGCGGGCCGGATCGTGGAGTCCGGCACCGTCGACGAGGTCTTCTACACCCCGCGGATGCCGTACACACTGGGCCTGCTGGGCAGCCTTCCGCGCCTCGACGGGCCCCGCGACCAACGGCTCACACCGATCCTCGGCACGCCACCGTCGATGCTGGACCTTCCGCACGGCTGTCCGTTCGCGCCGCGGTGTCCGATGGCCGAGGACCGCTGCCGCGACGAGGAGCCACCGCTCGAGGCCGTGGACGTCGCCACCCGGCACCGGGCGGCCTGCCACTTCAGCGACCGACTCGTCGAGGTCGAGGCGAGCGACCTGTTCGTCGCCACCGCCATCGACGCCGAGGTCACCAGCGACTCCGGAGAGCCCACGTGAGCACCGCCCCCGCCACCGGCACCCAGCAGACCTCCGACGCCCCGCTGCTGACGGCGCGCAACCTCGTCAAGCACTTCCCCGTGCACTCCAACACGCTGCTGCGCCGCAAGGTCGGCGACGTGCACGCCGTGTGCGACGTCTCGCTCGACCTGTACGAACACGAGACGCTCGGCCTGGTGGGTGAGTCCGGGTGCGGCAAGTCCACCCTGTCGAGGCTGCTGCTGAACCTCCTGCCGCTCACCGCCGGCGAGGTCAGCTACCGGGGCAACCAGGTCTCGGGCCTCTCGCGGCGGGCGATGCGCCCGCTGCGCCGTGAGATGCAGATCGTGTTCCAGGACCCCTTCGCGTCGCTCGACTCGCGCATGACCGTGTTCGCGCTGATCGCCGAACCACTGCGGATCCAGGGGCTGTTCGACGACGACGGCGGCGAACGGGTCCGCAAGCTGCTCAAGCTCGTGGGGCTCAACCCCGAGCACGGCAACCGCTACCCACACGAGTTCTCCGGCGGCCAACGGCAGCGGATCGGGATCGCGCGCGCCCTGGCCTCCGACCCGAAGCTGATCGTGCTCGACGAACCGGTCTCCGCGCTCGACGTGTCGATCCAGGCGGGCGTCATCAACCTGCTCGAGGACCTCCAGGAACGCCTCGCCCTGTCGTACCTGTTCGTCGCCCACGACCTCTCGGTCGTACGCCACATCGCCGACCGCGTCGCGGTCATGTACCTCGGTCGGATCATCGAGGAGGGCACGACGGAGGAACTCTTCCGGTCCCCCTCGCACCCCTACACGCAGGCACTGATCTCCGCGGTCCCGTTCCCCGACCCCCGCAAGGAACGCTCACGCCAGCGGATCACCGTCACCGGCGACGTCCCGAACCCGATCGACCCGCCCTCGGGGTGCCGGTTCCGGACACGGTGCCCGAAGTTCGCGAACGGACTCTCGGAGTCGGAGCGGCGCCGCTGCATCGACGAGATCCCCGCCCTGACCGACCGGGGGCAGGGACACGCCTCGGCCTGCCACTACGCCGAGGCGGTCCAGCTGACCTGACGTCCCACCGCGGGGGTGGGCCGAGCGGTCAGGAGGAGGTCTCGGTCTCCTGGGCCTTGCGGCTGGCGATGATCTCGTCGACCAGGCCGTAGTCCTTGGCCGCCGGGGCGTCCAGGATGAAGTCGCGGTCGGTGTCGAGGCCGATCTGCTCCGCGGTCTGGCCGGTCTTCTCGGCCAGGATCTCGTTGAGCAGGTCACGCATGCGCAGGATCTCGCGGGCCTGGATCTCGATGTCGACCGACTGGCCCTCGGCCCCGCCCGAGGGCTGGTGCAGCAGCACGCGCGAGTGGGGCAGGGCGAAGCGCTTGCCCTTGGTCCCCGCCGCCAGCAGGACCGCGGCGGCCGAGGCGGCCTGGCCCATGCAGATGGTCTGCGTGTCGCACTTGATGTACTCCATCGTGTCGTAGATGGCGAACAGCGCCGTGATGGAGCCACCGGGCGAGTTGATGTAGATCGAGATGTCCTTGTCGGGGTCCTCCGACTCGAGGTGCAGCAGCTGGGCCATCACCACGTTGGCGATCTCGTCGTTGACCGGGGTGCCGAGGAACACGATCCGCTGCTGGAGCAGGCGCGAGTAGATGTCGAACGCGCGCTCGCCCCGGTTGGTCTGCTCGATCACCGTCGGGACCAGGTAGTTGTCCGGCGACGGGATGGACGTGCCGGTCAGCGGCAGGCCGGTTCCGTAGGGGTGGTCCACGTCGGGCTCCTCAAAGTCGTGCACGCGGGGGGACCGCGGATCGGTCCCCGACTGTACCCGTGCACCTGGGCGGCGAGCACAGGTTGAGCCCGGCGCACGCAGAAGCCGCGACGGCCGGGGCCGAACGGCCGTGGTCCGGACCGGTAGGGCGAGGTCCGTTCCCCGGGGAGGGCGTACCTTGCCCGGTCGCGCACCCCCGTCCGAGGAGATCCCGTGCGTCACAGCTTCAGACGACCAATCGCCATGGCCGCGGTCGCGGCACTCACGCTCGCCGCCTGCGGCGACGACAACGGCGACGACGACCAGGCAGCCCAGCAGGAGAACGGCGAGGAGTTCGACGAGAGCGACCTCGAGGACATGCTCGGCGACGAGGGCATGGAGGACATGGACGACCCCAACGAGGACGTCGAGGACGGCGTCTACCGGGGCAGCGGCGTCGTCCTGCCCGTCCCCGAGGGCTGGCAGCTCGACCCGGGCGCCTTCCAGCAGGGCCTGATCGCCGCCATCTCGGAGGACCAGGAGCAGTACTTCAGCGCCCAGGCGATCCGGACCGAGGACATCGAGGCCGCCGGCCAGGAGGCCGACCTCGACGCCGTGGTCAGCGGGGTCCTCGAGCAGTTCGAGGAGGACCCCGAGGTCGACGAGGAGGTCGAGCTCGAGGGCGCCGAGCGTGCCCACCAGCTGACCTTCGCGAGCCTGCCCGCGCCGCAGGAGGGCATGCCCGAACAGCGCGCCACCATCCTGTTCGCCGAGGACGGCAACGGGATGTTCGGCCAGTTCGAGTTCGCCGCCTCCGTGGAGGCCTACGACGAGGAGTTCGAGTCGCTCCTGCTCGCCGAGGCCGGGTTCGATCCCGACAGCGAGCCGCCGGAGATGCCGGAGCAGCCCGGACCCGAGGGCGGCGAGATGACCCCGGAGGAGATGGAAGAGATGGAAGAGATGTTCGAGCAGGAGGCCGAGGACCAGTAGGTCCGGCCCACCTCCACCTTCCTTCTCAAACGATCGATGCCCGCCGGCAGCTGCCGGCGGGCATCGTCGTTCGGGACGGCGGGAGGGGCTCCTGGCCCCTCCCCGACCGTCACTTCTCGTCGTCGCCGTCGGTGTCGTCGTCGGAGTCGCCCCCGTCGGTGGCGTCACCCGCGGCCTGCGCCGGGGTCTCGACCGCCGGGACGTCCTCCGCGGCCGACCCGTCGTCGGCACCCTCCTCGTCGTCCTGGTCCGCCAGCCCGAGCTCGGCGAGCACCTCGTCGGCGGGACCACCGTCGACGTCGGCGGCCTTGATGATCTCGTCGATGGCCTTGCGGCGCAGGATGTCGCCGAGCAGCGCGGGGAGGCTGCCCTGCTGCTGGATGATGCTCGCAATCTGCTGGGGGGGCATGTTGTTCGACTGCGCGTGGCGGTTGATCTCGGCCTCGATGTCCGCGGTCTCCACGTCCACATCGAGCTGGTTGGCCAGGGCGTCGAGGACGAGCTGGGCCTTGACGGTGCTCCTGGCCTGCTCCTCGGCCTGGG
>SLRZ01000020.1 GCA_007130695.1 Nitriliruptoraceae bacterium
CGGCGGGGACGGGGCGGACGCCGGGAGCCCGGCGGCGCCCAGCGGTGCCGAGGCCGTGGCCGACCAGATTCCCCTCGAGGAACGCGAGGGGGCGGGTCGGCTGACCTACCGGTCCGGGACGGGCGGCTCCGCGAGCTACGCGGTCGGTGCGGGCGCGTCCACCTCGGCCACCACCACCGACGAGCAGGGCCGCAGCGTCGAGCAGCGCGACGATGGCACGACCGTGCGGCGCCTGTCGGCGGGGGACACCTACAAGGCCACGGACAAGGTCGGGCGCAACGACCCCTGCCCGTGCGGCAGCGGGCAGAAGCACAAGCGCTGCTGCGGCGCCTGACGCCGTCGCGGTGGGGTTCCCGCCACCGGGTGGCGCCGCACCGGCGTCACTCAGTGGTGGTCGCCGACCTCCGCGAGCACCTCGTCGAAGGCGTCGGGCAGTCGCCGGTGGTGGTCGGCGGAGGCGGTCCGTAACGCGGGCAGGCCGGACTCCGGGGCGGCGAGCTCGACGGCTCGCCAGCGGCCACGGTGTCGTTCGAGGCGCAGTGCGATCGCGGTGATCCGCCCCTCCTGGGCGACGAGCACGACGGCTTCGCACACCGACGGCTCCGGCGCCGTCGTCCACACCGTGCGCACCCGGGCGGGCGCGAGCGAGCGCGTGTCGCCGGGTCCGGCGACCTGGCTGGCCAGCCGCCGTCGCACCGCCGGTGAGAGCAGCGGTTCGAGCTGGGTCAACGGCCGGCGCCGGGCCCGGATCTCGAGCCAGGTGCGGGCGAGCAGGGCCGCGAGACGGGCGGGGTCGGGGCCCGGGAGGTCGTGTCCGGCGGCGCGGACCCGGGGTGGTGGAAGACGGTGGTGCTCGCTCACGGGTGCTCCTGGTCGTCGGTGTCGGCGGTGTCGTCGGTGTCGGCCGGGCCGGACGCGGGCGGCGGGCGTTCGGCCTCCGGGGGCAGCCACACCCGGACGGGGTCCTCGGGCCGCTCATGCGTGGTGAGCTGCACGACCCACCACCCGTCCGGGGTGCGTCCCGCCTCGACGAGTTCGTCCACCTCCGGCACGAGGGAGCCGACGGACTCGCCGAGTGCCAGCAGGACGTCGGGGTCGTCGACCCCGGTGAGTTCCGGTTCGGCGGGCTCGAGCACGGTGTCGGCCAGCCACCACGGCTCCCCGGCCGGTCGCGGCGGGTCGCCGGTGGAGATCGGTACGGCGAGCCGGCGGGCGCGGGCGTGGCCGTAGACGTCCCCGTCCCGCTCCAGCACGATCGCCGAGATGGTGACCACCGCGTGGCCCCCGACGTGCTGGACCGACTCGACCGTCCCGTGTTCGAGATAGGTGTCCTCGTGCGGACGGATGTTCGCGAACTCGAGCCGCGGTCCCACGTCGGTCAACCAGGCCCGTGCGACGAGCAACGCCACGGCGACGGTGGCCGGGTCCCCGGCGTGGTCGGGCGTGCGACCGGCGTCGGCGGCCGCGCGGTGGGGGGACGTCACGGCCGGCGGTCCCGCCGCATGCGCGTGCAGGTCCGCGTCGAGGTCCGGGACCGGTGGGTCTGCCTCGCGGTCAGGGGCCGGTGGGTCCGGGTCGGTCCCCCCGCTGGTGTGCCCGTCCGTGGGCGTTGTCGGGGTACCAGCCCCGTTCCCGCCGGCGACGGCACCGGCGCCCACCTCGGGGGAGGCGGGCGCCGGTGGGCCGGACGGGCCCGTCAGCACGATGCCGAGCACGACCAGCCACGGCACCACCGCCAGCACCAGGAGCCAGGGACGTCCGGGGGTCCGGCGTCGTTCCGGCTCGTCGAGGTCGTCCTCGGCCCAGGACGGCAGATCCTCACGCACGATGTCACCTCGTCTTCCCCGGTCGGCCCGGGGCGGTCGGCGCTCTCGATGACCAGCAGACGTTTAGTGTATCTCCATAGTATTTCATTACTATTGGTGAGCGCTGGAGCTGTGGACACGTGCGCTCGCCCGGGGGCGACCATGGGTGGAATGGAGGCCGCCCCCTACAGTGGGTATCCCCGAGGACTGCGAACCGTGTGAGCGACACCACCGCCGAGGTCGGCGACGGCCGTCAGCCCGACGGCAGCGTGCGTCGCCAGGAACTCAGTGAACGGGAACGCCGGGAGCGTTTCGAGGTCGAGGTCCTCCCGCACCTCGACCGGCTGTACTCCGCCGCGCTGCGCTACACGCGTGACCCCACCGACGCCGAGGATCTCGTGCAGGAATCGGTGGCCAAGGCGTACCGGTCCTTCCACCAGTACCAGCCGGGCACCAACCTGCGTGCCTGGCTCTATCGCGTGCTGCACACGACCTACATCTCGATGTACCGAAAGGCGCAGCGCCGCCCTCAGGAGTCGTTGAAGGACGAACTGGACGACTACAGCTTCTACGACGAGATCGCCCGTTCCGGTGGCCGCTCGGCGGAGCGGGAGGTGCTCGAGTCGCTGACCTCGGACGAGGTCCGTGCCGCGCTGGCGGACCTGCCCGAGACCTTCCGGGTGGCGGTCTACCTCGCCGACGTGGAGGGCTTCGCCTACAAGGAGATCGCCGAGATCATGGACACCCCGGTCGGGACCGTCATGTCCCGGCTGCACCGGGGAAGGAAAGCGCTCCAGAAGGCGTTGTCGGAGTATGCGAAGTCGCGTGGGCTGATCGAGACATGAGGAGGACGGCGTGAGCTCCGATCCCGAATGTGGCACCGAGTGCCGGGAGGCCCTCGAACAGCTCGAACTGCTGCTCGACGGTGAGCTGCCGGCCGAGCGCGTCGACGAGGTCCGTGAGCACCTGACGGCGTGCTATCCGTGCACGGACCGGGCGACCTTCGAGGAGCAGTTGCGGGCGATCGTTCGCCGCGAATGTGTGGAGCACGCCCCCGACAGCCTCGTGGAGCGCATCCAGGTCCGTCTCTCCGACAGCGCGTCGGAGGGCTGAGAGGCGGGGGACCTGCCCGGTCCCGGCCGGGCCCGCCTCGGCGGTGGCGTCGACCCCTGCGGCTAGCCTGAGGGTCCGCTTCGACCGAGGTTTGGATGTCGGACCGCCCTGTCCTGGTCACCGGTGCCGCCGGGTTCGTCGGCTCGAACCTCGTGCTGCGCCTGCTCGAGGACGGGCGGCGGGTCATCGGCGTGGACGACCTGTCGACCGGCAGCCTCGCGAACCTCGATGAGGCGCGCGAGCGGCACGCGGGTCGGTTCGAGTTCAACCGGCTCGACGTCTGCCAGGGGGGGCTGGGCGCCCTGGCACAGCGGCTGGAGCCGGAGGTGGTCTTCCACCTCGCCGCGCAGGTGGACGTGCGCCGCAGCATCGAGGATCCCGTCGACGACGCCCACCGCAACGTGCTGGGCACCGTGAGCGTGCTGGAGGCGGCGCGGGAGGCCGGCGTCCGCAAGGTGGTCTATGCGGGCACGGCGGTCTCCTACGGCGAACCCGACGAGGCCGATCTCCCGTTCGACGAGTCCCACGAGGCCCCCGCGCTGTCGCCCTACGGGGTCAGCAAGCGCGTGGCGTTGGAGTACCTGCGGACCTATGCGGCGCTGTACGGCCTCGAGTGGACCGCGCTGACGTGCGCGAACGTCTATGGCCCGCACCAGACCACATCGGGTGAGGGTGGGGTCGTCGCCACGTTCGTCGGCCGGATGTTGGCGGGACAGCCGTGCACGATCGTCGGCGACGGTGAACAGTCCCGGGACTTCGTCTTCGTCGACGACGTGGTCCACGCCCTGGTCCTGGCCGCCGACCGCGGGGCGGGTGAGCGCTGCAACATCGGTACCGGGGAGCGGATCACCGTCAACCAGCTCTTCCGTGCCCTGGCCGCCGCCACGGGCTACGAGCACGAGCCCGTCCACGCGGAGCCGCGGGAGGGCGAGGTGCGGCACAGTGTCCTGGATGCACGCCACGCCGGACGGGTGCTGGGGTGGAAGCCCTGGACCACCCTCGAGGAGGGGCTCGCGGCGACGCTGGCCTGGGCGTCGGAGGCGTGGCGGTGATCGACGGGCCGGGCCGGCGCGCACGCCCGCGTCGCCTCGCATCGTGGGTGCGGACGGCCGATCGGGCCCGTGCCCGCTACTGTGCGCGTCGGGGCCGACACGGAGCGATCGTGTGACGTATTCGCAAGAGGTTGGGGAGCGACTCCGCCGGGTGCGCGTCGAGCAGGGGCTGACGCTGCAGGACGTCGAGCGGATGTCGCAGGGGGAATGGAAGGCCGCGGTCGTGGGTTCCTACGAGCGCGGCGACCGCAACATCAGTGCGACGCGCCTGCTGGAACTCTCGGACTTCTACGGCATCTCGCCGGCGGACGTACTGCCGGGTGAGACGCGCCGGCCGATCGAGGTCGGCACCGGGGTCGTGTTGAACCTCGACCGCCTCGCGGGGCTCGGGGACGGTTTCGCGGCGCTACGCCGCTACTGCGAGTCCATCCAGATGCAGCGGGGGGACTTCAACCGCCGGATGCTGTCCGTCCGCGGCGACGACCTGCGGGCCCTGGCGGTGATCCAGGACTGCTCGAGCGACGAACTGCTGGACCGGCTGCGTGCCGCCGGAGCGCTCTACCAGGATTCCGAGGTCTGAACGGCGCCGGCCTCAGAGCGTGATCGCGTCCGCGATCGTGCGGTTGAGCGCATCGAGCACCGAGCGGGCGACCGCGTCCGGTTCCGAGTCGCGCACCACCGCGCTGCCCGAGACCGTGCTCTCGCCGCGCCCGCTGCGGAAGTGCACCAGGGTGACAGCGACGGACCTGCCCATCACCGAGACGACGTCGGTGCCCTCGAGTTCGATCGCCTGCAGCGGATCGAGGATGGGGCGCAGGGCCTCGAGGGTGGCGCGTGCCGTCGCCCGTCGTTGGCCGGCCACGGACGCGGGGCTCTCCCCGACACCCTCGAGCGTGTCGTCGCCGTCGCGCAGCACGACCTCCGCGGTGACCGCGACACCGGACTGGGAGATCCCGACCCGGTCGACCACCACCCGGGTGCCCGCCGGCAGGCCCTGGGGCTCGTCCATCTGTACGACACTGACGACCCGGTGGTCGGTGCTCACCCCGAAGCGCGCCATCAGCACCGTCTGCACGTCACGGACCGTCTGCTTCGGTGACCGGCCCTCGCCGGTGAGTACGTGCAGTTCGTCGATCTCGCGGTCGAAGCCCGGGACCAGGCGCGCGCCGATCACGCCGGGGATCTGGCACATTGCCTGCTCGACCTCCGCCCGTCGGGCGGGGTCGTGGAGGTCGGTTCGCTGGGCGGACCGGGCCAGGTCCACGTCGGCGGTGAGGTCGGGTCCGGATTCCACGATCGGCTCCCCTTGCGGGCTCGAAACCGGATCGTACGGGGCCGCCCCTGCGTACCGCGGCAACCTCGACGGCTTTTGGCGGGCCGTTCGTGCGTCTCTGCCGGACCCTGTCGGAGTCGCGCGTGTGGGGCCACTGTGGCGCGTGTCGCCGAAACTGATTTCGAGTTGCACTAGACGTGGAGTGTGTCACATCGTACAGTGCCCGATCGGTCACGCCGGGTTCAGCCGGGGTCAGGGGCCGTTGCCACTCAAGGGGATGGGTGGCGGAGAACTACAGAGCGAGCGGTGCGCGGGGGAGGTCAGCGAACGTCATCTGACCGACCGGTGGGGTCCGCCCCACCACGAAGCATGTAGGTCGCAAGGCACCAACCGTCCTCGGACGGGTCATCGAGCGGAGCGGAACCAACCGACGCCCATTAGCGGAGGCGACGGAAGGGGAAACAACACACTCGATGGAGGTGCAATATGTCGAAGAGGATCTTCGTCGCACTCGCCAGCATGGCAGCCCTGGTGCTGTCCGCCGGCGCCAGCTTCAGCTGGA
>SLRZ01000258.1 GCA_007130695.1 Nitriliruptoraceae bacterium
CCCGCGAGTCGGCCCCTCCGCCGGGGGAGTGTGAGCGGTCATCTGCGTCACGGTGCGCGCTGCCGTGGCCGCCCCCCGGGGCTCGGTAGGCTCCGCGAACGTCCTCAACGCATCGCGCGGCAGCCGACGTCGGCATGCGCGCGCAAGGTGGAGTCAGCGTGTTCCTGCGGTCCCTGTCGATGCGTGGCTTCAAGTCCTTCGCGGACACCACCGCGATGGAGGTCGAGCCGGGTATCACCGTCATCGTGGGGCCCAACGGGTCGGGCAAGTCCAACGTGGTGGACGGCCTGGCCTGGGTGATGGGCACCCACTCCGCGAAGAAGGTGCGCGGCGGGTCGATGTCCGACGTGATCTTCGCCGGATCGCCGACCCGCAACCGCAGCAACCACGCGCGGGTCGAGATCGTCATCGACAACTCGCAGGGGCAGCTCGGTCACGCGGGCATCGGGACGTCGGCCAGCGCCCAGGAGTTCTCGGAGGTCCGGGTCGCCCGGACCATCCACGCAGACGGTGAGGCGGGCTACGAGATCAACGGCGAGGACGTGCGCGCCCTCGACGTCCAGGAACTGCTCTCCGACACCGGCCTCGGCCGGGAACTGCACACCATCGTCGGGCAGGGCCAGCTCGACGAGATCCTCAACGCCAAGCCCGAGGAGCGCCGCCGCTACATCGAGGAGGCGGCGGGGATCCTCAAGCACCGTCGCCGACGGGAGCGGGCCCTGCGCAAGCTCGAGCAGGTCGACGGGCACATCGACAAGCTCACCAGCGTCCTGCGCGAACTGCGCCGTCAGTTGCGGCCCCTCGAACGTCAGGCCGAGGCCGCCGACCGTCACCGGGCGCTGCAGGCGGAAGTACGCGACGTGCGGGTGGCACTGGCCGCCACGGAGCTGGACCGGCTCACCCGCCTCGCCGCCGCCGAGGGACGAGACGACGACGAGACGACGTCGCGCCTGAAGCAACTGGAGGACCGGCTCGGGGACCACCGGGAACGCGCCGCCGCGGTCCAGGCCGACCTCGACCGCCTGGGGCCGGAGGCCGAGGCCGCCCAGTCGACCTACTACCGGCTGACCTCGTTGCTCGAACGGCTGCGGGGTACCGCGGACCTCGTCGAGGCCAAGCGCCGGCACCTGGTCGAGTACGTCGAGGAACCGCTGGCCGGACGCCCGCCCGCGGAGCTGCGGGCGCAGGCGGAGCGGGTCGAGGCCGACCACGAGGTCCGCTCGGCGGAACGTGAGACGGCCCGCGCCACGCTGGAGGAGATGGCGGCGGCCCGCCGCGAGGCCGAGCAGGCCCGCCGGGCCCACGAGCAGCAGGTCCAGGCCGAGCGTCGCCGCCGTGCGGAGGCGCGCGAGCGTGTCCTGCGGTGGGAGGGCGAGGTCTCCGCGTTGCGCGGGTCGGTGGCGTCGGCCGAGGCCGAACTCGGCCGGGTCGCCGCGTCGCTGGAGGGCGTCGACGAGCGGCTCGCCGACGCCGAGCGGGAGACGGCCAAGGTCCAGGAGGAGATCCAGACCCTCGACGCCCAGGAGGTCGAGCTGACCTCGGAGCTCGAGGCCGCCGAGTCCGACCTCGACTCCGCCCAGGCGGAGGTGGACGAGTTGGCGCGGCAGGCCCGCGACCTCGATGCGGAGCGGGTCTCGCAGTCGGCCCGGGCCGGGGCCCTGCGCGCGGCGGTCGCCGAGACCGAGGGCGGGGGCAAGGCGCTGCTCGACGCGGACCTCGACGGCCTGCTCGGCCCGGTCGCCGAACACGTGCGTATCGACCCCCGCCACGATGCCGCCGTCGCCGCGGCCCTGGGGCCGTTGGGCGAGGCGGTGGTGGTCACCACGTCCGAGCAGGCCCGTCGCGCGATCGCGTGGCTGCGCGACGCCGCGGCCGGTGGGGCGGTCGTGCTGGCCGCACGCCAGGAGCACCGGCCCACCGTCGACCTCGACGAGGCGACGCTCGAGCGGCTGCGGGCTGCGGGCGCGGTGCCGGTCGGCGACACCCTCTCGCCGGCCGCGGGTGAGGACGCCACGTCCGTGGTGGAGGCGCTGCGGGGCGTGCTCGCTCACACCTGGCTGGTCGAGGACTGGGACGCCGCCGTCCTGCTGCATGGCCGTGACCCGCGGCTGACCTTCGTCACCCCGACGGGCGACGTCGCCGGCCCGTACGGCTACCGGGGTGGGCAGTCGCCGGAGAGTTCCGCCGTGCTGACCGCGACGGCCGCCGACGAGGCGGAGCGTCTGGCCGAGGAGCTGGCCGGGGAGCTCGAGGAGGCCACGCGGCATCGTGGGGAGGCGGATGCGCGCTTGGCGGCGGCCCGCGAACGGCTCGCCGCCGCCACCGAGCGGATCAACGAGTCCGACGCCCGCATCACCGGGGCGGCCGAGCGCCTGGCCCGCCTCAACAAGGAACTGCACACCCTTGCGAACCAGCGCGAGATCGTCGCGGGGCAGCACCATGAGCTCCGAGAGGTGCTCGAACGGGACCGCTCGGCACTCTCGGAGCTCAACAGTCGCGGCCCGGAGCAGGTCGACGAGGTCACCGACGACGACCACGACCCGGTGGCCGTCGAACTGGACGAGGCCGTGGAGGCCGCCCGGGAACGCGAACTCGACGCGCGGGTCCGCCTGGAGCGGACCACGGAGCAGGTCCGGCACCTCGAGCTCCAGGCGGCCGACCTGCGCAGTGAGGCCGACCGCGTCGAGGCCGCGGTCGCGGACGCGGCCCGACGTCGGGAGCTGCGCCGGGAGGGCATCGAGCGCTGCGGTCAGCTGTCGCTGGTCACCCGCACGGCCATCGAGGGGCTCGAGCGTTCCATCGAGGATGCGATCGAGGAGCGCGACGGACTGCGCAGGAAGGTCGAGGAGACCCGCGCCGCGCTCACGTCGGTCGGTGAGGAGATCGCCGCGGCGACGGAAGAGCTCGGGACGCTCCGCGAGCAGCGCCACGCGGCCGAACTGCGGCGCCAGGACGTCACCAGCCGACTCGAGGCGCTCACCGGCCGGCTGCGCGAGCAGTTGTCGCTGTCGCCCGAGGAGGTCCGTGCCGAGCACCCGGAGCCGAGTGGCTACGACGTGGAGGAGCTCACCGAGCGCGAGGACGCGCTGGTGCGCAAGATCGGTCTGCTCGGCCGGGTCAACCCCCTGGCGTTGGAGGAGTTCAAGGCGCTCGAGGAGCGCCACGCCTTCCTCTCCGACCAGCTCGACGACCTGCGTCGGTCGAAACGTGACCTCGCCGAGGTGGTGGTGGCGGTCGACGAGCGGATCCGTGCGGTGTTCCGGGAGGCCTTCGACGACGTCTCCCGCGAGTTCGAGCTGACCTTCTCCACCGTGTTTCCCGGCGGCCACGGCCGCCTGGTGCTGACCGAACCGGACGATCTGCTGGCCACCGGCATCGAGGTGGAGGCCCGCCCGCCGGGCAAGAAGGTCACCCGCCTGTCGCTGCTGTCGGGCGGTGAGCGGTCGCTGACGGTCCTGGCGTTCGTGTTCGCGATCTTCCGTGCGCGACCGAGCCCCTTCTACGTGCTCGACGAGGTGGACGCCGCGCTCGACGACGTCAACCTCCAGCGCCTGCTGAAGGTCATCCGCGGGTTCCGCGGTTCGGCCCAGATCATCATGGTGACCCACCAGAAGCGCTCGATGGAGATCGCGGACGTGCTCTACGGCGTGACGATGGGCCCCGACGCGGTCACGAAGGTGGTCGCCGAGCGTCTGCGTGACGATGAGGACAAGCACTCGACGCTCGAGGAGCGTGCGAGCGGCGCCCCGACCGAAGCGGTCCTCGAGGAAGCCGGGAACCCCGGGGACGAGGCACAGGCCCCCACCCGGGCGTGAGCCCGCCCGGCCGACATGCCGTGCCGGGTGACCATGGCCCGACGGCGGTGGCCGTGCGCGGGCCGGTCGTGGGGCCCGGTCCGCGGTGACGTGCCGCGGTCGTGCCGTCACTCCGCGGGCGCTGGCGCGTTGGGCGGGTGAGCCGGGGCAGCGCCCCGCTCCCGCCCCCCGACCATCCCGCTGGAGGACCTCGGTGACCGACGTCCGTGAGTGGTACGTCCTGACCGCCGCCGCGCTGGTGCTCGTGCTGGCGCTCACCGCGCTGGCGATGCACCTGCCCGGTGCCACGGTGACCACGCCCGTGCCGGCCTCCTCCTCGCAGGCCCTGGTCACCACGCCCGAGCAGGCGACGCCCCCGATGGAGGAGCACCTGATGCTCACCTCCGTGGAGGCGGCGCTCGAGGAGGCCGAGGAGCCCGCGCCCGAGCCGGAACCCGAGCCGGAACCCGAGCCGGACCCGGAACCCGAGCCCGAACCACAGCCGGAGCCCGAACCCGAACCGGAGCCGGCACAGGACGAGCCGCAGGGCCTGCTGCCGACCATCGACGCCGACGCGCTGCAGCGGGTCGCCTCGAACACCGGCATCCCCGCCCGTGCTCTGGCCGCCTACGCGGGCGCGGCGATGTACATGGGGGAGACCCAGCCGGGCTGCAACCTCGACTGGGCGCTGCTGGCCGCCATCGGCCGGGTCGAGTCACTGCACGGCACCCTGGGTGGCGGGCACATCGCCGAGGACGGGTTCACCACCCGGAAGATCATCGGGATCCCGCTGGACGGCACCAACGGCACCCGCGAGATCCGGGACACGGACAACGGGGAGCTCGACGGCGACACGACCTACGACCGCGCGGTCGGTCCCATGCAGTTCATCCCCAGCACCTGGCGTGGCTGGGGTGTGGACGCCTCCGGTGACGGCGAGGCCAACCCGCACCACATCGACGACGCCTCCTTGTCGGCGGCCCGCTACCTGTGCGCCGCCGGTGACCTGAGCGACTCCGAGACCTGGTGGCGTGCGGTGCTGCGCTACAACCGCTCGGAGGAGTACGCCCGCCACGTGCTCGAGTTCAACAACCACTACGCGCGCACGAGCCACAGCGGATAGCCGCTTCGAGCGCCACCCATCCCCGAACTGTGTGACCTGCGCCCCCGACGCACTCGAGCAGCCCGGCCGTCCGTGGGCATGCCGGTATCCCGGAGGTGCGGGGGGACTCCGGGATACCGGCTGCTGCTTCGTGGTGGGCTGGGGGTGCTGCCGGACCGACCGGTTTGGGTGTGGGTCAGTGCGGCAGCAGGGTTCGCTGGAGTGGTGGGTCGGTGGTGTGGCGGTGTCGGCCGCGTCGGACGGTCACGGTCCCGTCTGCGGTCATGCGCAGTTTCCAGCCGCCTTCGTGTACGGCGGTGTGGTGCCGTCGGCAGAGCAGTACGAGGTTGTCGAGGGTGGTGGGGCCGTCGTGGCGGCGGAACTGGATGTGGTGGGCGTCGCTCCAGTGGGTGGGCATGGTGCAGCCGGGGAACCGGCATCCCTGGTCGCGGGCCCGTAGGGCCCGGTGGACGGCGGCCGGGATGTGGTCGACGGGGTCGGTGGTGCCCAGGATCTCACCCCGGTCGGTGAAGATCAGTTGGAGCTTGGCGTCGCAGGCGAGTCGGCGGACGGTCTCGGGGGTGAGTCGGACGGGGCCGCCGATGTTGGCGATCAGGGCACGGGCCGCGATCGCGGCGCGGTCGTGGCCGGCGAGTTGGTTGACGTCGCAGACGACCTGCACGGCGGGACGTGCCCGGGACAGCCCACGCCCGGCGAGCCCGGTAGCCGATTCGGTCTGGTCGTGGTTGCCGGTGGTGGTTCCGGCCACGGTGCGTGCGGGGCCCGGGCCGGCGCCGAGGAAGTGTTCGGACAGGCGTACCAGGGCGTCGGCGCGGGCGCGGGCCCGGTCGCGCCGCTCGGTCGGGTCACAGAAGGCGGGTTCGCCGTCGGGCGTCTCGGCTTCGCC
>SLRZ01000270.1 GCA_007130695.1 Nitriliruptoraceae bacterium
TCCGAGCCCCTGGGGACCACCCGAGGCGGCCGGACGGGGGTTGGGCCGCGGCGGGTTGGCGCGCGGAGCGACGGGACGGCCGTAGGGGTTGTCGCTCACGCTCACCCCTCCCCGCCGCCGCCGCTGGCCTGGCCGCGCACGAAGCGCTCCACGCGCTCATAGCTGGTCAGCCCACCGTCACCGTCGACGTACACGGCGTAGGTGCCCATCACGTCCGTCGACGAGGGAACCCGGTGGACCTCGACGACCTCGACCTCCACACGCCAGCCGTCCTCGTCAGGGCTCAACCCGGAGATCCCCTCGATCTTGTGGCGGGTGAGTTCGGCGAGTTGGCGCGCCGCGAGCCGGGCGATCTCGCCCGCGCGCGGGCGCCCGCCGGACGAGGAGCCCGATGGGGACGAACCGCCGGAGCGCTCGGTCTCCTGCGACTGCTGGGAATCGTCCGTCTGCTGGGAACTGGTCTGCATCTTCGCGGTGGCCTGTTTCGTCGAGGTCCGGTCGGTGTCGTCGGTCGAGTCCGGCGAGGTCGAGGACTTCTTCGTGGCCTTCTTCGCCGACTTCTTGCTGGTCTTCTTCGTGGCCTTCTTGGTGGTCTTCTTGGCCGATTGCCTGGTGGCCTTCTTGCTGGCCTTCTTCGTCGCCTTCTTGGTGGCCTTCTTCGCGCTCCCGCCCCCCGAGCCGCCCTCGGCGTCCTCCAACCGATCCTGCAGTTCCGCCTTGGTGCCCGAGACCGGCAGGTCCCGCTTGCGCAGCTCGTCCTGAAGCTCGTCCTTGGTGGGTTCCTCGCTGGCCATGGGCGTTCAGCTCCGGTCGTCTCGTCGGGCTCGTGCCTCCATCAGGCGTTCGAGCAGGATCTCCTCGGCGGCGGCGTGCTCCTCCTCGGAGATGCGTCCCTCTTCGACCTCGGTGGTCAGGGCACGCAGCTCCGCCACGATCTTGCCCTCGTCGTACAGCTCGGCCTCGGCCGCCCCGACCACCTGCTGCAGCGCCCACCAGCCACCGCGGGCCGGGCCGGTGACCGGCCAGGTGATCAGCGTGAGCAGCCCCATCAGGCCTCCGAGGTGTCGGCGAAGCTGAACGGGGGTACCGGCCCGACCAGCTCGAGGCCGAGCCGTGGCTTCAGTTCCTCCCCGAGCTCGTCGAGGTGCTCGTCGAAGACCCCGCGGTGATCGGTGGCGACCAGCAGCGACAGCGAGAAGGCGTCGAGGGGCTCGGCCACGTCGGCGACGACCACGTCGGTCACGTGCGGGGTGAGCCGTTCGAGGACGGCGGCCCGGTCGAGGTCGCGGCGGACCTCGATGCCGGCGACGATGCGTTCCCCGAGCTCCATGCGGGCGTCGAAGGAGTCGTCGCCGCGCAGCCGCAGCGCACGGGGATCGTCGGCGACCACCTCGCGGACCACCTCGTCCTCCTCGTAGCGCCCCCGCAGACGGAACTCGAGCTGGCCGTCGAGCCGGTCGAGCACCGCCAGGACACGGTCGTGCTGCTCCTCCACGCTACTCGCCAGCTCGTCGTGGTCGGCGACGATCACGCCGAACTGCATGGGCGCGACCGTGGCCACCTCGCCGAGGCGTTCGAGCACCCGGGCGTGGGCCATCAGGTTCGCGCGGCTCGGCACGGCCTCCGGGGCGTCGCTGGTGCTGACGACGGCCGCGAGTTCACCCTCGACGACGAGGGCGACCTCGCGCTCGGCCGCCAGGGTGAGCTCGTCGGTGTCCACAGCCCCGGCCGCGGCCGCGTGCAGCAGGCCGTGCACGAGCAGCGGCACCGTCAGCTCTCCTTCTTCGACGCTTCCTCTTCCTCTTCTTCTTCGTCATCGCTACCGAAGACGGACTTGATCTTGTCGACCCCGCCCTCGATGGCACCCTCGGCCTTCTGCGAGCTCATGCCGCCGACGAGGTCACCGAGGTCCTGGTCGCGCTCCTCGGACTGGCCCCGCAGGTCGAGACGGTTGGTCGCCTCGGCGAAGTGCAGGTAGGTGTCGACGCTGGCGATCACCACGCGGACGTCGACGGTGAGCAGCTCGATGCCCACCAGCGAGACCCGGGCGTAGACGTCGAGCACCAGGCCCTTGTCGAGGATGATGTCGACGACCTCGGCGAGGCTGCCGGAGGCCGGCTTGCGCGAGATCGGACCACTGGTTCGGGTGGCGGGGGCGGCGGTTGCTGCGGCCATGTGAGGGGCTCCTCTTTGGTGGTGGCTGCGGGACAACGGGGCTCGTCAGTGCCCGATCGGGGCACTAGGGGAAGTCGACCTGTTCGGCGACGTCGGCGATCGCGGTGGCCGCCATGACCCGGCCGGCGCGGTCGAGGATGTGCAGGCTCGGGTGACGCTGGCGCTCGACGAGTTCGAGCAGCAGGTTCACGTAGCGCTCGGCGGTCTGCCGGTCGGTGATCGAGGCCTCGACGCGTTCGAGGAACGCGTGGCTCGGGTGGGCGCCGCGCTCGATGTGCGCGAACAGCAGCTCGAGATACCGGTCATGGAGTTGATTGACGGGCACGTCACCGGGCTCCTCGGGAGGGGTCGACACCAACCCTGGCATGCCCGCCGGGAACATGCAGGCCCGATCCCCCGATCGGACGGCCACCCCCGTGGGCACCACCCGCGGGCCCGATCGGCCGCGCGTCGACCCGGCGGCCGCTCGAACGGTCGCACCTCGCAGGGGGCAGCCCGTCTACGCGTCCGCGCGCAGCCAGGTCACCAGGGTGCGCACGGGGACCCCGGTGCCACCCTTTGCGAGGTAGCCGCGCTCGGTGTCGGTCCACGACACCGACGCGATGTCGAGGTGCGCCCACGGGATGCCGTCCCCCACGAACTCGTTGAGGAACAACGCGGCCCGCACCGTGCCCGCGCCCTTCCAGCCGGCGTTCTTGAGGTCGGCGATGTCGCCCTTGAGTTCCTCGCCGTACTGCTCGGTGGCCAGCGGCAGGCGCCAGAACGGCTCCCCGGCCTCGTCACCGGCGCGGAGCAGCGCGTCCGCGAGTTCGTCGTCGCCACCCATCAGCGCGCCGATGCGGTCGCCCAGTGCGACCGCCGCGGCGCCGGTGAGCGTGGCGACGTCCACGATGGCGTCGGGCTCCAGCTCGCTGGCGTGCACCAGCGCGTCGGCGAGCACCAGACGTCCCTCGGCGTCGGTGTTGATCACCTCGACGGTGGTCCCGCCCCGGATCGTGAGCACGTCGCTGACCCGCGTCGCCGTGCCCGAGGGCATGTTCTCCGCCAGCGCCAGCAGCCCCGTGATCCGCACCGGCAACTCGAGCGCGGCCGCGGCCTTGACCGTGGCGGCCACGGCGGCCGCGCCGGCCATGTCGAGCTTCATGGTCTCCATGGCGGTGCTGGGCTTGAGCGAGATGCCTCCGGTGTCGAAGGTGATCCCCTTGCCCACGAGCGCGACGTGCCGGTCGGTGCCGCCCGGGTCGTAGGTCAATTCGACGAGGCGCGGCGGGGCCGTCGAGCCCTGCCCCACCCCGATGAGCCCGCCGTAGCCACCCTCGGCGAGTTGCTGTTCGTCGAGGATCCGCACCTCGACCCCGGTGCCCTCGAACTCGGCGGCCACGCGCTCGGCGAGCTGCGGGGGGCGCTTGGCCTGGGGCGGGGTGTTGACCAGGTCCCGGGCGAAGATCGTCGCCGCGGCACTGACCTCACCGAGGGCGACCCCGGCACGCACGTCGTCGGTGTCCTGCTCGGCATGCAGCGCCACGCGCTCGAGCTGGTGCGCGCGGGGCTCGCTGCGGTAGGCGCCGAACCGGTAGGCGCCCAGCAGCAGCCCCTCGGTCACGGCCGTCGCCGCCGCGGCTGGCGTGGCGTCCTCCACGGCCGAGCCGAGGTCGATCGCGATCGCCTCGAGGCGTTCGGCGGCGCCGGCGGCCGCCGCCGCGGCCCGACGCAGGTGGTCCGTGGTGACGTCCGCGCGTGGCCCGAGGCCGGCGACGAGCACGGCGGAGGCCGGGAGCGCGCCGCGGGTGGGGACGCGCACGGTGCTGCCGACCGATGCGTCGAACCCGACGGCCGACAGTTCGGCGGCCAGATCGAGGTCCATGGCCTCGGCCAGTTGCTGGGCCGCGGGCGCGAGCTCGGGCGGGCCGTCGTTGTCCTCGCCCTGGAGCGCGAACGCCCCCACCACCAGCAGCGGTGCCTGCGCGGTGGACAGCGGCGCGGCGACGACGTCGAAGGTGGGCACGGTGTTGCTCCTCATCGAGACGCGGACCGTGCGCAGCCTAGTGACGCCCGAGTGGACCGGGGCCCTACGCTGAGCGCCCATGAGCGACGCCCCCCCACCCGACACCCCCTCACAGGTCCGCCCCGTGGACCTGCGCGACTACGTGGACTTCTCCCTGGAGGAGCCACGGCGCGTGCGGGTGCACGCGACGGCCCGGCTGGCACTCGACGTGTGGTGCGCCGAACCCCGGCAGGCCACCTCGGCGCTCCATTTCGACCACGACGTGACCTACACGGTCATCGCGGGCCGGTCCTGGTTCGTCACCGACGAGGGCGAGGTGGGTCTCGACCCGATGGGCAGCATCCTGGTGCCCGCGGGCGTGGTGCACGGGTTCGAGAACCGGGGCGCCGATCCGCTGATCATCACCGCGGCGTGTGCACCGCCCGGCGACGGGCCGGTGGACGCCCCGGTCGCCGGGGACGCCGCGGCCGTGGTGCGCCCGCGGGAACCCGGGTGGCTGCGGCGCACCCTGGACCGGGTGATGGGCGGCGGGACGGACTGACCGCGCACCGCCAACGGGCCACCGCCGCACACGACCCACCCCAACACACCCCACGCCGAGACGATCCACCGACGACGGTCGTCCCCCGGTCCCCCGACGACCAGACTGGCCCGCCATGCGACCCGGACCCCCACGTGGCGCCACCTCGACCCTCGAGGTCACGGTATCGCCCGAGATGACCGCCTACAGCTCGCAGGACCCCTCGCCGCCCGTGTGCGGGACCGCGGCCCTGGCGAGCCACGTGGAACGGATCTGCCGCGAACTGCTCGAACCGCACCTCGAGCCCGGCGAGGAGGGGCTCGGCGCCGCGCTCGAGATCAACTCCCGCGTGCCGGTGCCGGTGGGCGAGACCATGACGCTGACGGCCACCGTCGCGGTGGTCGGCCCCGCCAAGCTCGTGTGCGAGGTCCAGGTGCGCCACGGCGGCGCCAACGTCGCCCGGGGCTCGTTCGAGCAGTTGCTGGTCCCGACCACCGAACTCGAGGCGGAGGTCGAGGAGCGCCGCAGCGCGCTCGGGTGACCCCGCAGGACCGACCTGGCGGGGGCCGACCCTGACAGGGGTTCTCGGGGCCGGTCGAGGGGACCGCGGGCGTCTCGGCCCGACGGCCACGACCGTTCGGGCGGCGTCGCCCGCCGGTGGCTGGCGGGGGCGCGGCGGGGGTGGGTGACCCAAGCTTGCCGCCAAGTCACCTTCCCCGACCTTCGATGAGGAGTTCTCGTGTTCGACCTCGATGACGTGCTCGACCGTTTCGACGACGTGCTCGGCCGACACTCGTGCCGTCCCAGCGTCGGCCAGCGCCTGGCGTGGCTCGCCGGCGGCATCGCCCTGGGGGCCGCCGCGTCCTACCTCGCCGACCCCGACCGGGGGCGTGAGCGCCGCCGTGAGCTCCAGCAGCGCGGCGCGGAGCTCGCCGCCCAGGCGGCCGAGCTGGTGCCCTCCAGCACCGACCCGGCCGTCAGCGGTGCCGCCGGCGAGCTCACCCCCGACCTCAAGGACCCCAGCGACGCCGTGCTGATCGAGCGGGTGCGCTCCGACGCGATCGGTCACAGCACCGCGCGCAACTCGGCGATCACCA
>SLRZ01000204.1 GCA_007130695.1 Nitriliruptoraceae bacterium
AGAGCTGGATGTTGTCGATCTCGCCGGCCAGCAGCAGCCGGGCCACCGCGTGCACGCGACGGGAGTCCTCGAAGCCCGGGCCGGGCCGCGCGACGCCGGCCAGGTAGATCGGGGCGAGCTGGTGCACGAACGGCAGCGGCACGAACTCGGTGAATCCGCCGGTCTGCTCCTGCAGGCGTCGCAGCAGCTTGATGTGGGACACCCAGTGGTGGGGCTCGTCGACGTGCCCGAACATCATCGTCGAGGACGAGGGCAGCCCGAGATCGTGGGCGGTGGTGACGACGTCGATCCAGGCGTCGGTGGGCAGCTTGCCCTTGGTCAGCACCCAACGGACCTCGTCGTCGAGGATCTCCGCGGCCGTCCCCGGGATCGAGCCCAGCCCCCGGTCGCGTGCCTCGGTCAGCCACTCACGGATCGAGATCCCCAGCCGGGTCGCGCCGTTGACGACCTCCATCGGGCTGAACGCATGGATGTGGATCTCCGGCAGGCGGCGCTTCAACGCATCCAGGATCTCGAAGTAGTGGTCACCCGGCAGGTCGGGGTGGATGCCGCCCTGCAGACAAACCTCGGTCGCACCCTGCACCCAGGCCTCCTCGGCCCGGTCGGCGACCTGCTCGATCCCCAGCGTGTAGGCGTCGGCGTCGTCGCGGCGTTGGGCGAACGCGCAGAACCGGCAGCCGGTGTAACAGACGTTGGTGAAGTTGATGTTGCGGTTGACGACGTAGGTGACCTCGTCGCCGACCCGCTCGGCGCGGACCTCGTCCGCGGCCTCGCAGAGCGCCTCGAGCTCCACCCCGGTGGTCTCGAACAGCAGCAGCGCCTCGTCGTCGTCGAGCACCACACCGCGCTGCGCCCGGGCCAGCGCCGCCGCGACCTCGGGCCGGATGGTGCTGCGCGCCGGGGCCTCCACCCGCGGGGCGTTGGCCGACAC
Source organism: Nitriliruptoraceae bacterium (assembly GCA_007130695.1). Taxonomy (GTDB): domain Bacteria; phylum Actinomycetota; class Nitriliruptoria; order Nitriliruptorales; family Nitriliruptoraceae; genus SKLC01. Next base: position 932 of record SLRZ01000204.1, read on the forward strand.
CACACCCTCGGCCACCGCATGGACGTCGCCGTACACCGCACGGTGCAGGTCGTCCTCGGCGACCGCGGAACGGGCGTTGCGTCCGTCGGCCGCCGAGCCACCGGCCTCGTCACCCGCGATCACGGCCTCCATCGCGGCCGTCACCGACCGCTCCCCCGGGTCGGGGTCCTGCCAGGTCTGGGGCGTGGGCACGGCACCGGGCCGTGCGAGGCCGCCCACGTCGGCCAGGGCGGCGACCGGCCCGCGCATGCGGCCCGCGAGCCACGGGTCGGGCTCGCCGACGTACTCCGGGTAGACACACAGCCGCTCGGCGAGCTCGAACCCGCCCTCCGAGGAGCGCGCCGCGAGGTCCTCCACCCGCGGCCAGGGCGCCTCCGGATTGACGTGGTCCGGGGTGACCGGGCTGACCCCGCCCCAGTCGTCGATCCCGGCCGCCAGGACCGCACGCTCCTCACCGGGCGAGAGGTTCGGCGGCGCCTGCAGGTGGACCTTGGGGCCCAGCAGGATCCGGGCGGTGGCGATCGTGGCCACCAGGTCGTCGGTCGAGGGCTCGGGGGCGTTCTTCATCGCCGTGTCGGGCTTGGCCCGGAAGTTCTGGACGATCACCTCCTGCAGGTGGCCGTAGCGACGGTGGGTCTCCTTCAGCGCCAGCAACGTGTCGATGCGTTCCACCAGCGTCTCACCGATGCCGATCAGCAGGCCGGAGGTGAACGGGATCGACAACCGGCCGGCGTCCTCCAGCACCCGCAGCCGGGTCGCCGGGTCCTTGTCGGGCGAGTTGAAGTGCGCCTGGCCCTTGGCCAGCAGCCGCTCGGAGGTCGACTCCAGCATCATCCCCATCGACGGCGCGACCGGCTTGAGCGTCGCCATCTCCGACCAGGTCATCACCCCCGGGTTGAGGTGGGGTAGCAGCCCGGTCTCCTCGATGACCTGCACCGCCACCGACCGCAGGTACTCCAGGGTGGAGTCGTACCCGCGCGAGGCGAGCCACTCCGCCGCGGCCGGGTAGCGCAGCTCGGGCTTGTCGCCCAGGGTGAACAGCGCCTCCTTGCAACCCGCCTGCTGCCCCCGGCGCGCGATGTCGACCACCTCGTCGGGCGAGAGGAACGCCGGCATCTCCTTCTTCGGCGGCCACGCGAACGTGCAGTAGCCGCAGGTGTCACGACACAGGTGGGTCAGCGGGATGAACACCTTCCGGCTGTAGGTCACCACCGGACGGCCGTCGGCCGAGCGGTGCGAGCCCCCTTCGGCGTACCAGGGCGCCAGATCGCGAACCCGGCCGGCGATCGCGGTCAACCGGTCGAGGTCCCCACCACGCGCGGTCAGCAGGGCCGCCGCCTCGTCGCGCCCCAGGGTCATCCCCTGCTCGGCTCGCCGCAGCGCCCGAGGGCGCAACCGATCGAGCGTCCCGGCGTCCGGCTCGTCCGCGATTCCCACGCTCATCCACTGCTCGGTTCCAGGTGCATCCTATGGGTGAACCCGGAAGGTGAGGCCACCGTGGTCTCGCGGGGGGCCGTTAGGCTCGGGCCTGGTCCGTCACCCATCGATGAGGAGCCCCACCGGTGCACGTGGTCCTGTCCGGCGGCGTCGGCGCCGCCCGCTTCCTCAAGGGCCTGGTGCGTGTGGTCCCGCCCGAGGAGATCATCGCCGTCGTCAACGTCGCCGATGACCTGTGGCTGCACGGGCTGCGCATCTGCCCGGACCTCGACTCCATCACCTACCACCTCGCCGGCGTGGTGGACCCGCAGCGTCAGTGGGGCCGTGGCGGGGAGTCCGACGTCGTGGCCAGCGAACTCGAGCGCTTCGGTGCGCCCCGCTGGTTCACCCTCGGCGACCGCGACCTCGCCACCCACCTGCACCGCACGGAGCGCCTCGGCGCCGGCCTGCCCCTGTCGTCGGTCACCGAGGAGGTCACGGCCGCGTTCGGGGTCGACGTCCGACTGCTGCCCGCGACCGACGACGAGGTCACCACCCGCGTGCACACCGCCGACGGACGCGACCTGCACTTCCAGGAGTACTGGGTCCGTGAGCGCGGCGAGCCCACCGTCTCGCGGGTCGAACTGGACGGCGGCGCGGCCGCGGCGCCCGCCCCCGGGGTGGTGGAGGCCCTGCTCGACGCCGACTCGGTGCTGCTCGCCCCCTCCAACCCCGTGGTGTCCATCGACACGATCCGGGCGATCCCCGGCATCGACGCCGCGCTGCGACAGACCCCTGCGCCGATCGTGGGCGTCTCCCCCATCGTCGGCGGCGCGGTCGTGCGCGGCATGGCGGACCGGCTGCTGCCGTCCGTGGGCGCGGAGGTGTCCGCGCTGGGGGTCGCCCGCCACTACGGCGACCTGCTCGACGGCTGGGTGGTCGACCGGCGCGACGCCCAGGCGTCGGCGGCGGTCCGCGACGAGCTCGGCATCGAGTGCCGGGTCACCGACACGATGATGGACGACCCCGAGGTGGCCGGAGCCCTGGCCGGCACGGTCCTCGAGCTGGCCGACGGGCTGCGCCGATGAGTGTCGACGACCCCCGCCGGCACGCGACCGGCCCCGGTGCGCTCACGGTCCTGCCCCTCCCGACCGGACGACTGGTGGGGGCCGAGGACGACCTCGTCGACGCGGTGCTCGAGGCCGCTGACCACGCCGGCGTGCACCTCGTCGACGGCGACGTGCTGTGTGTGGCCTCGAAGGTCGTCAGCATCGTCGAGGGCGCGATCATCGACCTCCCGCAAGGCGACCCGCAGGCGGCCCGCCGGCAGGTGGCGCGCGGGCAGGCGGCCCGCGTCGTGGCCGACGCCCCGTGGGTGCTGATCACCCAGACCCCCCACGGCTTCGTGTGCGCCAACGGCGGGGTCGACGCCTCCAACGTCGCCGACGACCGCGCCCTGCTCCTTCCCGAGGATCCGGACGCCTCCGCCGCGCGGTTGCGGGACGGGCTGCGTGCGCGCACCGGCGCGGACGTCGGCATCGTCGTCACCGACACCTTCGGCCGCCCGTGGCGCCGGGGACAGACGGAGGTGGCGCTGGGGGTCGCCGGGGCGCCGGCCCTGCGCGACGAGCGCGGCGGCACCGACCTGGGGGGCCGCCTGCTGGAGGTCACCGAGGCGGCCGTCGCCGACGAACTCGCCGGGACGGCCGACCTCGTCCGACACAAGGCCTCGGCCACGCCGTTCGTGCTGGTGCGGGGTCTGGCGGCCGGCGAACCCGGGCTGGGGGCGGACCTGGTGCGGCCGGCCGAGGAGGACCTGTTCCGTGCGGGCGGGCCCACCGCCGTCACGTCCGCGGTCACCTCGCGCCGCACGGTCCGCTCGTTCGCGCCCGACCCGGTCCCGCCGGGGGCCCTCCGCGAGGCGGTGGCCGCGGCCGCCACCGCGCCCGCCCCCCACCACACCCGGCCGTGGCGCTTCCTGCGTCTGACCGATCGGACCCGCACCCGGCTGTTGGACGCGATGGCGCAGCGGTGGCGCGCCGACCTCGCCGGCGACGGGCTGCCGGCCGAGCGGGTCGAGACACGGGTCGCCCGCTCGGACGCGGTGCTGCGCGAGGCCCCGGAGGTGCTCGTGCCGTTCGTCGTGCTCGACGGCGCCCACCACTACCCCGACCAGCGCCGACGGCTGGCCGAACGGGACCTGTTCGTCCTCTCCGGCGGGGCGGCCCTGCAGAACCTCCAGGTGGTCCTGGCCGGTCACGGGCTGGGAGCCGCCTGGATCTCCTCGACCGCCTTCTGTCCCGACACGGTCCGGGCGAGCCTGGACCTCGATGCCGACTGGGCACCGCTGGGCATGATCGCGGTGGGGCGGCCCGCGGGGCCCCCGCCCCCACCCCGTCCGGCGGTCGACGTCGACGGCCTGCTGCTCGAATACTGAGGAGACGGGGGAACGGGGCCCACGGCGGCCTCGGGTACCCTCGCCGCCTCGTGTGTCCGATCGAGCAAGGGGGCCCGTTCGTGGCCGAGCAGGAGCGCCTGACCAACAAGGAACGCCGGGCCAAAGCTCGCGAGGAGCGCAAGCGCAAGGAGGCCGAGGCGGCCCAGAAGCGCCGGCGCGCCGCGATCCGCAACGGCCTCGTGGCGGCGGCGGTCTTCGGCGTGGTCGCCGCGGTGGTGCTCCAGGCGGTGCTCGGTGGCGACGCGAGCCTCGACGAGGCCGTCCTGGTCGGCTCCGAGGACATCGAGCAGGCGGAGCAGGCCGCCGGGTGCGAGACGTTCGTGGAGCGCGAGCCGTTGGAGGAGGCGGGCCACTTCGAGCGCAACCAGGCGCCCCCGGCCGACCTCATCTACCCCGACATCCGCCCGACCCACTCGGGCCCGCACACCTCACAGACCTTCCCGCCGGTCCCCCGCGGGGCGAGCGAGCAGATCGACGAGAAGACCTCCACCCACAACCTCGAGCACGGCGCGATCATCGTCTGGTACGACCCCGAGCAGGTCGAAGACGACACCATCGACGAGATGGGGGCGTGGGCCGAGACGCTCAACAACAGCGGCTTCAACACCCAGGGTGGGGCCCTCATCTACGTCTCCCCCTACGAGGACCCGGGCATCTCCTCGGGCCAGGCGATCGCGCTGCGCGCCTGGGGCACCGCCGTCGACTGCGACGAGTGGGACGAGACCGTCGGCAACGGCTTCGTCGCCCGCCACTACGGCACCCGGGGCATCGGCCCGGAGGCCCAGATCTTCGCCACCTACCCGGACGGGGTCCTCGAGATCAGCGACGAGGAGACCCCCGAGGCGGAGCCCGAGGACGTCGACACCGACGAGTCGCACGAGACCGAGGACGGGCTGCTCGGCGGCGATGACGACGATGACGATGCGGACACCGACGACTAGTCGCGGTCGGGTCGGGCCACGCCCGGCGCCCGGCCGCGGACGCGCCGCCACCAGGTGCGCACCCAGGCCCGGGCGTCGAAGGCCTCGAACCAGCGGGCCACGACCACACCGGGATCCACGCTCGCGCGGCGCTGCAGTTCACGCCGGCGGCGACGGGCAGCCGGCAGCCTGCCCAGACCGCGCAGCGCCCCGGGCAGGGCCCGGGGCACGGTCACGGCGAGCTCCAGGGTCTTCAGGGCCGTGGTGACCGTCACCAGCGGCGCCGAGCGCAGCAGCAACGGACCGTGGTCGCACGTGGCCACCACCAGGAGCCGGTTGGCGTAGTTCAGCGCCTCCACCACCGGGGTCCGCCGGGGGCCCGCACCGCCCCGTTCGTGGCGGCCGACCGCGTCCGGCTCGTAGACGGCACGCCAGCCCCGCAGCCGCGCCCGCCAGTCGAGTTCGATGTCGTCGAAGTAGGCGAACAGGTCCTCGGTGAGGTATTCGCCCGCCCCCTCCGGCCCGCGCCAGGCGACGTCGTCGAGCATCGCCCGCCGGTGCAGCGCGAGGGCTCCGGAGACGCCGAAGACCTCGCCCCGCTCGTAGCGCCCCTCGTCGGGCTCTCCCTCACCGCGGTTGCGGAACAGCCGCGCGCGGGTGGCGACGTGCCCGGTCGTGTCGATCACCGCACGGCCGTCGGGCCCGGGCACGGTCCGCAGCAGGTGCGGCTGCACGGACCCGACCGTCACGTCGGCGGCCAGGGCGGCGACCAGCTGCGAGACCAGCGTGGGCGAGGGCTCCACGTCGACGTTGGCCAGCAGCACGGCCGGCGCGTCGCTCTCGGCGAGCCCGTCGTTCACCCCACCCGCGAACCCCCGGTTGGTGGCGTTGAAGCGCACCCGCAGCGGGTGGCGGTGTTCCCGTGCCAGTTCGCGTTCGAGGAGCTGCACCGAGCCGTCCCCGCTGGCGTTGTCGACCACCAGCACCTCGAGGTCGGCGTGGTCCTGGGCGTCGAGCGCCGCCAGACACGCGGGCAGCTGGGCGGCCGCGTTCCAGCTGACCACGATCGCCGTCACCTTCACGGCAGCAGGTCCCGGCCGGGCCCGTGGCGCGACGTCGCCAGGCCGCTCATCGTTCGCGGCGGCGACGCTCGAGACGCGACACCGGGATCGGGCCGGTCACCGACTCGGTCCCCAGGCGCAGCGCGGGCCCCTCGGACACCGAGGTCGAGGCGGCGAGGTTGACCAGACCGGCCCCGCCGGGGACCGTCGCGATCGCGAACCGTGCCGCGTCGGGCACCACGGCCCAGGTCTCGCGACCCCGCTCGTCGGTGACCGTGACGGTCACCCCGTAGTGCCCCGCCAGCAGGTGGGCGGTGAAACGCAGGTCCACCACCGCCTCCTGTTCGGGCGTCAGCGGCCCGACGCCGACCCCCTGCCAGATGGTGTGCAGCTCGTAGAGGTGGGTGCCGTCGCCCCGGGTGACGGTCAGGCCCACGCTGCACGCCTCGACGCGTTCCACCGCGTGCAACCGCACCCGCAGGGTCACCGGCGTGGAGGGGGCGATCTCCTCGACGGGTTGGCCGTCGGGTCCGAGCAGTGACGTCTCGTCCACTCGCACCCGCCCGCTCGCGCGGCGGCGGGGGTAACGGCGCGCCGCCTGCGTCGCCACGCGCTGGCGGTAGAGCTCGACCCCCTCGGCCACGGGGCCGTCGAAGACCACCCGGCCACGGTCGAGCACGATGGAGCGGTCGCACATCTCGCGCACCGCGGAGAGGTCGTGGCTGACCAGCACGAACGTCTTGCCGGTGTCGCGGAACTCCTTCATCCGCTGCAGCGAACGGTCCTGGAACTCCGCGTCACCGACCGCAAGCACCTCGTCGACCAGCAGGATGTCGGGGTCGACCATCACGGCGATCGCGAAGCCCAGCCGCACGTACAGGCCCGAGGAGTAGGTGCGCACGGCCGTGTCCAGCAGCGGCCGGATTCCGGCGAAGTCGACGATCTCGTCGAACCGCTCGTCGATCTCACCCTTGGTCAGCCCCAGGATCGCGCCGTTGAGGTAGATGTTCTCCCGGCCGGTGAGGTCCCCGTGGAAGCCCGCGCCGAGTTCGAGCAGCGAGGCCACCCGCCCGTTGGTCCACGACGTGCCCTCGTCGGGCGGCAGGATGCGCGCGAGGATCTTGAGCAGGGTGGACTTGCCCGACCCGTTGTGGCCGATCACGGCGACGCTCTCACCGTGGTCGATGGTGAACGAGACGTCCTCGAGCGCGTTGAAGTCGGTGTAGCTCGACCGACGCAGGCGGTAGAGGCGTTCCTTGAGCCCCCCGGGCCGCTCGTGGTACAGCCGGAAGGTCTCGGTGACCCCCTCGACGACGACCGCGGGCATCGACGGGTCGACGTGGACGCCGGCGAGTTGCCCGATGGTCCTGCGCACCATGCTCAGACCTCCTTCGCGAAGGTCCGGGCCCGACGCTGGAACACCACGTAGCCCACCACCAACGCACCGACGGCCCACCCGGTGGCGACACCGACGGTCAGCAGCGAGGGCAGGCCGGGGGCGAGCGAGGTGACCGGGGCGAGGGCCTCCACCCCGGGCTCGTAGCCGGGCGTCTCGACGACCTTGCCGAACAGCGGCGCCCGGAACAGCTCCACGAACCACGTCATGGGGTTGAACTGCAACGCGGTCGCCAGCCACTCCATGCTCTCGCCGCCCCACCGGGAGCGCACCAGGGCCAGTGGGTAGAGCACCGGCGTGGCGTAGAACCACACCAGGAAGATCACGACGAACAGCTCCTGCAGGTCGCGGAAGACCACGTTGACGCCCGCGAACCACATGGCCACGCCCGAGACGAAGATCGTGAGCAGCGCCACCGCCGCCAGGGTCGCGGGCAGATAGGCCACCACCCCCCAGCCGCGGGTGACGATCAGATAGGGGCTGACGACCAGCAGGGCGAGCAGCAGATGGACCACCTGCGAGAGCACGTGCGAGAGCGGCAGCACCTCCCGGGGGAAGTAGACCTTCTTGACGAGGTCGCCGTTGCCGACCACCGAGTGGATGGCCCCCTGGCAGGAGTTCTGGAAGAACTGCCACAGCAGGTAGCCGGCGAGGAAGAAGGCGGCGAAGTCGTCCACGGGGATGATCAGCACCTGGCTGAAGATCACGGTGAAGACCACGGTCATCAGCGCCGGGGTGAGCATCGACCACAGGAACCCCAGGGACGAGTTCTTGTAGCGGACCTTCAGCTCCTTGCGTACCAGCTGGGCCAGCAGTTCCCGGGCCAGGTAGAGCTCCACGAGCTTCTTGCTGGTCCGGCGTAACAGGCGGTCCGGCGGGGCGTTGCCCGCCGGCGATGACGACAGGGTCACACCCACGCCTCTCGTCGTCCCGTCTGACTGGCCATTTCGTCCCCCGAGCACGTCTCCAGGACCCTATCCGGGCACCGGTCCGGACGGTTCACGTCCCTCCCGGCCCGGCCTAGCCCTCGGGGCGCCGGGTGCCGGCGGCGAGCCGCTCACCGGCCGCGACGTGGCAGTCGTCACCGATCACCACACCGGGGTCGGTCCGCGCCTGTCGCCCGAGCCGCGCATGGTGCCCCATCAGCGTCCCCTCCGCCTGCGCCCCTTCCGCCAGGCGGACATGGTCGAACAACACGCTGTCGGCGACGGTGGCGTCCTCACCGACCTGGACCCCGGCGCCGAGCACCGCGTGGGGCCCCACGGTCGCGCCGGCGGCCACCCGGGCACCGGCGCCGAGGAGCACCGGTTCGACGATCCGGGCGTCGCCGGCGACCTCGGCGGTGACCGACTGCCACCGGCCCGGTGCGACCTGGTCGACCTCGTCCAGACTCGGCCACTTCAGGCCACCCTCCAGCGCGAGCCGGTGGCCGGCGAGGAAGCGTTCCGGGGTGCCGAGGTCGGCCCAGACGCCGTCGCCCACCCAGCCCTCGAGGTGGGCGCCCTGTTCGAGCAGACCGGGGAACACCTCGCGTTCGAAACTCAGCCGGCCACGAGGGAAACGGGCGATCGCCTCGGGCTGCAGGATGTAGGTGCCCGCGTTGACGGTGTCGTCGGGCAGGGTGCCCGGCTCGGGCTTCTCGACGAACCGCGTGACCCTGCTCCCGTCGCGCACGACCACACCGAACGTCGAGGTGTCCTCGACCCGCGTGAGCACCAGGGTCGCGTCGGCGCCGCTGTGGTCGTGGGCGGCGATGGCCCCCGCGAGGTCGACGTCGGTGAGGATGTCGCCGTTGAGCACCAGGAAGGGACCGCTGAGCAGTTCGCAGGCCGCCCGCACACCACCCGCCGTGTCCAGGGGTTCGGGCTCGGGAACCGCCTCGAGCGAGACCCCGATCCGTTCCGCCTCGCCACGCAGTATCTCGAAGGGTGCGGGGTCCGCACCGACGATCAGCAGGACGCGCTCCACCCCGACCGCCGCCAGCCGGCGGATCACCCCGGACAGGAACGGCGCACCGCAGAACGGCAGCAACGGCTTGGGGGTCGTCCTGGTCAGCGGCCGCAGCCGGGTCCCGGCGCCCCCCGCGACGATCATCGCTTCGCGGACCTCGGTCACGCTGGTCCTCCTCGTTCACCAGTGGTGCTGTGCGCACGGCCGCGCCGCGCGGCGACACGTTCCCACACCAGGCTCGTCAGCACCCAGCCGGCGAGGCCGACCCGCACCAGCGGACGCAGCAACCGGGTCCCCGGGCTCCGCGCGAGGTGCCGACCGTAGAAGCGGTCGAGGCCGCGGGCGTGGTGCAGCAGCGACCGTGCGCGGCGCTGCCGGGTCGAGGCGCCCACCCGGTGCACCACGCGGGCGCCGGGCTCGAAGGCCAGCCGCCACCCGGCCCGGCGCAGGCGCACGCCGAGGTCGACGTCCTCGACGTAGAGGAAGTAGCCCGGGTCGAAGCCCCCAACGTCCGTGAACGCCTCGCGCCGCACCGCCAGGGTGCAGCCCGAGAGCCAGTCCACCTCCCGGGCACGGGACGGGTCGGCGTCGAGCTGTCGGTAGCGCCGCGTGAAGCGGTTGTCCGGATGCACGCGGTAGAGCAGCCCGTGGCCGACCGCGGTGGTGAGATCCGGCAGCCGGCGGGCAGAGGCCTGCGGGGTCCCGTCCGGATAGACCACCGCGGGGCCGGCGGCGGCCAGTCCGGGGTCGGTCGCCAACCGTGCCGAGAGCTCACCCAGGGCGTCGGCGCCGAACCGCACGTCGGCGTTGGAGATCACCACGACGGCCCGGGTCGTGCGGGCGACGCCGGCATTGGCCGCACGACCGAACCCGACGTTGGTCAGTTCCAGGACCACGGCGTCGGGCTCGGCGCGGCGCACCGCCTCAGCGGTGCCGTCCCGGGAGCCGCAGTCGACCAGCACCAGTTCCTCCGCGCCGGCCGCACGCGCGGAGGCGAGGCACGCCAGGGCCTCCCCGCGGGTGTCGTGGGAGACGACCACCACCGCCGGGAGCTCGTCGGGGACGGCCCGGTCCGGGCTCACGCCGGCGGCTCCGTCGCCCCCAGTTCGGCCAGCATCGCCGCCAGCCCGTCCTGCCAGTGCGGCAGCGGCGGGACACCCGCCAGGGTCGTGTGCTGCGTGTCGAGCACGGAGAACGAGGGCCGCGGCGCGGGCCGGACGAACGCGTCGCTGCCGACGGCGCGGACCGGCACCTCGATGCCGGCAAGCTCCAGTGCCGCACACGCCAGCTGGTGACGGCTGCACCGCCCCCGGTTGACCAGGTGGGCCGTGCCGTAGCGACCGGAGACCGCCAGCCGCCGGATCCCGACGGCCAGATCCCGGGTGAAGGTCGGCGAACCCACCTCGTCGTCGACGACCGCGAGCTCGTCGCGTTCCCGCCCCAGACGCAGCATGGTGCGCACGAAGTTCTCACCCCGCGCCCCGCACAGCCACGCGGTGCGCACGATGTGGTGGGCGGGCAGGGTCTGGCGGACCAGTGCCTCCCCGGCGGCCTTCGACCGGCCGTAGACGTTGCCCGGCTGGGGCTGGTCGAATTCGTTCCACCCACGCAACCGGCCGTCGGGTCCCCGACCCGGCGTGCCGGAGAACACGTAGTCCGTGGAAACGGTCACCAGCGTCGCCCCGACCCGGCCACACGCCCTCGCCAGCCACCACGGCCCGAGCGCGTTGACCCGGTGCGCGCGGTCGGGGTCCTGTTCGCAGCCGTCGACGTCGGTCCACGCGGCGGCGTTGACGACGAGGTCGGGTGCCACCTCGCCGACGACCGCCGCCACGGCGGCCTCGTCGGCCACGTCGAGCTCCGCCCGGGTGAACGCCGCCACCTCGTCACGCACGAAGGCGTCGAGCAGGTCGAGGCCCAGTTGGCCGCCGGCACCGGTGAGCAGGACCCTCACGCGCGCCCCCGGCGCTCACCGGCACCGGCGTCGATCAGCGGACGCCACCACCACTCGTTGTCCCGGTACCAACGGATCGTGTCGTCGAGGGCCTCGTCGAGGTCGTGGCGTGGCCGCCAGCCGAGCGCCCGGATGCGGGCACTGTCGACCGAGTAGCGCCGGTCGTGACCCGGCCGGTCGGGCACGTGCTCGATCATCTCCTCGCCCAGGCCGAAGCGGCCGAGCAGCGCCAGCGTGAGGTCCCGGTTGCTGCGCTCGTTGCCCGCGCCGACGTTGTAGACGGCGCCCGGTGCCCCCTCGGTGAGCACCCGCCACTGCGCCTCGACGTTGTCATGGACGTGGGTCCAGTCCCGCACGTTGGCCCCGTCGCCGTAGAGCGGCACCTTGCGTCCGTCGATGGGGTTGGTGACGAACAGCGGGATCATCTTCTCGGGGAAGTGGTACGGGCCGAAGTTGTTGGTGGTGCGGGTCACCATGATCGGGAAGTCGTAGGTCACGCGGTAGGAGCGGGCCAGCAGATCGGCCGCGGCCTTCGAGGTGGCGTAGGGGCTGTTGGGCAGCAGCGGGTCGCCCTCGTCGAACGAGCCCTCGTCGATGGAGCCGTACACCTCGTCGGTGGAGATGTGCAGCACCCGCTGGAGTTCGTGGCGGCGGGCGGCGTCGAACACCACGCCCGCACCGTCGACGTTGGTGCGCAGGAACGCGGCCGGACCGTCGATGGAGCGGTCCACGTGCGACTCGGCGGCGAAGTGCACCAGCGCGTCGGCGTCGGCCATCAGTTCGTCCACGAGGGCGGCGTCGCAGATGTCGCCGTGCACGAAGCGGTGGCGGGGATGGTCCTCGAGGTCGTGCAGGGAGGTCAGTGAACCGGCGTAGGTGAGCGCGTCGAGGTTGGTGATGCGGACGCCGTCGTCCGTGCGCAGCGCGTGGCGCACGAAGTTCGAGCCGATGAAGCCGGCCCCGCCGGTGACCAGGAGTCTCAACGCTGCCTCGAAATCGTCGTCGACCCGTGCGGGTCGGGCTCATCGTCAGGGCTCGGAGATCTCCACCAGCCCGTGGTCGCCCAGCATCAGCCGGTGGGCGGAGGGACGGCGCTGCGTGCGCGAGACCACCACGTCCCGGCCGAGCAGCGACCCTTCGATGCGGGCCACGTCGTGCACCCTCGCACGTTCGAGCAGCACGGAGAACTCGATCTCACACCGTTCGACGACACAGTCGTTCGCGATGGAGGTGAACGGACCGACGTAGGCGTCCTCGAGGCGTGCCCCGGGCCCGATCACCGCCGGCCCCCGCACGCTGGAGCGCACGACCTGCGCCCCCGCCTCGACGACGACCTCGCCCACCAGTTCCGAGTCGTGGTCGACCTCTCCCTCGACCCGGCGCCGCACGGAGCCCAGCACGATCCGGTTGGCCTCCAGCAGGTCGTCCTTCTTCCCCGTGTCCAGCCACCAGCCCTCGATCAGCGACGCGCGGACCTCCTGCCCGTCGTCGAGCAGCCGCTGGATGGCGTCGGTGATCTCGAGTTCGCCGCGGTCCGAGGGCTCGATGCGCCGGGCGGCGTCGAGGATCGCCGGGCTGAACAGGTACACCCCCACCAGCGCCAGGTCGCTCGGCGGGTGTTCGGGCTTCTCGACCAGCCGCACCACCCGCCCGGCGTCGTCCAGTTCCGCGACCCCGAACCGGGAGGGGTCCTCGACCGCCTTGAGCAGCACCTGGGCCGCCGGGCGATCGCGCTCGAACGCCTCGACGAGATGCCCGATGCCACCCTCGATGAGGTTGTCCCCGAGGAACATCACGAAGTCGTCGTCACCGAGCCACTCGGCGGCGGTCAGCACGGCGTGGGCCAGCCCCGCCGGGGACTCCTGGCGCAGGTAGGTCGGCTCGATGCCCAGCGCCGACCCGTCGCCGACCGCGGCCTCGATCTCGGCGTGGGTGTCGCCGACGATGATGCCGACCTCGGTGATCCCGGCGTCGCGGATCTGCTCCAGCCCGAAGAACAGGATCGGCTTGTTCGCGACGGGGACGAGCTGCTTCGCGCTCGTGTGGGTGATCGGGCGCAGGCGCGTCCCCGAGCCACCGGCCAGGACCAGCGCCTTCACCTCGTCTCCCTCGTCGTGGGTCTCGTCAGCTGCCCTCGGCGTCGTCACCGACCGCGACGACCACCTGGGCCCCGTCGGGGGCCCCGACTCCGTCCGGCAGCGCCCGGACCGGTGCACCCAGGGTGGCCGCCACCCAGTCGGCCGCCTCGGTCTGGCCGGGGACCCGGTAGACCGTCGTGGTCGTGCCGGCGTCCGTACCCGACGGCCCCTGGCCGCTGGGGGTCGCGTCGAAGGCAGCGTAGAGCAAGGTGTCGCCCACGATCTTCGTGGCCGCAGGGCGCCCACCCGACCACACCGCAACCCGGGTGTCCCGTCGCTCGTCACCGGTCCCGCGGCTCTCCAACGGCCGGCCGCGCCGCAGGTCCTCGAACAGCGCCTCCGCCCCGGGGCGGTAGGCGATGACGTAGTCGATCCCGTCGATCCGTCGGGTGTAGGCCGGCACGGTGGTCATCGGCACGCCGTCGTCGACGATCCGGCGGGCCTCGTCGGCCAGCGAGCGCATCTGGCCGAGCCCGAGCCCGTCGTCGGTGACGACGTTGGTCGAGACGTCCTCGACGAGCTGAAACAGCTGCGGGACGTTGGCCAGCACCCGGCGTTGGGTGAGCTCCTCGAGCGTCGCGCGCAGGAAGGTCTGCTGCCGGTCGATGCGCTCGAAGTCGGCCCGGGGGCCCTGCCGGGAACGGACGTAGGACAGCGCCTCCTCGGCATCCATGCGGTGGCAGCCGGCCTCGAAGTCGGCGCCCGCGCGCCAGTCCTTCAGCGGCTCGTCGAGGCAGATGTCGACGCCACCGAGGGTGCGCACTGCTTCCACGAACCCGCCCAGCGAGACCTTGGCGTAGTGGTTGATCGGCAGCCCGAAGTTCGACTGGATCACCCGGATGAGGTCGTCGGCGCCACCCGCGAAGGTGTCGGTGAGCTTGCGCTGCCGGCCGTCGTCCATCACCAGCAGGTCGCGCGGCAGGCTCACCAGCGAGATGGCGCTGCGGTCCGCGCTCAACGCGACGTAGATGATCGTGTCGCTGCGCTGACCCTCGAACTCGCCGAGCGACATCGAACTGCGCGATTCCGCGTCGAGGTCACCGCGCGAGTCGGAGCCCACGACCAGGAAGTGGCGGGCGTCGGTCGTCGTGGTGGCCCGGTCGAGTTCCTCGAGCGGGACTCGGGTGAGGCTGCTCTCGAGCTGCCGGTAGAGCTCGAAGCCGGTGGAGACCAGCGCCACCACACCGACGAGGCTCAGGATGCCCGCGAGCTTGGCGGCACGCCGCAACAGCCGCCACCGGTGTCCACCGTGACGGACGGGCCCCCACGGCCCCGGATCCCCACCGACGACCATCTAGTCGTCCCCTTCGTCGTCGGTGTCCTCGTCGAGGTCGTGGCCCACCGTGACGAGCAGGTCCACGTCGTCGCCCTCGAAGGACGGCGGCCGTTCGGCGGGCGCCAGCGCGACCCCGCCGAGCTGTTCGGCGAGCAGGACCGCGGCCACCTCGGCGTCGGCGTTGTCCGCATGGAAGCTGATGACGGTGTCGTCGTGGTCGAAGCTCGGCGCGTTGTCGGTGCCCACGACCGTGTAGCCGGCCCCCTGCAGCTGGGACTCGACGCGGCCCGCCAGCCCGGCGGTGCCGGCGCCGTTGAGGACGGCGACCGTGACCTGCTCGGGCACCGCCTCGGGATCGTCCGCGATCTCGCCGTCATCGAACGAGGTGCCCTGCCGCAGGTGCTGGAAGAGGATCTCCGCCTGCTCGGGACGCACCAGGAAGACGTCGGTCTCGGGGTGGCGGACCCCCGGGACACGGACGACCGAGAGCGGCCGGGAGGCGTCCAGTGCGCCAGCCACCCCGAGCAGCCGCCGGCCACGCAGCGACACGTCGGTGACGACCTCGCCGGAGAGGACGGAGATCACGGCGCGCGACCGCAGCGGGGAGCGCAGCGGTGTGTCCGGCCCGACCCGGCCGGCGAGCTGGGTCAGTACGTCAACGGCGGCCTCAGCACGTTCCGCCTGGTCACCCTCCGTGGTCGCCAGACGCACGGCGTCCGCGTCGAGGATCCGGCAGCCGGCGTCCGCACAGCGCTCGACGTCGCCGAGGGCGTCGGTCAGGGCCGGCAGCACCTCGGGGGTGGCGGCCACGGCGTGGTCGAGGCCCACCCCGGTGTAGTCCAGGACGCTGCGGACGAGCAGGTCGAGCCCGCCACGCTCGTGCACCTCGCTCAGTGGGAGGTCGCCCTCACCGTCCACACCCACGCGCAGCGAACGGGGGAGCAGCACGACCGCCGTCTCCTCGCGCCGGTCACTGACCTGCACCAGCGCCACGTCCGCGGTCAGCGGCGCGGCGCGGGCCGCGGTGGGGTCGTGCTCGGCCATCATGGCGACCAGCACGGTCGTCGCGCGGTCCGGTGAGCGTGCATCGCCCCCGCCCAGCGCCTCGAGGTCCGAGGACAGCGAGGCCAGCTCCGTGCCGCCCAGGCGCAGCCAGGACTCGGCCCACACCGCCCCGACGATCGCCGCCGCCAGCAGCACGAGCACGAGCACCCCGGCCAGGACCATCTTGGCCGTGCCCAACCACCGGCGCCGCGGCGGACGGCGCACGGACCGGAAAACGGACGAAGAGGGACCACTCACGTGACAAGAGCCTCGAGGGACGGTGGTCGCCGCGACGGAGTGAACACGCCACCCGGCCGTGACACCCACGGTCGAGTCGGGGAGGACGACTGGCCGAACGATATCATCCCGACCCTTGCAGATCGGCCCTCTCCGCCGCTTCCGACCGCGCCAGGAACCCCAGGGTGCAGCTCGCGCCACCGCCCGGACCCCGTCCGACACCACCGGACCTGGTCGTCGCCCTCCGTGATGCGGCCGACACGCTCGGCCACCGCCCCGCGGTCACCCTGCTGCGCCGCGGCCGGCGGGAGGAGCAGGGCATGGCCTCGCTCGCCCAGTGGGCCGCCAAAGGCTCGCACCTGCTGGAGGCGGACCTGCTGCTCGAACCCGGCGACCGGCTGGCCCTGCGGGCCCCCGTGGGCTGGGGTGCCGCGGCCGTCGCGCTGGCGGCCTGGTGGGCCGGCCTCGTGGTCACCCTCGACGGCGACGCCGAGGTCGCGGTCGTCCACGAGGACCTCGACCCGCCCCCCGGCGCGGTGGACGTGCTGCGCCTCGGCGATGCGGTCGACGGCTCGCCGCTGGGCGAGGACGTCGCAGGCGAGGCCTGGGCCCAGGCCGTGCAGTCCTTCCCGGACCACCCACCTCCCGCACGCGGGCACGGTCAGGCCGCCGCCCTCCAGTGGGCGGGTGGGGCCGCCACCCAACGTGAACTGATCGACCGGGTGGGCGCCGACGCCGAGGGCACGCTCGGTGTCGACGCCGCGACGATTCACCCGGTGGAGGGCCTGCTGGCCGTCGCGGTCCGGCCGCTGCTCACCGGCCGTCCCACCGTGGTGCTCGACGGGGTGGACCGCGAGGCGGCCGCCGGCGAACGGGTCACGCACTGGGCGTGAGCCCGGCGCGTGGCCCCACGTTCCGGCGCTACAGCCGCTCAGCCGGGATCGCGTAGAGGTCGTCGGCGCCGGCGGTCACGGCCCCGAGCAGGCCGTGGACCTGCGGAAGGAGCTGGGTGGCGTAGAACCGGGCGGTGACGATCTTGTCCTCGAGGAACCCGGCGTCTCCCTCCCCGGCCTCGAGCAGCTCGTGCGCCCGCGCCGCGGAGCGCGCGAGCTCCCGTGCCCCGACGACCGTGCCGAACACCCGCAGGTAGGGCGTCGCGCCGGCGAAGAGGTCGTTGGGGGTCTCACGGTGCTCGAAGAGCCAGTCCGTCGCCGACTCGAGTGCGTCCACGGCCTCGCCGAGCGGGCCGGCGATGTCGGACAGCGCGTCGGGCAGCGCCTCGGCGGTCCCGCGGAGCTCGCCGATGTAGCCCTTCACGAACGCCCCGCCGTCGTAGGGCAGCTTGCGCCCCACCAGGTCGAGGGCCTGGATGCCATTGGTCCCCTCGTAGATGGGGGCGATCTTCGCGTCCCGGTAGTGCTGTGCGACCCCGGTCTCCTCGACGTAGCCCATCCCGCCGTGGATCTGGACCGCGATCGAGGTCAGCTCCACGCCGAGGTCGGTGCACCACGCCTTCGACAGCGGGGTGAGCAGGTCGGCGACCTTCTGCTGCTGCTCACGCTGCACGGGGTCCTCGGCCCGGTGGGCGAGATCCAGGGCGTAGGCGTTGGCGTAGGTCAGGCAGCGCATCGCCTCGATGTAGGCGCGCATCGTCAGCAGCATGCGGCGCACGTCCGCGTGCTCCACGATCGGTGACTGCTCGCCCTTGGCGGCGCTCGGTGCGCGGCCCTGGGTCCGCTCCCGCGCGAACGCGGCCGACTGCTGGTAGGCGCGTTCGCCGATCGCGAGGCCCTGCAGACCGACACCGAGGCGCGCGTCGTTCATCATCGTGAACATCGCGCGCATCCCGTCGTTGGGCTCGCCGACCAGCTCGCCGACGGCGCCGTCACCGTCCTCACCGAAGCCCATGGTGCAGGTCGGCGAGGCGTGGATCCCGAGTTTGTGCTCGACCCCGATGACCTTGGCGTCGTTGCGCTCACCGAGCGAACCGTCGTCGTTCACCAGGTACTTCGGCACGATGAACAGCGAGATGCCCTTGGTCCCCGGCGGCGCGTCGGGCAGGCGTGCCAGCACGAGGTGGATGATGTTCTCGGCGAGGTCGTGCTCGCCGTAGGTGATGTAGATCTTCTGCCCGGTGATCCGGTAGGTGCCGTCGTCGGCGGGGGCGGCCTTCGTGGCGACCGCACCGACGTCCGAGCCGGCCTGCGGCTCGGTGAGGTTCATCGTCCCGGTCCACTGCCCCGAGACCATCTTGGGCACGTAGGTCTGCAGCTGTTCCTCACTGCCGTGGTGCTCGAGCAGGTACACGGCCCCGGTGGTCAGCAGCGGGCACAGCGAGAACGCCATGTTCGCGCTGGTGATCATCTCCTTGACCGCGTTGCCGACCGTGAGCGGAAAGCCCCCGCCGCCGTACTCCGGTGGGTGCTGCACGGCGCCCCAGCCGGCCTCGACGTACTGCGAGTAGACCCGCTTGAACCCCTCGGGGGTGACGACCCCGTCGTCCTCGAGCCGCGAACCCTCGCGGTCACCGGGGACGTTGGTGGGCGCGATCGCCTGCGCGGCGAAGCGTCCGGCCTCCTCGAGCAGACCGGTCACCAGGTCCGGGTCGGCGTGCTCGAAGGCCTCCAGCTCGGCCAGGTCGGCCAGCGGGGTCACGTGCTCGAGCACGAAGCGGATGTCGGCAAGGGGCGGGGAGTAATCAGTCAT
>SLRZ01000127.1 GCA_007130695.1 Nitriliruptoraceae bacterium
ACCTCGCTCACGGCTCCTCCTGCCACGCGTGCACGACCTCCCGACGCGTGGCGACAAGGTAGGCGGCCCGCCGGTGACGGCCCGGCGGTGTGGGTGTCCGCCCGTCCGCCGTGGGCACCGTGGGTCAGTCGGCCGCGGAGATGTCCACCATGTAGGCGTCGTAGAGCAGGTCGGTGCCCTGGTGGCGGTGGCGTGAGATCGCGCGCAGCAGCTCCAGGGTCTCCTCGCGGATGTCTTCGGCGTCGTGCGCCACGCGACAGTGCTCCAGCAGTGCGTCGGTGGCGGCCAGGAGCTGGTCGTGCTCACGGCGCAGCTGGTCCACGCGACCCTCGAGCCACGGGGCGTCCTCCTCGAGCTGTGCGAGCATCCCGCCCTCGGATTCCGTTTCCCGGACGTGGTGCTGCAGGGTGGTGTGCATCCGTTCGACCCCGTCGCGCACGTGCTCGTTCCAGGCCTCGTGGTCGCCGGACGGGCGGCTCAGGACGTCCTCGAGTTCCACCAGTGCCTGGCGCAGGTCCTCGCGGCGTGCGCGGACCTCCGACTTCGTCTCGGGCAGGTCCGCCGGGACGACGGTGTCGCCGCCCCGTGTGGTCGTTCGCTCGTCGCTGCCCACATCGACCTCCACCGTCGCGAAGCGTTGACCGTAGAGGCACGGCGGCGCGCAGGGAAGGGCTGGTGGCCCGGTGTGCGTCTGGCCGCCACTCTCCTGCGCTCCGCGAGGTCCTTCCGCGCGCGACCGGCGGGAGCGCCCGGCATGCGCTACCGGGAGGGGTCGAGCAGTCCCCGCTGCCGCGCCCAGGACGCCAGTCGCACCGAGCACAGCTCGAGCATCTGGTGGAAGGTCATCGCCGCGTCGCCGTCCGCGTTGTCGGAGACGGCTTTGGCCAGCCACACGGGCATGCCGAATTGCCGGCAGGTCGCGGCGACGGCGTAGCCCTCCATGTCGACGAGGTCGGCGTCGCGGGCGAGCCGGTCCCGTTCCGCGTCGTCGAGGACCAGCCGGTCGCCGGTGGCCAGCCTGGCGACGGCATCCGAGGGGCCGGGCAGCTGGATCGGCCCACCGGGAAGCGGACGTCCCACGAACCGCGACAGCCCCCGGTGGTCGAAGTCGTGCTGGTGCACGGAGGCGACCTCGTGCACCTCCCCGAGGATCTGGCGGCCGAGGCCGCCGGCGGTACCGACGTTGACCACGAGGTCGATCTCGGGGGCGTGCGACACGAGATGGTGCGCGAGCATGGTCGCGGCCTGGACCTTCCCGACCCCAACGTGCAGCACGGTCGCGCCGGCCTTCTCGAGGGCCTCACTCTCCTCCGCCAGGGCGGCGACGAACAGCACTCGCATGGGTCACCTCTCCGGCTCGGGGCGCCCAGAGTACGTGCGCGCCGGTCCGTCACCGGTGACCCCGCCCCTACGCTGCCCGCTCCACCGGGGCCATCCCGCTCGCCCCGGCCCGGAACCATCCCCATGGGGACCGGCCCCGAACTCCCCGGAAACGCCCGGCCAGCCCACACCGAACGAGAGCTCCCCATGTCCCTGCACCCCGGTGATCCCGTGCCCGACTTCCGGGCCACGACCCACGACGGCACGACGCTGCGCCTTTCCGAGCTCCTCGCCGAGGGGCCGGTGGTGCTGTTCTTCTACCCGAAGGCCCACACCGGCGGGTGCACGGCGCAGGCCTGCCACTTCCGGGACCTGGCGAGGGAATTCGAGCAGGTGGGAGCGCGACGCCTCGGGGTCAGCCGGGACGGGATCGGCGCACAGGAGAGTTTCGCGCAGGCGCACGACCTGGACTTCCCGCTGCTGGCCGACACCGACGGCGCCGTGGCACGGATCTTCGGTGCCAAGCGTCCGGGTCCGCTGTGGAGCCGACGCCAGACGTTCGTGATCGGGCAGGACGGCACGCTGCTGGGCCGCGTGAGCTCCGAGACGGACATGGAGACCCACGCGGACCGGGCGCTGGACCTGCTGCGCGCGAGCTGAACGACGGTGGCCCGCCGATCGCACGGACGTTGTCCGCCCGGATCACGGCGCCACCGCCGAGGGCCCCGGGCGGCTGTGGCACCATGCGGCTCCCACCTTCGCCGCCTCGAGGGCGAATTCCCCATCTGAGATCCCGGTCAGTCGCGGAGAACAGTCATCGACGACGCATCGAACGACCCGGAGCGTCCGACCGACCAGGAGCACACGGCCGGTCGGTCGGACACCGCCCGTCGGGACGGCCCGGCCGCCCCGGAATCCGACGGTGGCCCGGCACACACCACCGGGGCGCCGGTCGGCCCGGGGCGCACCTGGACCACGGTCGAGGTCGAGGTGCGTGCCCGGGTCGCCCAGCAGCTCGGTGGGCTTCGTGGTGCCGTCGAGGCGGTCCTGCCGTTCGCGGTCTTCACGCTGATCTTCGTGATCAGCGAGGAGCTGCGGTTGTCGGTGATCGTCAGCGTGGCCGCCGCCGTGGTGATGTTCGTGACCCGGCTGGCGCAGGGGTCGACGACCCAGTTCGTGCGCAACGGGCTGATCGGGATCGGGCTGGGCGCGCTGTTCGCCACGCTCAGCGGGCGCGCGGAATCGGCGTTCCTGCCGGGCATCATCCAGAGCGCGGCGTGGGCCGTGGGGCTCACCGTGTCCATCCTCGTACGGTGGCCCGCGGTCGGTTTCCTCATCGGCTCGATCCTCGGGGACCCCACCAGTTGGCGGGACAACCCCGCGATCGTCCGGCTGAGCAACCGGCTGACGTTCGTGATGCTCGTGCCGATGGTCATCCGCGTTGCGGTCCAGTACCCGCTGTACGCCGCCGGCGAGGTGGGCTGGCTCGGGGTCTCGCGGATCGTGCTGGGGTGGCCGCTGTCGCTGGTCGCCTTCATCATCGCCGCGGGCATCCTCGCCCGCGGCGAGACCCCGTTGCGTCGGCTGCCCGAGCCGAACGAGGCCTGAGCCGCCCCCGCGGTTCAGGGCCACCACCGTTCCTGTGCGGCGAGTACGTCGGTGGCGAACCGCCAGGCGCCCAGCAGGTCGCCACCCGTCTGCAGCCAGTCCCGGGGCGATTCGACCTCGAGGTCGACGTGTTCGAAGCTCTCGAGGGTGATCAGCCGGGCGTGCGGGATCGCCTCCCCCAGGCGCACGAGTTCGCCGTAGGGGACCGCCGGGTCGTCGGTGCTGTGCATCGCCACCACCGGCGTGTCGATCCGGGAGGCGACCGCGGCCGGCGAGACCTGGGCGATGCGTTCGCGTATGGATAGCGGCAACTGTTCCGCGATCGCGTATGTCCGTGCGGGGTCGTCGTGAGTGAGCAGGGCGTGGACGGCTTCGAGCTCACCGGGCAGTTCCCCGGCCTCCACCTCGCCGTCGAGTACGGTCAGCACCGCGGCCCGTTCCTCCTCGTCGAGCAGTTCGAGCAACCGGTCGCGCACGATCTCCTCGGCGTCCGGGTGTGCCTCCCAGGCCAGGCGCTGCCCCGCGACCAACGACGTGCCGGTGCTGGCGGCCTGGACCACGCCGAGCAGGTCCACGTAGGCGCCGAAGACGGCCACCTCGGCGAGCTGTCCCTCGAGCCGGGGGTCGGCCGCCGCGAGCAGGCCCAGAGCGCCACCGAACGAGGTGCCGAGCAGGACGGCTGGCCCCCGGTCCTCATCGGTGAGCGCACGGGTGGCCAGGACGAGCCGGTCGACGTCCGCGGTCGTGAGTTGCTGGTCGTAGACCTCGAGTTCCGGTACGAACACCAGCCGACCCGCGCCGGCGACGGCCCGGGCGAGCCGTTGGACGCGCTCGTCCTGCCGGCCGTCGGGTGCGGCCCCCGGGATCAGCACGATGGCGGGGGCGTCGCCGCCCGGGTCGTAGACGTCGCCGGTGACGCCCCCGACCGGACGCTCGTCGGCCTCCACCGTGGTGGCCAGCGGCCGGGGCACCGGCAGGTCGAGGGCGTCGGCCACCGTGGCCGCGGCGACGGCGCGGACCCGCAACGGCTGCAGCAGGCTCACCGCGAGCACCACGACCAGCCCGACCACGCCCACGACCCGCAGTCGTTTCGCCCACACCGACCTGCGGTGGGCGCCGCCCCTGGCCCCCGCCCCGGCGGGCGCCCGGTCATCGCCGAACGCGGACGGGGGAGGGGATGGTCGATGCTCGTCTGGCATGGGGACGTCGCGTAGGGTCGGTGCGTCGGGCCGACAGGGTGCCCGAGCCCCGGCATCGTCGTCACCTCCGACGGGGAGGGTGTGCGCGACCGGTCCGGGGACCAGCGCAGCGTGGCCGACGTCGGGGACGTCCCGCGCGTCGAGGGGAGCGCACCGTGCAGTTCGTCGGTCACGTGGCGGAACTCGTCCGCTACCCGGTCAAGTCCATGCAGGGCGAACGTCTCGAGCGCGTCGAGGTCACCGCGGCGGGCCTCGACGGGGACCGGACCTGGGCGGTGCGTGACACGGAGACCGGCAGGATCGCCAGCGCCAAACAGCCGCGACCGTGGCGGGCGCTGCTGGACTGTGGCGCGACCGTCGGCGACGACGGGGGCGTGGTGACCCTGCCGGACGGGACCGCACTGCGGGGCGACGACCCGCAGTTGTCCGTCACCCTCGGAGGGCTGGTGGACCGCCCGGTCGAGCTGGCCCGGGCGAGCACGTCGAACCTCGGCACCTACGACTCCGAGTGGCCCGACATCGATGGGCTCGTGCTGAACGGTGAGCACGAGCTGCCCATGGCGATGTCCACCGAGGCCGCCCGCTTCGTCGACCTCGCGGCGCTGCACCTGATGACCACGGCGACCCTGGCGCACCTGCGGCAGCTGGCACCCGACGCGACGGTCGATGCGCGACGTTTCCGGCCCAACATCCTGATCGACACCGGCGATGCCGGTGAGGGTTTCCTCGAGGACGCCTGGGTCGGCGCGACCGTACGCATCGGACAGACGCTGGAGCTCACCGGCGTCGGCCCGACCCCCCGTTGTGTGATGACCACGGTCGAGCAGCCCGGGCTCGGCCGCGCCCCGTCCGTGCTGCGAGCCATGGCCGAGCACAACCGCCGGCCCTTCGCCGGGCTCGGCGAGTTCGCCTGCACCGGGGTCTACGCGGAGGTCGCCGTCCCCGGGGTGATCGCCCCGGGCGACGAGGTCCGGGTGACCCACTCGGCATGAGGTAGGCGGATTCGTTCGTGTGACCCCTGAGGTCGCCCGAACCGGTGAGATCCGTGCCCGCATGGCCTCGCCGCAGGGTCCGACCGGGCCCTGCCCGGGGCGGAATTCGCGCCGTGGACCACGTTCGCGACGGGTGGGGTGGGCCCTTGGGTCCGACCTGGCTTGCCCAAGGTCCCGACAACTCCGGGTCCTTGGGCACTCCTCCGGAATCGCAACGATGGGGATGCTTCCACAACGTTAAGTCATCCACTGGAGGTTATGCGATGCGCACGACGACTCGAAGGTTCTCCCTGCTCGTGGCTCCGCTGCTGGCCGCGGCGGCGTGCGCACCCGTGTACGAGGTGGCCGAGCCTGCGGCAGGGAGCGCCGGTCCCGCCCACAGCCACGAGAAGGCGTGGGACGCCGACCGTGCCCCGTCCGACGACTGGGAGCCGCGTGACGCGCGGCTCGACCCCGCGCCCGACGGCGACCTGCACGAGATCACGGTCCGCGCCAGCGAGGTCGAGATGGAGGTCGCGCCCGGCGTGGTCCAGACCGTGTGGACCTACGACGACCTGTTCCCCGGCCCGGTGTATCGCGGCAAGGTCGGTGACACCTTCCGCTTCACGCTGATCAACGACGGGAGCCTGGGCCACTCCATCGACTTCCACGCCTCCAAGGTCGCGCCCAACGACGAGATGCGCACGATCGAGCGCGGCGAGGAACTCATCTACGAGTTCGTCGCGAAGAAGGCCGGGGTGTTCATGTACCACTGCGGCACCGACCCCGTGCTCCAGCACACCGGTATGGGCCAGCACGGCACGATCATCATCGACCCGCCCGACCTGGCCGACGTGGACCACGAGTTCTGGCTCGTCCAGCACGAGACCTACATGGGCAACCTCGGTGAGGCCTACGACAAGATGGAGGCCGCCGCCTGGGACGCCGTGGTGTTCAACGGCTACCCCTACCAGTACGTCCACGCGCCCCTCGACGGGATCGAGGTCGGCGAGCGTGTGCGCATGTGGGTGATGAACAACGGGCCGAGCGAACAGAGCTCGTTCCACGTGATCGGCACGATCTTCGACACGGTGTTCAAGGAGGGCAGCTACCGGCTGCACCCGGACCGTGACGGCCCTGGCGGCGCCCAGGTGATCGACCTTCCCGCGTCCACCGGCGGGTTCGTGGAGATGACCTTCGACACCGACGGGGTCTACAAGTTCGTCGACCACAAGTTCGCCAACCTGCCCAAGGGAGCGGTCGGCCTGATGATCGTCGGCGACCCCGACGGCGCCGAGCACGCCGACGGCAAGGGCCACTAGCCACCCCGCGGGTCGGCCGGCCCTCTCCCCGGCCGACCCGCACCCCTTCCTGCAACGACACGCACGACGAGTAGTACGAGGAGGCCACGGTGACGGCCGAACACGAAAACGACCAGACACCCCCGGACGGCCCACAGGGCCCGGGGTCCCCGGACCAGAAGGCGCCGGTGGGTAGTGAGGAATGGGGCCGCGAGATCCTCGCCGGTGCCGACGCCGACACCGAGCTCGGGCTCGCCGCCGCCCGCGACGCCCTGGCCGTCGCCGCCGGCACGCTCTCCGAGGCCGAGTTCCGTGACCGCCACGAGATCAGCTACCTCAAGGAGTTCGGTCTCGACCGCCGCCCCCGGCTGGCGGACGGTCTGACCCGCCCCCACACCGAACCGGAGGTCACCGGCCGCCCGCCGGCGGACCCGTCACCGTCCGGGCACGACGGCTGCGGGTGCGACGACGAGAAGCCGGCGGTCGTTCCCGCCTCGCAGCAGCCGGCGGTACTGCCCATTGCCACCGCCACCGGCGGAGGCGGCTGTGGCAGCGGTGACGGAGGAGGCTGCGGCTGCGGTGAGCAGTCCCAGGACCCCTCGACGCTGTCGCGGCGCACCGCGATGGGCGCGATCGGCGGCACGGCCGCCGCGGCGGTGTTCTTCGCGGAGGCGTTCCGCCAGGGCGCGTTCGCCTCGACGGGCGAGAAGCCCGGCGCGGCCGACACGCCGGGTGCGGGGGAGCTGCGCACGGGCGCAGGCCCCGGCACGGTCGCGGCCGGGGAGAAGACCGACGTGCAGATGGGCATGGTGGTCGACCTCGAGCGCTGCGACGGCTGCATGGAGTGCGTGTCGGCCTGCTCGGAGTCCAACGGGCTGTCACAGGGCTCGCTGTGGGCATTGATCATGCCCTACAAGGAGCCGGAGAACGTCGACCCGGACTACCTGTTCCGCCTCTGCCAGCACTGCACCAACGCCCCCTGCGCGATGGTGTGCCCGACCGGGGCACGCCACCGGCGGCTGGCCGACGGCCTGGTGCTGACCGACTACGACGTGTGCATCGGCTGCCGCTACTGCGAGGTCGCCTGCCCCTACGGCGTCAACGTGTTCCAGTGGGCCGACCCGCGCATGAACGGCGGTGACGCCTCCGGCGGCAAGCGCGACGCGAGAGGGATCGCGGTCACGGGAGAACCGCCGCGCGGCGTGATGGGCAAGTGCACGTTCTGCCCCACCAGGCAGGACGACCCCGAGACCCGCGGCACCGTGTCGTGCGCGCAGGCGTGCCACATGAACGCCCTGCACTTCGGCGACCTCAACGACCCCAAGAGCGTCCCCAACGTCTACCTCGCGCAGCGACGCAAGGAGGCCGGCGGGAACCTGCCGACCTTCCGGTTGCTCGACGACCTGGGTACCGAGCCCAACGTCATCTACATCGGCAAGCCGCCGTCGAAGGACGCGGAGCTCGTCGAGGGGCCCTACACCGTGGAGGACTGGGGCCTGACCGACGACCGCAAGGCCACGCTCGAAGGGCCCAAGCCCTGGTTCGACCGTGCCAAGGGAAAGGCTGAGGCATGACGGCGATCGCACCCCCTCCCGCCGGCGGGACACCGCCCGCCGATGTCGGCGACGAAGGGCACCGCGAGCCCGCCGACCACGGGCGCGGCCGTGTCGAGGCCATCCTCGCACCGCTGGGCCGGCCGACGTGGGTCTGGTGGGCGACGCTGGCCGTCGCACTCGCGGGCCTCGGCTGGTTCGCCCAGGCGTGGATCTTCCAGCTCCAGTGGGGCCTGGTCGTGACCGGCATGGCCGACTGGGGCTATGTCGGCGGAGTGCCCTGGGGCTTCTACGAGGGGTCGATGATCTGGTGGATCGGCATCGGCCACGGCGGCATCATCGTCTCCGCGGCCGTGCGGCTGTTCCGGATGCGCGAGTTCGCGCCGATCGCCCGCATCGCCGAGCTGTTGACGCTGGCGTCCCTGGCCAATGCCGGCATCTACATCGTGGTGCACCTCGGCCGCCCCGACCGGGTCGTGTCCAGCATCCTGCCGAACCTGCCCACGACGCTGCAGACCTCGCCGCTGGCGTGGGACGTCATGGTCATCACCCTGTACTTCGTGCTCACCGCCACCTACCTGACGCTCACCCTGCGCCACGACCTCTACACGGTTCTCGACCGGCTGCCCCGCGGGTTCTCCCCGCTGTACCGCGTGGTCCTGGCCGGCCACCGCAAGGGCGAGCACGCCAAGGCCGAGAACATGGCCTGGTGGCTCGCACTCGGGCTGATCGTGCTCGCGCCGCTGTTCCTTCACGGCGGGGTCATCCCGTGGCTGTTCGCGCTGATGCCCGGCCAGCCCGGCTGGTTCGGACCCGTCCAGGGGCCGCAGTTCCTGGCCGCCGCCCTCGCGTCCGCGCTCGGGGCCGTCACGGTTCTGGCCTACGTCCTGCGGCGCGTCTACCGCTGGCGCGACATCATCGACGACAACGTGTTCCGCAGCCTGTCACGCTGGACCGGACTGTTCTCCCTGCTGTTCCTGTGGCTCCAGCTCCAGAAGGTCGTCACGGGGATGGCGATGGCGCCCGAGTCCGTCGGCTACTCCGTCTCCGCGATGGTCAACACCCCGCTGTACTGGGTGGCGATCGCGATGCTGGCGGTCACGGTCGCTCACGTCGGTTTCCAGATGCTCGTCCCCGGGCGGTTCAGCGTCCCGCGCACCGCCGCCATCGGAGTGCTGCCGTTGGTCGCCGTCGGCATCGAGAAGATCCTGTTCGTCATCGAGGGGCTGATGTACCCGCAGTTCTCCATGCACGGGCCCGGCAGCTACAGCCCCTCATGGGTCGAGTGGGCGTCGCTCATCGGGGCACTGTCGATCGTCGCCCTGTTCTTCCTCGTGGCGTCGAAGGCCGTGCCGATGGTCGAGCTCGAAGACGAAGAAGAACACGACGACGAGGAACGAAAGGTGCCGGCATGAACGGCGGACCCATCGGACTGTGGCTGATCTTCGGGGTGGTGCTCTCACCCGTCTACCTGACGCTGATCGGCTGGCTGTTCGGCCGGCCGCGTGAGCTGCGGCTGCCGATGATCGGCCTGGGCTTCATCGCGGGTTTCACCGCTCTGGCCTGGGGCGGCATGGCCGCTTTCGCCAAGGCGGTCGAGCTGCTGTACTTCCCGTGACGCCCGGAGATCGCGTCGGCCGCCGGGGGTAGGTGGACCGCGCTCCACCTGCTTCCGAGTTCCCATTGAAGGAGCGCACCATGCGACTCGAGCTGGGCCGGCGGGCCGACTACGGCATCCGGGCCGCCATCGACCTGGCGCGCCACCATGAGGACGGCGTCCGTCGCAAAGCCCGCCAGATCGCCGAGGAGATGGACGTCCCGGCCACCTTCGTGCCCCAGGTGCTCGCCGATCTCGTACGGGCCGACCTCGCGGTGTCGCTGGCCGGGCCCTCCGGCGGCTACCTGCTGGCCTGTCCGCCGGAGGAGATCAGCCTCCTGGCGGTCATCCGCGCCGTCGACGACGATCCGTCCTCCCGGGTGTGCGTGCTGCGGGGCGGCCCGTGCCGCTGGGACGACTCCTGTGCCGTCCACGAGCTGTGGGCGGACGCGCAGCAGGCGATGCTCCGCAGGCTGGACGAGGCGACGCTCGCCGACGTCGTCGCGGCAGACCGGGTGATCGAGCAACGAGGCTCGTTCGTCGGGGATGATGGTGGCGATCTGCCCGAACAAGGGCTAGAAAGCCCTAAGCGACCGCCCCAGGGACTGCTCACGACCTGACCGGCTCGTGACGACCGCCCGCCGACCTCGGAGCTTCGGATGTCAGGTACCGATGAGCAGCGCTCGCCCTCCGAGCTCATCGACGCGACGATCGCTGCGTTGGGGGACTGGCGTGGCGACACGCTCGCCCGTGTCCGCGGCCTGATCCACGAAGCGGAGCCGGACGTGGTCGAGACGGCCAAGTGGCGCAAGCCCTCCAATCCCGATGGGGTCCCGGTCTGGGAACTCGGAGGGATCATCTGTACGGGGGAGACCTACCGCGACAAGGTCAAGTTCACCTTCGCGAGGGGCGCCGCTCTGGACGACCCGACCGGGATCTTCAACGCCAGTCTGACGGCAGGCACGCGACGCGCGATCGACCTCCATCAGGGCGACGAACTCGACGAGGAGGGTTTCAAGCGCCTCATCGCGGTCGCGGTCGCCCACAACGCCGGCCGCCGGTGACCGGGACCGGCCGAGACGGGGCGTGAGCCCACATCGGAGGCGGACGGGCCGGCACTGCTGGCCGGGGGAACCCGCCGATTCCCGAGGGCGTCGGCGACACGCCGGTGCGGGCGACATCGGGACGACGACCCGGGCGCCATCCGGCGGGGGGGCAGGAAGCCGTGGGCCCCGGCGTCGCGGCCGGGGCCCACGGTCGTCTCTCCGGAACGAGGGAGACGTCTACTTGCAGATTTCGACGCCGAGGATGCTCTCGGTGACGTCGGCGTTGTTGAAGACGTGGTCGCGAATCACCACGTCGACCGTGACACCCTTACCGAGGTTCAACGATCCGTTCGCGACGGCGGCGATCGTCGGGCCGCCGAGGGCCTTGACGCCGTTGGAGACGCACTTGCCGTCGGCGGGGGCGTTCCCGGGTGCGGCCATGGCGGGACCAGCGGCCAGAGCGAGTGCGGTGAGGGTGCCGAGTGTTGCGGTCAGGATCCTGCGCTTCATGAGGGTTCCTCTCCTGGGTGGAGCCGATTTGGCTCGCAGCCAGTTCGCTCTCGATCAGCGGGCAGGTCGGTTCTGTCCGAAACGACACACGCCCCGTGAGTCGTATTGCACGTTCGGGCCCGATCCGCGGGGCGATGGTCGACCGTCTCCGTGTCCGCGCGGCGCTGCGTCCCGCCCCACGTGTGGTCTCGACCGCGCGAGTTGCGCGGCCCGGCATCCCTCAGGTCGGGCTCGTGGTCACGCCCTGTCCGCCCGAGCCCCGGTGCGGTGCGAGCGGGGGGACTTGAACCCCCACAGGGTGTGAACCCCACTGGGACCTAAACCCAGCGCGTCTGCCGATTCCGCCACGCTCGCGTGACCGTCAAGGGTAGGCGCAGGCCGACTGCCCGGGCTGCAGCGCCGCACTGGGCGGTCCGTCCCGGAGGCGGAGGAGTAGGTCGGACCGCCGACGTCGCCCTGCGGCACCAGTTGGGTCGAAAGGTGCCGGGAACCGCGTTCGGGTGCCGTCGACCGGCCGGGGTCCAGCGGCTCGCAGATGGCGGGGCGGACATACCGTGGAACTCGTCATCCGCGAGTCGCCAGACGGCGGCTTCGCCACGGACCAGGTGAAGGAGATCGCGGTGCCGGTCATTCGCTTCATCGTCGTCGGTCTGGCGAAGACGCTGAGCAAGGTCTTCGGTCTGGCCACGATGACCTTCTTCGGCCGCATGCCCTCGCGTGACGCCGACAAGATGGCCATCGTGGGCCTGATGTCGCTGACCTGGTGGGCCGTGGTGGCCGGGGTCGTCTTCCCGGACCTCGCGGACCTCGTGCCGGGCCTGCCCGATGACGACACCACACGTCGAATCATCGCCGCGGCGACCGCCCTGGTCATGCCACCCATCAACGGTGCGATCGTCAGCCGTCTCCACAACCGACCGAAAACGGTCGGGGACACCCTCGTCCAGCTCCTGGCCGGCTACGTCTACACCGCGGTCATCGGCGGTGTCGTGATCGGTGTCGTGGTCACCGTGCCGTTCGTGAAGGCCAGCTACATCCTGCGGCGTTTCGAGACCAAGCACCTGCTGGTCATGATCCCCGAGGGTTCCTACGACGACGCGTACGACCACATCATGGAGTTGCTCGAGGAGTACGGCGCCAAGCCCGAGCGTGCCGAGGCGAACCCGCTGGTGCGCTCGATGTTCCGCGCGCTCACCTATGTCGTGGAGTACATCTTCCGGCGCGACGTCGCCACCGACATGCGCGTGATCCGGGGTGAGCTCGGCGACGGTGGCTGGTACGAGATCACGGTGCACGCGACCGACATCACGATCCTCGGCAAGGACGAGCAGACCAGCGTGCTGCTGCCCCTGCTCGCCGACGAGATCGACGAACGCCTCGTGTACTTCACCTGGGACGACAACTCGCAGGCGGTGGAGGACCGGATGCGCCAGTGCCGCGACACCCTCGAGCAGGACGGCACCATCGAACCCGGTGACGTCACCCAGATGGTCGAGGACGTGCGGGGAATGGGCCTCGACCTCGAGGAGTGGAGTGCGCTGCGCCGCAATCTCTACCGCCTCGAGCGCGACGCCTACCGCAGGTTGCTCGAGCGGGATTCGGAGACCTCGAACTCCGCCTGACACCCCGGGGCAGATGGTCCCCCCGATGGGTGACCTGTGGCCGCATCGCCCGCCTCGCCGGCGGCGTAACGTCGCAGCATCGAGGTGGCGGCTTCATGCGGTCGCTCCTCCGGCGTGAGAGGGGCCTTTGTGCCGCCACTGTGCATCGACGGCAACGAGGCGGTTGCGCGCGTCGCCTACGCGCTGAGCGAGACGATCGCGCTCTATCCGATCACGCCCGCGTCACCGATGGGCGAACACGCGGACTCCTGGGCCGCGAGCGGCAAACCGAACCTGTGGGGCGTGGTGCCCGGGGTCGCGGAGATGCAGTCCGAGGCGGGCGCGGCCGGTGCGCTGCACGGTGCGGTACAGGCGGGCGCGCTCGGCACGACCTTCACGGCCTCGCAGGGCCTGCTGCTGATGCTGCCCAACATGTTCAAGATCGCCGGTGAACTCACGCCCGCGGTGATTCACGTCGCGGCGCGCTCCCTCGCCACCCACGCCCTGTCGATCTTCGGTGACCACTCCGACGTCATGTCGGCACGCACCACCGGGTGGACCATGCTCGCGTCGGCGTCGCCGCAGGAGGCGCACGACCTCGCCGCGGTCTCCCACGCCGTGACGCTCTCCTCGCGCGTGCCCGTGCTGCACTTCTTCGACGGGTTTCGCACCTCCCACGAACTCAACGTCGTCGACCCCCTGTCCGACGATGATCTGCGTGCCCTGGTCGATGAGGACGATGTCACCGCCCACCGGCTTCGCGCACTCGACCCGGACCGACCGGTGCTGCGGGGCTCCGCGCAGAACCCGGACGTGTTCTTCCAGGCCCGGGAGGCCGCCAACCCGTTCCACGACGCGGTCCCCGACACCGTGCAGGCGGCCATGGACCGCCTCGCCGAACTCTCGGGACGCCACTACCACCTGGTCGACTACCACGGTGCGCCCGACGCGGAACGGGTCGTGGTCCTGATGGGGTCGGGGAGCCAGACCGTCCGCGAGGTCGTCGACCACCTGCTCGCCCGGGGCGAGAAGGTCGGGATGGTGGTGGTGCGCCTCTTCCGGCCACTGCCGACCCGGATGCTGCTCGCCGCGATCCCCGAGACCGCCACACGGATCGCCGTCCTGGACCGCACCAAGGAGCCGGGAGCGCCCGGCGAACCGTTGTACGAGGACGTGGTCCACATCCTGGCGACCGCGGTCATGGAGGGCGAGCGTGCCGTGCTGCCCGACGTGGTCGGTGGGCGCTACGGGCTGTCCAGCAAGGAGTTCACCCCGTCGATGGCCGCGGCGGTCTTCGACGAGCTGGCCGCGGACACGTCACGTCGCCGGTTCACGGTCGGCATCATCGACGACGTCACCCACCTCTCGATCCCCGACGCTGAGGGTCTCGAGCTCCCCCGCCCGGACGGCGAACTCTCGGCAGTGTTCTTCGGGCTGGGGTCGGACGGCACCGTCGGCGCCAACAAGAACACTGCGAAGATCATGGCGGAGGGCACCGACCAGCAGGTACAGGCCTACTTCGTGTACGACTCGAAGAAGTCGGGTGCCACGACGGTCTCCCACCTGCGGTTCGCGCCGGAGCCGATCCGCTCGCCCTATCTCGTGGAGCGTGCCGACCTCGTGGCCTGCCACCAGTTCGGCCTGCTCGAACGGCTCGACGTGCTGATCCTCGCCCGGCACGGCGGGACCCTGCTGCTCAACGCACCGTTCCCCCCGGATGAGGTGTGGGACCGTCTGCCGGCGGACGTCCAGGAACTGATCGTCGAACGGGATCTGCGCCTGTTCGTCATCGACGGGTACGCGACCGCCCGCTCCGCGGGGCTCGGCGGACGGATCTCCACGGTCATGCAGGTCGCGTTCTTCGTGACGTCCCGTCTGCTGCCCCTCGACGAGGCGGTCGCGGCGATCGAAGCGGCAGCGGAGACGACCTACGCCGAACACGGACCGCTGGTCGTCTCGCGCAACCTCGAGGCGATCCGCGCCGCCGTGGACGCCGTCCACGAGGTCGAGGTCCCCGACCGGGTGACCGCGACCTGGCGGCGACCCGGGGCCATCGAGCGTGCCCTGGAACTGCGCCCCACCGATCGTGCGGAGGTCAGCGACCTCGTCGAACGGGTCACCGCCCGCATCATCGAAGGGCAGGGCGAGCGTCTGCCCGTCTCCGCATTCCCGCCCGACGGCAGCTTCGAGACCGGCACGGCCCGTTTCGAGAAGCGCTCCCTGGCGCTGGAGCTGCCGATCTGGGACCCCGACCTGTGCATCGACTGCGGCAAGTGCGCCATCGTCTGCCCCCACGCCGCCATCCAGATCAAGATCTTCGAACCCGACGCGGTGTCGCAGGCACCGGAGAGCTTCCTGTGCAAGCCGTTCAAGGACCGCGACCTCAGCGACCATCTCCTGACCGTGCAGGTCGCGCCCGACGACTGCACCGGTTGCGGGGTCTGTGTGGAGGCCTGCCCAGCGGTCTCGAAGGAGGCGGTGGGGCATCAGGCGATCGACATGGAACCGGCTGGCGAGCACCGCGACCGCGAGCGCGACAACTGGCGGTTCTTCGAGTCCATCCCCTACCCGGACCGGGCGAGCATCCGCCACGACACCGTCAAGCACACCCAGACACTGCAGCCGCTGTTCGAGTTCTCCGGTGCCTGCGCCGGCTGCGGGGAGACCCCCTACCTCAAGCTCATGACCCAGCTGTTCGGCGACCGCACCGTCGTGGCCAACGCCACCGGGTGCTCGTCCATCTACGGCGGCAACCTGCCGACCACCCCGTGGGGGACCGACGCCGCCGGTCGCGGCCCCGCCTGGTCGAACTCACTGTTCGAGGACAACGCGGAGTTCGGCCTGGGGATCCGCCTCGGCATCGACGAGCAGCGGGTGGTGGCCGAGCATCTGCTCGGCCTGCTCTCCACCCACCTCGGTGACGACCTGGTGGCGGGGCTGCTGGCCGGTGCCGACGCGGGGGATGAGGCGAGCATCGCCGCCCAACGTGGGCGGGTCGAGGAACTGCGGCGCCGACTCGCGACGGTCGAGGACGACCTCGCCGGGGCCGCACGCCGTCTGGAGGCGGTGGCCAGGGTGCTGGTGCGTCGCGACGTCTGGATCGTCGGCGGCGACGGTTGGGCCTACGACATCGGTTTCGGAGGACTCGACCACGTCATGGCGTCGGGCGCCGACGTGAACATGCTGGTGCTCGACACCGAGGTGTACTCCAACACCGGTGGGCAGGCGTCGAAGGCCACGCCACGCGGGGCGGTGGCCAGGTTCGCGACCTCGGGCAAGTCGACTCCGAAGAAGGACCTGGGACTGCTGGCGATGCAGTACGGCTCCGTCTACGTGGCCCAGATCGCCCTGGGCGCGAACGAGATGCAGACCATCAAGGCCTTCCGTGAGGCGGAGGCATGGCCCGGCCCGTCGTTGCTGCTGGCCTACTCGACCTGCATCGCCCACGGCGTCGACATGCGTCACTCGATGGACCGGATGGACCTCGCGGTCAAGACGGGCTACTGGCCGCTGTTCCGCTTCCACCCGGGCGAGGCGGAGGGGACCCACCCGTTCCGGCTGGACTCCAAGGCGCCGTCACGTCCCCTCGACGACTTCCTCAGCACGGAAGGTCGGTACGCGGTTCTCGAGCGCAGCGATCCGGAGCGGGCCGACCAGCTGCGCGCGCTGGCCGAGCGTGACGTCGCCGAACGGTGGCGCTACTACGAGCAACTGGCCGGCGTGGAACGGGCCATGCCGGACGACACGGAGGTGGGCCGGTGACCAGTGACCGTGCGGGAGTCCCGGACCTGCCACCGGACAAGGTTCGAAGCGAGTTCGAGGAGCTGGTGGGGGCCGGCCAGGTCGTGCCCAGCGGCCCCGGCCCGGAGGGCGAGCCCGACCTGACCGCCGAGTACCTCGGCATGTCGCTGCGGTGCCCGGTCGTGGCGTCGTCCAGTCCACTGACCGGCCAGATCGGCTCGTTGCGTGCGTTACAGGCGGCGGGCGTCGGTGCGGTGGTGCTGCCCAGCCTGTTCGAGGAGCAGATCGAGCACGAGGCCCACGAGGTCGACCGGTACGCCGGGCTGTCCGCGGACGCGAACCCCGAGGCGACCTATGGCTACGCCCCCGTACTCAACGAGTACAACCGGGGGTCGACCCGGTATCTGCGCCTGATCCGGGAAGCCAAGCGGGCGCTCGACATCCCGGTCATCGCCAGCCTCAACGGTGCGACGCGGGGAGGGTGGACCGAATACGCCCGGATGCTCGCGCAGTCGGGCGCCGACGCGATCGAGTTGAACGCCTACCAGGTGGCCGCTGACCCCCGACGTTCCGGTCGGGAGGTGGAGGACGAGACGCTCGACCTGGTGCAGGCCGTCGCGGGTGCCTGCGACGTCCCCGTCGCGGTGAAGCTCTCGCCGTACTGGTCTGCCCTCGGGAACTTCGCGGGACGCCTGGTCGACGCAGGCGCGTCCGGTCTGGTGCTGTTCAATCGCTTCTACCAGCCCGACATCGACCTGGAGACCCTCACGGTCGGTCCCCGTCTGGTGTTGTCGGGGTCGGACGAACTGCGCCTGCCCCTGCGCTGGATGGCGATCCTGCACGGGCGGGTGGACGCCTCGCTCGCCGCGACGACCGGGGTCCACGAAGCGGTCGACGTCGTCAAGGTGCTGCTCGCGGGCGCGAACGTGGCGATGACGACGTCGGCGCTGCTGCGGCACGGGCCCGACCATGCCTCGGTGCTGGTCGACGGCCTGCGGGACTGGATGACGCAGCGCGGCTACGCGTCCGTCGACCAGATGACCGGGTCGGTGAGCCAGGCGTCCGTGGGCGACCCGGCCGCGTTCGAACGGGCCAACTACATCGAGACGCTCACGAAGTACGCCAGCACCTTCATCGAGTGAACCGGCCCGGCCCAGCCCAGTAGGGTGCCGGTCGGGTCGACGGAGCAGGCAACCGATGAACGTGGGTGGGGCGGGGATGCTGACGACGCCTGCCGACTCCAGCGCGACGCGCCCCGACGCGGGCTGACCGGTGCAGGCCACGACGACCACCCCCCGACGGGAGCTCCCACGCCCGACCAGGCTCCAACGGGCCGGACTGCTGGTGGGCCTGGTCGCGTTCCTGCTGCCGTTGCTACTGGACGTGCCCGGGCTGGGCCCCGGGGGGCAGCGGATGCTCGCGATCTTCCTGTTGGCGATCGTGCTGTGGGTCACCGAGGCCATCCCGCTGGTCGCGACCGCCGTGCTGGTGATCCTGCTGCAGGTACTGATGATCTCCGACCAGGCACTCGTGGCGCTGCCCGGCGACGTCCTGCGTGCCGAGGACTACTTCGCGACGCTCGCCAACCCCGTGATCATCCTGTTCCTCGGCGGTTTCATGATCGCGGCGGGCGCCGGCAAGTTCGGTCTGGACCGCAACCTCGCCGCCGTGCTGCTGCGACCCTTCGCCGGCAACGCGCGGCGCACGGTCCTCGGGCTGATGGCCATCACCGCCCTGCTGTCGATGTTCGTGTCGAACACGGCGACGACCGCGACGATGTTCGCGGTCATCCTCCCGATCCTCGCCGTCCTTCCTCCCGGAGGGTCGAGAACCGGGCTGGCGCTGGCGATCCCCGTGGCGGCGAACGTCGGCGGGATCGGCACGCCCGTGGGCAGCCCGCCCAACGCCATCGCCCTGGGGGCGCTGCAGGCACAGGGCGACGGCGTCTCGTTCGTGGGCTGGATGCTGTTGGCCGTCCCCCTGATGGTGGTCGTGCTGCTGTTCGCCTGGTGGTACCTCACCCGGCGCTACATCGCCCCCGACACCCCCATGGAACTCGACCTCTCGTCCGACTTCGACCGCAGCCCCGCCGCGAAGGTCTTCTACCTCGTCGCGGGTGCCACCGTGCTGCTGTGGCTGACCGAGCCGCTGCACGGCATCTCCTCCTCGACCGTGGGATTCATCCCGGTGGTCGTGCTGTTGGCGACCCAGGTCATGGGCGGCGACGACCTCCGGATGCTGCAGTGGCCCGTGCTGTGGCTGGTGGCCGGCGGGATCTCCCTCGGAGCAGGTATCGGTGCCACCGGCCTCGACGTCTGGCTGCTCGACCTGGTCGCCTGGGAGCGCCTGCCGGTGCCGCTGCTGATCGCCCTGCTGGTCGTCACCGGCCTCGCGCTGTCGACCGTCATCTCCAACTCGGCGACGGCGAACCTGCTGATCCCGCTGTCCCTGAGCCTCGCGACCGGGTTGCCGATCGACCCCACGGCGATCGGCGTGATCGTCGCGTTGGCCTGCGCCCTGGCGATGGCATTGCCGATCTCCACGCCACCCAACGCCGTCGCCTACGCCACGGGTGAGGTCGACACCCGGGCCATGGCGACGAGTGGGCTGATAATCGGCGGTGCCGGTGCGGCGCTGTTGGCATTGGCGATGCCCCCGCTGTGGCGCGGTCTGGGGCTGCTGTGAAGGCGCTCGTGATCGCTTCCCCGTCGCTCGGCACACCGGTCGCCGAGGAACTGCACGCCGGCCTCGGGGATCTCGCCGATGTCGTCCGGGTCGCTGACGTCACCGAGGCACTGGCGAGCATCGCCGACGACCCCGCCACACCGGTCCCCCTGGTGGTGCTCACCAGCGATGTCGGGAATGTGGATGCCGCCATCGACCGGCTCGACAGCTCGCCGCTGCTCGCCGGCTCCTGCACGCTGCTGGTCACGGATCGTCCGGTGCACGACGACGTGGCCCGGGCGGTCGACCGTGACCGGTTCGAGGCGATCATCGCGGTCCCATGGACCAGTGGG
>SLRZ01000006.1 GCA_007130695.1 Nitriliruptoraceae bacterium
GAGGAACTGGTGGGCCGGGTGCTGTACGAGCCCAGCCGGCACGGGCACGAGGCCGCGGTGGCCGACCGCCTGGAGGATCTGCGGGAGCGCCGGCGACGCGCGGGCGGCGCCGGGGACCGGCCGGACGCCCCGGCCAGCAGGACCGAACCACCGGGCAGGACGAAGACCACGACGAGTGACCACGACGAGGACGGGCGGACGTGAGCGGAACCGAATGGGCCATCATCATCGCGGCGCTGTTCTGGGGGCTGCTCGTGCTCGCCCTGTGCGTGCTCGTCGCCCGGACCGTGCGGATCCTCGACGAGGTCGTGGTCACGGTCCGTGGGGTGACGGAGAAGACCCTGCCGATCCTCGAGGGGGTCGACGAGACCGTCTCCGGCGTCAACGTCGAACTCGCCCGGGTCGACACGATCGTGGCCGGGGTGCAGTCGATCACGGCCACCACCGACCAGCTCGTCGGCGTGGTGCACGCGACGTTCTCCAACCCGCTGATCAAGGCCGCCGGGTTCGCCGCCGGGGCCGCCCGCGCCTCGAGGAAGATGCGGGAATGAGCTCGCCCGCCCGCCGACCGGACACGCGAGACCGCCCCGTGACCCCGACCTGTTGCCTGGAGGTCCACCCGTGAAGCGAGCCTTCTCCGTCGCGCTCGGGCTCGGCGCCGGTCTGCTGATCGGCGCCTACGTCGTGCGTCGTGTCGACGAGGCCACCCAGGCGGTGGCGCCGGCCAACCTCGCGAGCCAGGCCGGCCGTGCCGCCGGTGGGTTCGCGGAGCGCATGAAGGCCGCCGTCGAGGAGGGCCGGCTCGCCGCGGCCGAACGCGAAGCGGAGCTGCGCGGGCGATTCGACGTCCCCAGCGTCCGTGAGGCGGTGGCCGGCGAGTGAGGTCGCCGCTCACGACGCCGCAACACCGCCCCGACGAGGGCGGGCCCCCGAGCCCCGGCCACGCCAGGACCCGAGAGGACCCGCAGTGGACTCCCTGACCATCCGCGAGACCTTCCTGCGCTTCTACGAGGAGCGCGGGCACCGGCGTTTCGATTCGGCACCGCTGATCCCCCAGGACCCGACGGTCCTGCTCACGATCGCGGGCATGCTGCCGTTCAAGCCCTATTTCCTCGGTGACGCCGCGCCGCCGGCACCTCGCGCGACCAGCCACCAGAAGTGCGCCCGGACCAACGACATCGAGAACGTGGGTCACACCACCCGGCACCTGACGTTCTTCGAGATGCTCGGCAACTTCTCGTTCGGTGACTACTTCAAGCGTGAGGCCATCCGGTGGGCGTGGGAGCTGTCGGTCGAGCAGTTCGAGCTGGACCCGGACCGGATCTGGTTCACCGTCCACGCCGACGACGACGAGGCCTTTCGACTGGTCCTCGCCGAGACCGGCGTGCCGGCCGAGCGGATCGTGCGGGTCGGGATGCCCGAGGGGGCGACGAGGCAGGACGAGTCCGACAACTTCTGGTCCACCGGCGGGGCCGGGCCCTGCGGGCCGTGCGCGGAACTGCACTACGACCGCGGCGAGGCCTGGGGCGAGGAAGGCGGTCCCGAGGTCAACGACGAGCGCTACCTCGAGTACTACAACCTGGTGTTCATGCAGTACCAGCAGGACGCCGACGGCAACGTGCAGGGCGAGCTCGCCGCCCAGAGCGTGGACACCGGCCTGGGCCTCGAGCGCATGGCGCTGCTCAAGCAGGGCGTCGCCGACGTCTTCGAGACCGACATCCTGCGCCCCATGGTCGACCGGGCCGCGGAGCTGACCGGCACCACCTACGGCGCCTCGGACTCGACCGACATCAGCCTCCGGGTGATCGCCGAGCACGCCCGCACCTCGACGTTCCTGATCGCCGACGGCGTGCTGCCCTCCAAGGAGGGCCGCGGCTACGTGCTGCGCCGCCTGCTGCGCCGGGTGGTGCGCCATGGGCACCTGCTGGGCCTCGACGTCGGTCGCGGCGACGACCTGCTGGTGCCGATGATCGACTGCGTGATCGAGACGATGGGGCCGGGCTACCCGGACCTCTTGCGGCAACGTGAGCTGGTCACCCGGGTCGCGGGCGCCGAGGAGGTCGATTTCGGCACACGGATCCGTCAGGGCCTCGAGCGGGTCGACCAGGCGATGGCCGGGACCAGCAGGGGTGACACGTTCCCCGGCGAGGTGGCCTTCGAACTGCACGACACGTTCGGTTTTCCGGTCGACCTGACCGCCGAGATCGCCGACGAGGCCGGGCTGTCGCTGGACCGTGCCCGTTTCGACGCCCTGATGGCCGAACAGCGCGACCGGGCCCGGGCCGCGGCCAAGCGCGGCGGCGAGGGCGTGCCGACCGAGGCCTACCGCGAGGCGGCCGGGGTCGTGGGCACCACCGAGTTCCTGGGCTACACGTCCCTGGCGGCGGAGGCGGAGCTCGGCGCCATCGTCACCCCCGGCGGGCTGCTGGAGGCGGCCGAGGAGGGCGACGAGGTCGAGGTCGTCCTGCCGCGCACCCCGTTCTACGCCGAGGGTGGGGGGCAGGTCGGCGACCGCGGGGTGCTGTCGACCCCGACCGGCCGGCTGCGGGTGCTCGACACCCAGGAGGCCTTCGAGGGCCTGATCGTGCACCGCTGTGTCGTGGAGGCCGGCGAGGTCAGCCGCGGCCAGCAGCTCGAGGCCGCCGTCGACCCGGAGCTGCGCGTGGCCACGGCCCGCAGCCACTCCGCGACCCACGTGCTGCACGCCACCATCAAGGAGGTGCTGGGGGAGCACGCCCAGCAGGCCGGCTCGCTGGTCCAGCCCGGCCGCCTGCGGTTCGACTTCCCCCACTTCGAGTCGGTCTCCCGGGACCGCCTCGGCGAGATCGAGCACGAGATCAACGAGCGGGTGCTGCACGACCCGCACGTGCACACCGAGGTGATGGGGCTCGACGAGGCCAAGGCGGCCGGCGCGGTCGCCAACTTCGGCGACAAGTACGGCCAACAGGTCCGGGTCGTCACGATCGGGGACTTCTCCAAGGAACTGTGCGGCGGCACCCACGTGCCCACCGGCGGGCGGATCGGCACGATCACGATCGTGCGGGAGGAGTCGATCGGCTCCAACACCCGCCGCATCGAGGCGCTGACCGGCGCGGACGCCTTCCGCCACCTCGCCCACGAACGGATGGTCGCCGAGGAGGTTGCGCGGCTGCTCGACACCCCGACCGACGAGGCCGCCGCCCGCATCCGCTCGCTGATGGACCGGCTGAAGGCCGCCGAGAAGGAGCTGGCCAAGGCCAAGAGCGCCGACCTGTCGCAGGAGGCCGTGCGCATCGCCCAGGCCGCCGAACGCGAGGACGGCACCGCGATCGTGACCCACCGCGCCGACGGGCTGGCCATGGACGACGTACGCCGGCTGGCCAGCGAGATCCGCGGCAACCTCGGCACCCGTGCGGTCGTGGTGGTCGGCACCGCCACCGACGACGGCAAGGCGCAGATGGTGGCCGCGGTCACCAGCGATCTCGTCGACGCCGGCGTGGAGGCACGCCCGATCCTGCACCCCGCGGCCCAGGTCGTCGGTGGTGGCGCGGGCGGCAAGGGCGACCTCGCGCAGGCCGGCGGCAAGCAGGGCGGCCAGCTCGACGAGGCACTTCGCGTGGCGGCGCGCGAGGCCCGACAGGCGGTGGCGGACGTATGAGCGGACTCAACGACCTCCCCGACACCGGCCGGCTGCTGGGTATCGACCTCGGCGAGGTGCGCATCGGCCTGGCCCTGTCCGACCCGGGGCAGGTGCTGGCCTCGCCGGCGGAGACCCTCGAGGTCCCGCGCGACCAGGACGGACCGGCCGTGGACGCGCTGGTCAACGCCATCGAGCGGCACGAGGCCGCCGGCATCGTGGTGGGTGACCCGAAGCAGCTCGACGGTCGCGCGGGGGACGCGACCCGCCGGGCCCGCTGGTTCGCCAAGCGGCTCGGGGAGCGCACCGGCCTGCCGGTCGTGCTGTGGGACGAACGCTTCTCCACCACCGAGGCGGAGCGGGTGATGCTGGACCAGGACGCCTCACGGGCCGAACGACGCACCAGCATCGACCGGGTCGCGGCCGCCGTGCTGTTGCAAGGTGTGCTCGAATCACGACGACGGACCAGCTGACGGCGCTGGCAGGGAGAGTTGGGGAGGGCACGAAGTGGCGTTGAGTCGGAGCTCGAAGTGGTTCCTGATCGTGTGCCTGGTGGTGGTGGCCGCGATCGGTGGAGCCCTGCTGT
Source organism: Nitriliruptoraceae bacterium (assembly GCA_007130695.1). Lineage (GTDB taxonomy): Bacteria > Actinomycetota > Nitriliruptoria > Nitriliruptorales > Nitriliruptoraceae > SKLC01. Next base: position 4,203 of record SLRZ01000006.1, read on the forward strand.
GGCTCAGCGAGAGCGTGGGAGGCGGCCCCGACATCGAGGCCGGCCAGCCGGTCGAGATCGAGGTCGAACAGGGGATGTCGGTCCGTGCCCTGTCCGACCGGCTCTCGGAGCAGGGGGTCGTGCGCCGCGCCAGCTCGTTCCGCAACGCCGCCGCCGACGCCCAGCTCGACCAGCACCTCCAGCCCGGCGGCTACGACCTCGAGACCGGCATGGACAACGAGCAGGCCGTCGAGGTCTTCCTCGACGGGCCGGCACGCACCAACACGGTCCGGGTCACCATCCCCGAGGGGCTGCCGGTCGAGATCATCCTCGAGCGGCTCGCCGACGGCTTCGAGGACCACTCGCTCGAGGATTTCCGGACCGTGCTCGACGAGCGCACCGAGGAGGGCTCGGACGCCGACGGGCTGTTGGCCCTGCCGGACTGGGTCCCCGAACCGGCCGACGCGGGTGAGGAGATCATCGAGCCCTATGAGGGGCTGCTGTTCCCCGAGACCTACGACTTCGAGGCCGACCGGTCCCCCCGCGAGGTGCTGCAGCGGCTGATCGACCAGACCGACCGGGTCATGGAACGCTCGCTGGCCGAGTCCGACACCGACCTCGACCCCTACGAGGCCCTGGTCAAGGCCAGCCTCATCGAACGTGAGACCCGCGTGAGCGAGGAACGGCCCCGGGTGGCCGGCGTGGTCGAGAACCGGCTCGCCGACGGGATGCGCCTGCAGATCGACGCGACCGTCCTCTACGCCCGGGGTGAGCACACCGAGCGGGTGCTGATCGAGGACACCGAGATCGAGAGCCCGTACAACACCTACCACGTGGCCGGGCTGCCGCCGGCGCCGATCGCGGCGCCCGGTGAGGCCTCGGTGCGGGCGGCGCTGGACCCGGAGGAGCACGACTTCCTCTTCTACGTGCTCGCGCCGGAGTGCGACGGGTCGCACCAGTTCGCGGAGGACTCCGACGGGCACCAGGCCAACGTGCGCGAGTTCCGCGCCGTCGACAACTGCCAGTGACCCGCCCCCCGGCCGCCGCACCCTGGCCGACCGCGAGCACGCGGCCGCTGGGGGTGCTCGGCTGGCCGGTGCGTCATTCGCTCTCGCCCATCATCCACAACGCCGCGCTGCGTGAGCAGGGGCTCGACCTGGTCTACCTCGCGCTCCCCACCCCGCCCGAGCGTCTGGCCGCCGTCGTCGCGGCGTTGGGCGCGATGGAGGCGGTCGGGGTGAACGTCACCGTGCCCCACAAGGTCGCGGTGCTGGACCTGTGCGAGGTGCTGACCGAGGAGGCCGAACTGATCGGTGCGGTCAACACCCTGGCGTGGACCGCCGACGGGTTGCTGGGCGACAACACCGACGCGACCGGGCTGGCCGACGCGCTCGAACAGGACATCGGGATGTCGGCCGGGCGCCGCGCGCTGCTGGTGGGCACCGGCGGGGCGGCCCGGGCGGCGGCGGTCGCGGCCGGGCGACTCGGCCTGCACCTGACCGTCGCCGGACGGCGCCCAGACGCCGCGGCGGAGGTCGCCGGGCTCGCGCAA
>SLRZ01000249.1 GCA_007130695.1 Nitriliruptoraceae bacterium
ATCGGGCTCGGCGAGGCCATGGACGCACTCGACGCCTCACGGACCCGGCCCGAGGGGTCGAGCCACGGCGACGACCTCGACGCGCTCGAGCAACTGGCCGCGCTGCACCCCGACCCGGTCACCTTCCACGAGTGGCTCGCCGAGCGCCTGCGCGTGCCCGCGGACCCGACCGGGGTCGTCCTCTCCACCGTCCACCGGGTCAAGGGCATGGAGTGGGACCACGTCCTGGTCTTCGCCGCCAACGCCGGCCTGTTCCCCCACCGGCTCTCCGACGAGGTCGAGGAGGAGCGCCGGGTCTTCCACGTGGCCATCACCCGGTGCCGAGAACGCGTCGACGTGATCGCCGACGTCGACCGGCCGTCACCGTTCATCGCCGAGTTGCGCACGCCGGCCGATGCCCGCAGGCGACCCGCGGCCTCCCCGGGCGCGGCCCCCGACCCGGTCACGCCCACCCGGCGGACCGACGGCGTCGTGGTCGCCGAGCCCGGGCTGGCGGTCACCCTGCCCGGCGGCTTCGACGGCACGGTGGTGTCGGTCGCCGGCGACCTCGCCCGGGTGCGCCTGGCCGACGACGTGGAGGTGGAGGTCGCCTTCGGGGACGCCGTGGACGTCGACGGTGCGCGCACCACGCTCGGTCGCGCCCCCCGCGCGGGACGGGCTTCCGGGCTCATCGAGGTCCCGGAATCCGCCGCGGACGCCGACCTGGTCGACGCCCTCAAGAGCTGGCGTTCCCGCACCGCCGTCGACGCCGGGGTCCCGGCCTACCTCGTCTTCCACGACCGCCATCTCGAGGCCATCGCGGGTCGTAGGCCCCGTTCGATCCGTGAGCTGGCGGCCTGCCCCGGGGTCGGACCCGCGAAGCTCGACCGCTACGGCGACGACATCCTCGCCATCGTGGAGGACCACCCGGCCTGACCGGCGCCAGCCGGCGACCGGGGCGCCACCGCCCTTCGGCCCTGTCGACCACCGCCCGGTTCCCCGTACGGTGGTGGGCTCGGGAACGCGTGCGACGAGGCCGCCGTCCCGTGCAACCCACGACGGTTCGGCGGGACGCCATGGCAACGACCAGCGACGGACACACCGCGCCGCCGCGCGGCCAGGCCTCGCTCACCCAGGTCCTCGTGGGTGGTGCCGTGCTCCTGCTCGCCGGCCTGGCCCTCGCCCTGTCGGGAGCTGGCCCGGGGGCCCCGATCGCCGTCGAGCTGCCGGGGACGGGAGATCCCGGAGCGTCCGACGAGTCGGTGACCGTCACGACGGCCGCCAGCGATGCCGCCGTCGACCCCGAGGTCCTGCCGGTCGCCGTGCGTGGGCCGTCACGGCTACTGCCCGGCCGTCCGGCGCCGCTCGAGGTCCGGGTCACCACCTCGGCCGCCACGCTCGGCGCGGACCAGCGGCGGCTGCTGCTGCACCTCGACCTCGACCTCGCCCCCGACGCCCGGGGCTGGCTCGTCGTCGACCCTCCCCGGCTGCTGACCTCACCGGCGGAGCTGGCGGGCGAGCAGGTCACGCTCACCGGCCTGGACGGACTGCCGTGCGGGACCAGCCCGGGCACCCTGACGGTGACCGCACGCGAGCTGGTCACCGACGGCCGCGAGGGCAGCGTCGACTACGAACTGCCCGGTCTGGCCTGCCCCGACGACGACCTCCCCGAGGCACCCGAGAGCCTCAACCTCGAGCAGCGGGTCTGGCACGACGGGCAGAACGACTGGCGGGCACAGGTCGCCCGGCTGCTGGCCCCGGCACCGACGCCGAGCGCCCCACCCGCCCCGCGCGCCGGTGGGGGCGGCGGTGGCGCGAGTCCCGCCCCTGCCCCGGCTCCGGCTCCGAGCCCGTCGACCACTGACGACGAGAAGCCCGACGATGACGGCGGGACCGAGGACGCGACCCGGGACACCGCGGACGAGGACCCCCGAGGCGACGATGCCGGCGGCGACGAGGAGCCGTCGGGCGGGGACACCGGCGACGGCGACGGCAGCGGAGGCGGCGGGGACGGCGGCTCCCCCGACCCGGCGCCGAGTGACCCCGACGAGGGCGGGAACGGTGCCGGTGCGCCGGACGGCGACGACGACGAGCCGGCCGACGACTGACACCGCCGGCCGTCGGACGCCGGCCCGGTGCGCCGTGCGCCAACGGCTTCGCGCCCGCGCCGCGAGGTGGCATCCTCCCGGGGTCCGCCGTGCCGCACGCCGCGCACGGGCTGGTCACCCACCCGACGCCCCCCGGAAAGGGACTGCGCTGCGCCGTTCGCTCCGCCTACGTCGCTGGCAGAAGGAGGCCCTCGATCTCCTCGCGCACCACGACCGTCGCGACTTCCTCGCCGTGGCCACGCCGGGCGCCGGCAAGACCACCTTCGCGCTGACCGCCGCACTGACCGACCTGGCCCGCCACCCGCACCGACGCCTGATCGTCGTCGCCCCAACCCAGCACCTCAAGCACCAGTGGGCCGAGGCGGCCAGCGACTTCGGCCTGCACCTCGAACCGGAGTGGTCCGGCCGGGCCCGAGCGGGTGGCGGCTCCGGCCTGCCCGGTGACATGCACGGGGTGGTCGTGACCTACCAGCAGGTGGCCAGCGACCCCCGGCCACTTCGTGGCCCGTCGGACGACGCGTTCGTGGTGCTCGACGAGATCCACCACGCCGGCACCGAACGGGCCTGGGGGGACGCCGTCGCCCACGCGTTCGAGCTGGCCGCACGCCGCCTGTCGCTGTCGGGGACCCCGTTCCGCAGCGACCAGAACCCGATCCCCTTCGTCGACTACGACTTCGACGAGGCGGTCGCGCACTACACCTACGGCTACGGCGAGGCACTCGAGGACGGCGGGGTGGTGCGGCCGGTGTTCTTCCCCCGCATCAACGGCCACATGGAGTGGACGGCGCCCGACGGTGCGGTGATGAGTGCGACGTTCGACGACCACCTCGACCGCACCGCCGCGTCCCAGCGCCTGCGCACGGCCCTCTCCCCCGACGGCGAGTGGCTGCCCGCCGTGCTCGACCAGGCCCACGGCCAACTCACCCGCCTGCGCGAACTGCAGCCCGACGCCGGCGCGATGGCGATCGCGATGGACGTCGACCACGCCAAGGCGATCGCGCGCCTGCTGCGGACCCGTCACGGGATCGAGCCCATCGTCGCCACCTCCGACGACCCCCTGGCCAGCGAGCGCATCGCCGAGTTCGCCGCCGGCACCCACCCCTGGATCGTCGCCGTGCGCATGGTCTCGGAGGGCGTGGACGTCCCGCGCCTGCGGGTGGGGGTGTACGCGACCAACACCGTCACCGAACTGTTCTTCCGCCAGGCGGTCGGACGCCTGGTGCGGTGGCACGGGCCGTTGCGTCGCCAGAAGGCGTTCTTCTTCATCCCCGACGACCACCGGCTGCGCACGTTCGCGACCCAGCTGGCCGAGGCGCGCACCCACAGCCTCCGGCGACGCGAGGTCGAGGGAGAGCAGCCACCCGTCGAGCTCGACGCGCTCGGCGAGGTCGAGGAGGACCAGCTCTCGTTGTTCCAGGCGATCTCCGCCACCCCGCTGGGCGACGATGCCCCCGACCCCGACAGCATCTTCGACGACGCGCACCCGGAAGACCTGATCCACGAGCCGGGCACGCAGGACCTCGAGCTCGAGATCGAGCTGGCCCCGGCCCCCCCGCTGGCCGGCGCCGGCGGGACCGAGGGCGCCGCCGGCACCGGCACGATCACGGTGAGCCGCACCCAACGCAAACGCGAGCTGCGGCAGGCCAACGCCGACCGCGTCCAGATGCTGGTCCACCTGACCGGCCAGGACCACAAGCGGGTCAACGCCCGCCTCAACGAGGAGGCGGGGATCAACAAGATCGCCGACGCCACGGTCGCCGACCTCGAACGCCGCCTGCAGCGCGCCGACCGGTGGATCGACCGGGTCTGACCGGCCTTGTGCGACCCTTCCCCCGTGGAGGAGGTGCGGGTGCCGAGATTGGAGCCGTTCACCGGGTACGTGGTCGCCCCGGCACATGCGGCACGCGTGGTCGCGCCGCCCTTCGACACGCTGAGCCCGGAACAACGGCGAGCGGCACGGGCGGACCCCGACTCCTTCCTCGGCGTCCTGCCGCCCCGCCCGGAGACGGGAACGGTCCTCGAGGACTGTCGGCGACACCTCGACCACCTGCTGGCGGCCGGCCGCTTCGAGCAGCTCGACGGACCGACCCTGGCCGTCCTCCGCCTCGACGACGGCCGGCGGGTGGCCACCGGGGTGCTGGGGGACGTCGCGGCGGAGCGTTTCGAGGACGGCTCGATCGCGCCGCACGAGCAGATCCGGCCCGCCACCGTGGCGGCGCTGCGCCGGCACCTCGAGGTCGTCGGCGCGGTGTCCTCGCCGGTGTGCGTGGCCCACGAGCCCGACGACCGGTGCGCCGAGCTCACCGCCGCCGTCACCGGTGGTGTCCCCGACGTCGAGGTCGTCGACGCGGCCGGGTCGCTGCGGCTGTGGCTGGTCACCGACCCCACCGTTCGGGACGAACTGGGCGCGGCCGTGGGCGCGACCACGGGGTGGCTGGTCGCGGACGGCCACCACCGTGCCGCCGCCGCGCGCCCCGCCGGCCGCGTGCTGTCGGTCCTCGTCCCCCACGACCAGCTCGAGATCCGGCCCTTCCACCGCCGCCTGCCGGCCGACGACCCCACCGCCGCGGGTGCCCGACTGCGCGAACGGGGCCTGGAGGTCATCGACCTGCCCGGTGCCGCCGCACCGGACGGGCCCGGCGAGGTGACCGTCGCCGGCGGTGGCCGGTGGTGGCGGGTGCGCCTGCCGGCACCGGCCGACGCGTCCGACCCGGTGGAGGCCCTCGACGTGGTGCGAACGGAACGGCACCTCCTCGCCCCGCTGTCGGGGGGTCGGCAACGCCGCGCCGGGCCACCGCAGCCCCTCACGGACGGCCCGGAAGTGACCGCCGTCGCCCCCACCGACGTGCTCGACGAACTCGAACGGGACGGCCAGGTCACCGTCGTGCTGCACCCACCGAGCTGGGCCGAGGTGCGCGCCGTGGTGGAGGCCGGACACACCATGCCCCCGAAGTCGACCTATGTGGCCCCCAAGCAGCGCTCGGGGCTCGTCGTGGTGCCCCGGCCCCAGCGCCTACCCTCAGGAACGCGGTGAAAGGGCGTGGCGATGGGAGAACTCGAACGGGTGCTGCGCGAGCACGGCCACCGGGTCACCCGGCCCCGTCGGGCGGTGTGGTCCGTCCTCCGGGAGGCCCAGGCACACCTGACGGTGGAGCAGATCGCCGCGTCCCTGAACGACGCCGGTGAGGACGTCGACGTCGCCTCGGTGTACCGAACCCTCTCCCTGCTCGAGGAGCTCGACCTCGCCCGGATGAGCCGGCTCGGCGACACCGACGCGAGCCGGTGGGAGATCGCCCACCCCGACGAGCACTTCCACCTCGTCTGCGAACAGTGCGGGGACGTCGACCACCACGTCGGTTCCCTGGTCGCGCAGATACGGGAGCACCTCGCCGGCGACCACGGGTTCGAGGCCACCGAGGTGGAGCTGGTCGTCTCCGGCCGCTGCGCCCGGTGCGCGCGGCGACGGGCCGGCTGAGCCGGAGCACCTCACGGCTTGGGGAACGGGCCCGTGTGGTGCCCGGTATCGCCCCGCCCGACCGTCAGCCCGTGACCCGGGGCCGGCACGATCGCCCGGGCCTCACCGTGCTGGGAATTGTCCAGCGCGACCAACAGCGAGGCGCCCGTGGGGACGGCCCTGGCGATCCGGGCCGCGACCGCACGCAGAGCCGGCTCGTCTCCGATGGCGGGGACGATCACGAGATCGCTGTCCCGGGCCTCCGCCTTCACCACGATCGAACGTCGCCGGGGGTCGTGCTGCACGTCGACCTCCAGCGGAGCGCCCGCACGCTCGTCGACCAGCCGGTCCTCCCGGTTGGTCATCACCTCCACGGGGACCCCCTTGCTGCGGGAGAGCACCCGGGCGGCCTCGACCGCGAGGTCCAGGGCGGGGACACCCGCGGCGCTCGTCATGTCCTCGTCGACGACCACCAGGATGCGCTCGACGGGCTGTGTGCCGTCGAAGGACAGCAGCGTCGGCACGGACGTGCGTGACAGGACCCCGTCGATGATGCCGCCGAAGACGGCGCCGCCGCGGGCCGCGGTGCCGTCCCAGCCCAGCACCAGCAGCGACCCCTGCTGCTCCACGACGGTGTGGGCGATCCCCGCCGCGGGGGTCGCGTCGATGCGCAGGACGCTGCGGGCCTCGGCGCCGGCCGACTGCGCCACCTGCACGACCCGACCCTCGAGATCGCGGACCGCGGCCAGTTGGGCGGCGTCGCTCTCCGAGGGCACGACGATGACCGGCACCACCAGCCCACCGTCGGCGCGAGCGAACGCGGATGCGATGCGCATCAGCCGGGGGGCGCTGTCGGGGTTGGCGACGGGCACGACCACGACGTCGCCGAGGTCGCGTTCCGGCGTGGGCCGCGGCAGCCGTGCGGCGTAGCGACTGGCGGCGGCCGGCGCGACGAGGCAGGTGACGAGGATGACCATCATGACCGCGTTGACGGTGGGCTCGTCGAGCAGCCCGACGTTGAGGCCGACCACGATGGCGGCCAGCGTCGCCGCCGCCTGCGCCGACGACAGCGCGAACATCGCCCCGATCTCCGGGGTGGTGTAACGCAGGACCTTCCCCGCCCCGGCCGCGGCCAGGAACTTGGCGACGAGCGCCACCGCGGTGAAGGCGGCCCCGATCACCAGCGTCCGCGGCTCGGCGAGCACCTGCAGATCGATGAGCATGCCGGTGGCCAGCAGGAACAGCGGGATGAACAGGGTCCCACCGAGGAAGTCGATCCGTTCCATCAGGGGGCCACCGTTGGGCACGCTGCGGTTCAGTGCCAATCCGGCGAGGAAGGCGCCCACGATCGCCTCGATGCCGATGAACTCGAACAGGGAGGCGACACCGAACAGCGCGACCATGACGAACAGGAACCGCAGGGAGCGGTCCTGTCCGATGCCCGAGAAGAAGCGCTTCGCGAGCCGCGGCAGGCCCACGATGACCCCCAGGGTCACCAGCACGAGTGATGGCAGCAGCGTCGCCCAGAACACCGGCGTCAGCGCCCCCTGGTGGGCCCGGGCCACCACGGCGAGCACCAGCAGCGCCGCCGTGTCGGTGATGATCGTCGCCCCCACCGAGGTGGCCACGGCCCGGTTGCCCACCGTGCCCACCCGCTGGAAGATCGGATACGACACCAGCGTGTGGGAGGCCCAGCAGGAGGCGAGCAGCAGCGCCGCGAGCAGGTCGTAGCCGAGCGCGAGCGACGTCACGGTCCCCAACCCCATCGGGATGAGGAAGGTGGCGGCTCCGAAGCCGGCGGAGTCACGCCGGTGCTCCAGAAAATCGTCGAGGTCGAGTTCGAGGCCGGCGACGAACATCAGATACAGCAGACCGACATTGCCCAGCACCTCGACGACCCCGGCGCGCTCGACCAGGCCGAGGCCGGTGGGGCCGATGAGGAAGCCGGCGACGAGCACCACCACGATCTCGGGGAGGCGGACCCGACGGGCCGCGATCGGGGCGAGCAGGATCGCCGCGACCAGCACGGCGAACAGCAGTCCGGGCTGTTCGACGGGCAGGGTGGGCAGCTCGAAGGACACCGGGTTCGTCTACCTCCGCTCGCGGGGCCGGGCCGCTCCGGCACCGCAGCACCCGCCGGAACCGCCGACGGTGCTCGTCGGCAGCTTCGCACGCCACGGTCCGGACACGCAGCACGGGCGTGTCCGCTCCCTGATCAGTGCGGCACCGCCACCACGACGGTGCGGTCGCGGGCCGCCTCGGCCACCCGGCGTGCACCACGGCCGAGGCGGCTGGAGGCCTGCGGGACGCTGGCGACGACCACGTCGCCCTCGCGGATCTGCTCGGTGAGCTCCCCGAGGACGGAGGTGTTGCTGATGACGTCGCCGGGGTCGTAGCGGCTCCCGAGCCGGTCGCGCAGTTCCTTCTCGGTCACGTCGGTGATCACGACGACCGGGGCCTCGGTCTGGCGGGCGAAGCGGTCCACGACGTCGAAGGCCAGGGACAGGCCACGGTCGCCGGCCGGCAGCAGCTCGTCGTGGGTGACCAGCAGCAGCACACGTTTGGTCGTCTCGTCGATCCCGGGCCGGCACACGAGCACCGGCACCGGGCTGATCTGCACACAACGATCGATGACCGTGCCGAAGAGTTCACCCCGGCGGCCCGAGCGCCCGTCCCACCCCATGACCAGGCAGGTGCCCTCCTGCTCGACGACGCTGTGGAGCACGCCACCGTCGATGGAGGCGTCGATGCGCACCGAGGTCTTGACCTCGGACCCGACCGCCAACGCCGCTTCCTCGGCCCGGCCCGCCAACGTCCGGTGCTCACGGACGATGTCGGGCTCGGCGTCGAACGGCAGGACGTTGACCGCGACCACCGACCCGGAGTCCGGTGCGGCGACCTGGCCGGCGACGCGGACCAGCGACTCGATGGTGTGGGGGTTGGAGACCGGGACCACGACGCGTTTGCCCAGCGCCCGGCCCCCGGTGCCCGGCGGCTCGACCTTGGGGGCGCTGCGGTCCGCCGAGACCCCCGCGATCAGCGCGCTGACCATGATCACCAGGATCACGGCGTTGACCTCGGACGGGCCGAGGAGCCCGACCTCCTGGCCCACGATCACGGCCGCCAGCGCGCCGGCCGCCTGACCCACCGTCAGGGAGAACATCAGGCCGCGCTCGGGGGCCGAGAAGCCGAAGAGGCGTCCGGCGAACTCCGAGGCCGCCCCCTTGGACAGCACCTCGGCCAGGGTGAACGCCAGGCCGAGCACCAGCGTGCGACGGTCGGTCACCAGGGCCACGGGGTCGAGCATCATGCCGGTGGCGATCAGGAAGGCCGGGATGAACAGCGACCGTCCGAGCGTCTCGACCCGGTCGGCGATCAGCGTGCCGTCCGGCACGAACCGGTTGAACGCGAGCCCGGCCAGGAAGGCCCCGACGATCGCCTCGATACCGAGGATGTCGGCGAGCACGGCCGCGAAGCCCATGCCCGAGAGCAGGTAGGTCAGGCGCACGTCGCGGTCGCGGGCCAGCCCCCGAAAGACCCAACGGGTGATGCGCGGGACGACGTAGAGCATCAGGATCAGGAAGCCGACCAGACCCAGGCCGAACAGCAGCCACCCGAGCGCCCCGGTGTCCTCCTCCGCGCCGGCCGCGGCGACGGCCAGCACCAGCAGTGCCGCGACCACGGACAGCAGCGTGGCGCCGAGGGTGGCCGTCACCGCCGGATTGCGCGAGAGGTCGAAGCGGGCGACCGTCGGGTACGACAGGGGGGTGTGACTGGTCAACGCCGAGGCGAGGATGAGCGCCGCCAGGAACGGCACGTCGAGCATCATCGCCACGGCCGTGATCGTCACGAGCGGGATCACGAACGTCGCGATCCCGAAGATGACCGACTCCCGACGACGCGCCGCGAACCCGTGCAGGTCGAGGTCGAGGCCGCCCTGGAACATCAGGTACAGCAGACCGACGAAACCCAGGGCGTTGATCAGCACGTCGCCCGAGACCACCCCGAAGACGTTCGGCCCCACGAGCATGCCGAACACGATCATCCCCACCAGACCGGGCAGGCGCAGGCGCTGGGCCAGCATCGGCCCGCCGAGCACGAGCAGGAAGAGCACCGCGAAGACGGCGCCCGGATCGGTCAGGGGAAGGAGGTCGTCGAACACACCACGCCGATGCGGGAGTGAGGGAGGAAACGAAGTTCGGGAGCCTACCCGTGCGGTCTGCGGCGATCCCTGGCCCCACGGCCCGTCCGGGCGGCGAATTCGCCACCCGGGGCGGGAACGGGCACCCTGTGCCCACCATCGCCCCGGCTCCGCCGGGACCTCCCCCCCGCTCCCCCGTTCGTCGAAGAAGGCCGCGACGTGTCACGTGATCAGGTACGCGCCGAAGCGGCGCGCCGACGCACGTTCGCGATCATCTCGCACCCGGATGCCGGCAAGACCACCCTGACGGAGAAGTTCCTCCTCTACAGCGGGGCGATCCAGGAGGCGGGTGCCGTCCGGTCGCGAAAGTCACAGCGGGCGGCGACCAGCGACTGGCTGGAACTCGAACAGAAGCGCGGGATCTCGGTGTCGTCGACGGTCCTGAAGTTCGAGCACGACGGGCACGTGTTCAACCTGCTCGACACCCCCGGCCACAAGGACTTCTCCGAGGACACCTACCGGGTGCTCTCCGGCGTGGACGCCGCGGTGATGGTGCTCGACGCGGCCGGCGGCGTGGAGCCGCAGACGGAGAAGCTCTACGCGGTCTGCCGTCGGCGCGGTACGCCGGTGCTGACCTTCGTCAACAAGATGGACCGGCCCTCCCCGGAACCGCTCGAGATCCTCGACGACATCGAGGCCAAGCTCGGCATCACCGCACAGCCGGTCACCTGGCCGGTCAAACCTCGGGGCGAGTTCCTGGGGGTGGTCGACCGGCGCGACCACGACTTCCACCGCTTCGCGGCGACCGCGCACGGCTCGACGCAGGCCGGCCTGGACCAGGACACCTGGGACCGGGGGATCGACGAGGAGACCGACGACGAGATCGCCCTCCTCGACGAGATCGGCATGCACGTCGACCGGGACGCCTTCCTCGCCGGCGAGGCCACCCCGGTGTTCTTCGGTTCCGCCCTGTCCAACTTCGGAGTGCGCCTGCTGTTGGACGCACTGGCCGGGCTCGCGCCGCCGCCCACGGCCCGCGAGACCGATGACGGGGGCCACCGGCCGGTGGACGCACCGTTCTCCGGGCTGGTGTTCAAGGTGCAGGCCAACCTCGACCCGCGCCACCGCGACCAGCTGGCGTTCCTGCGGGTCTGCTCCGGCCGTTTCGAGCGCGGCGAGACCCTCACGTGTGAACGCACCGGTAAGAAGATCGCGGCGAAGTACGCCCACCAGGTCTTCGGCCGGGAACGCGAGACCGTCGAGCACGCCTTCCCCGGCGACGTCGTCGGCCTGGTCAACGTCACCGACCTGCGTGCCGGCGACACCCTGTACGCCGACGATCCCGTGCGCTTCCCGCCGATCCCGACCTTCACTCCGGAGCACTTCCTCGAGGCCCGTCCCGCCGACCGCTCCAAGGTCAAGCAGTTCCGCCGCGGGATCGAACAGCTCGACGAGGAGGGCGTGGTCCAGGTGCTGCGCCACCCCGATCTCGGCGACCAGGCGCCGCTGCTGGCTGCGGTCGGCCGGCTCCAGTTCGACGTGGCCGAGTGGCGCATGGAGCGCGAGTTCGGCTCGCCGGTCCGCTTCGAGCCGGTGGGCTGGGACACCGCCCGCGGGACCGACGAGGTAAGTGCGGCCGAACTCGCCACGATGCGTGATGTGTCGATCTACCGTCGGTCGACGGGCGCGCCCCTGGCGCTGTTCCGCTCCCGGTTCGTCGCCGAACGCATCGAACGCGACCATCCGGAGCTCCGCCTCGACACCATCCTGCTCGGATGACCCACGGTTCCGCACGGCGCGTGATCGCGTCGGGGATCGCCCCACGGCGCGACTTCTCCGGGTGGCGCATCGTCGTGCTGGCCACGATCGCGATGGCGATGACGGGGCCGGGTCAGACGGTCGGGGTGTCGGTGTTCGTCGACCCCATGATCGAGGGACTCGAGCTGTCACGTTCCCAGCTGTCGACGGCCTACCTCGTGGGCACCCTCACCGCCGCGGTGGCCATGCCGCGGGTCGGGCAGATCCTCGACTTTCGGGGCACCCGCTTCGCGATGACCCTGGTCGGCGGGCTCTTCGGGGTCGTGCTCGCCGCGATGGCCGGGGTCGTCGGTCTCGTCACGGTCGCGCTGGGTTTCGTCGGCATCCGCATGTTCGGGCAGGGTGGCCTGACGCTGGTCGCCACCACCTCCGTGTCCTACTGGTTCGAACGGCGGCGCGGTCTGGCCGTCGGGCTGGTGACCGCGTTCGGCGCGGGGTCCATGGCGCTGGTGCCCGTGGTGATGCGCCAGGTGATCGACGCCGTGGGGTGGCGATCCGCCTGGCTCGTGGCGTCGGCCGCGGTGCTCATCGTCGTCCTGGCGATCGCGCGGCTGGGCATGATCGACCGCCCGGCCGACGTGGGCCAACGCGTGGACGGCATACCCGCGAGCCACGGGGACGGAACCGACCTGGCCGTGACCGGGGTCACCCGCGGCGAGGCGCTGCGCACCGGGATGTTCTGGGCCCTGGCCGGTGGGGTGATCAGCACGGGGCTCATCGGCACCGGACTGACCTTCCACCAGATCGACCTCCTCGGCCAGCAGGGGCTCACCCCGCTGCAGGCCGCCGCCAACTTCCTGCCCCAGACCGGGGCGGCCGTGGCCGCGACGCTGACGACCGGCGCGCTGGCCGACCGGCTGTCGGTACGGGTCCTGCTGTGCGGGTCGATGGCGATGCTGTCCGCGTCCATGCTCGCGCTCCCACTCGTCGGACCCGACCTGTCGGTGGTGTTCTACGCCGTGGGGATCGGGGCCAGCGGGGGTATGGCCCGGACGCTGGAGGCCGCCGGCATGCCCAAGATGTTCGGCGTCCGCCACGTGGGCACGATCCGCGGGTTCGCGATGGGGCTCATGGTGGCCTCCACCTCGTTCGGTCCGCTCGCACTGTCGTTGGGGCGTGACCTCACCGGGGGCTACGTCTCCGTGCTGCGGTTGCTGCTGGTGCTGCCGGTCGTCGTGGCGGTGCTGGGGATCGTCTCGCGGGTCCCCACACTCCCCGGTGCACGGGAGCGGTGACGGACACCGTCACCCTCAGCTGCCCGGTTCGGGCCCCTCGTCCGGCAGGTCGAGGCGGGGATCCGCGGCGAACGCCAGCTCCCGGCGCCACCAGGCCTGCACGTCGTGTCGTCGGATGCGGGCCGCCATGGCGGCCAGGCCCCGCTTGGCCTCGACGGGGTCCCAGCGCCAGCTCCCGGTGATCCCCTCGGCGATGTCGTCGAGGTCGAAGGGGTTGCAGGTGCGCACCTGCTCCAGTTCCGCCGCCGTTCCCGACGTCTCGCTCAACAGGACCCGGCCCGCACCACCCGAGTCGTGCTGCACGATCACGTACTCCTTGACCGCCAGCGACGCCGCGGCCACCAGCGGGGTGACCACCAGCACCTCGGCCGTCCGGTAGAGCGCGGCGAGCACGTGGGGCGGGACGCCGCCGTGGAGATAGTGCACGGGGACCTCGCCGCCGGGCGGGGTGAAGCGACCGTTGATCCGGCCGATCGCGGACTCGATCTCGCGTCGCGCATCCGAGGAGCCACCGGGCGGCTCGACGGCGACCACGACGAACGCCAGCTGTTCACCCAGCTCTGGCTTGGACTCCAGGAGCCGCTCGACGGCGGTGAGCTGCTCCAGCAGCCCGGAGGACCCACGCAGACGACCGACCGTGAGCACCAGGGAACGCCCGCCCAGACGCGCCCGCCACAGCCGGGCCTCCTCGTCGACCGCCGGGGCCCCCGAGATCGCGGCGATGTCGTCCAGCGCGACCCCCGGGGGGTTGGAGATCGTGCGGGTCCGGCGGCCGTCGGCCAACAGCAGCGTGCCCTTGCGGACAGCCACGCCGACACCGTCGAGGTAGCGACCGAAGCTGCGGGTGAGGTTCTTGCGGTCACGTTCCGAGGACACCGAGAGCACGTCCGCCCCCGCCGCGCCCTCCAGCAACTGGGCACGCCAGGGCAGCCGCGCGAACAGCTCCGGGGCGGGCCACGGTGTGGGCAGCCGGAGGGTGATCGACAGGTCCGGTCGCTGCTCGCGGAGCGCGGCCGGGACGAGGAGCATCGCGGGGCCGCGGAGGTAGACCAGGGTGCGGCGCCCGTCGAGCACCGCCAGGACCTCGTCGGCGGTGGCCCGGCTCGCCGCGACGAATGCCGCCCAGCCGGCGTCGTCGGTCACGGGGCGGGTCAACTGTCCGTGCAGCGCCTGGTCGAGGACGCGGAGGAAGGCGTTTGCGGCCTGGGACTGGTGGCGGCTGTCGAGCCAGGCGCCGTCACTGCTCTGGGCCTGCCGGTGCAGCTGCCAGCCGACGTGGTCGCGCAACGCCGGGCCGGCGTGTTCGTCCACCGGGCCCTCGCCGACGATCACGACACGCTCGAACGGCTCCACGGGTCTCCCTCCTCCACAAAGGGGCCGCGGACGGCCCCACCGTCACCGTACTGAACCCTCCGACGGGCCGGTGCACGCACGGCGTCCCTGAGGGCGGGAGCACGGCCGCCGGTCCGATCGCGACCGGTCAGGGGCTGCGCACCGGTGCGTCCGTGCGCGACCGGTCAGGCCCGCTGGCTGCCCGGGCCGATGACCCCGGACGTGCCGGTGACCTCGGCGGCCCCACGACCCGCCCGCTGCTGGTCGAAGGTCGCCCGCGGGTCGCGCGACGAGGCCATGCCCGCGTGGAACAGCGCGAAGCGCAGCGTCGCCGACCCGGTCAGGCCCAGCACGGCCGCGAGGCGACGACGCACCCGCCGCCACCGTGGGGGCACGGGCACCACACTGGCCGCGAGGGAGGCGACGGTGCAGGCCTTGGCGGCCTTCCACATCGCACCCGAGGCCCCCTCGTGCAACGGGCGACCGACCCGTTCGACGTCGTCGGCGGCCCGCTCGACCATCTCACCGGCCACGAGGTCCGCACTCTTGGCGATCACACCGAGGCGGTGCGTGACGTCGCGTTCCCGTGGCCGCTGCTCGAACAGGTCCAGTGCCGAGGTGGCGGCCACCAGGCCGGACGCGGCGAACAGCGCCGGCAGTTGCCGGCGCGGCGCCTGCCACACGGGCACGGCGGTGTCGGAGAGCAGCACCGCCGTGTAGGTACCGAGCGGCGGGCCGAGCACCCCGGAGCCCAGGCCGGCGAGGTCGCCGAGCCGGTGCAACCCGAGCCGCGGCAGCACCGAGGCCGCACCGGAGGCGGTCCCGATGGCGGCCAGCGTCCACGACCCCATCGACATCGCGGAGCTGGGACGGAACACCCGCAGCATGTTGAGGAACCGAACCGGACGACCCAGGTCGTGGATGAGGAACCCCGTACTCAGGACCGTCCCGACCATCGCCAGGTCACGGGACCGACGCACCAGCCCGGCGAGGTCCTCGCGGTCGGCGACCTGTGCCACCGCCCCCAGCACCGCCGCACCCGCCGCCGCACCCCCGACGAACAGGTAGGCCGGCACCGACCAGATCCACACCGGTTCCTTGATGGCGGGCTGGTCGTAGTAGGTGGGCGAGTCCGCGGGCACCGCGAGGTCCGGCCGGCGCCGCTCCGCGCCGGTCGTGGTCGGGAACCCGGTCGCCTCGCCGTCGACGCGCTGGCCGGCCCCGATCCCCTCGAGGGTCCCGCGGTCGGGGTCGATGTGGCGTGGCGAGTCCGCCCGCGCCTCACCGCCAGGGTCCGAGCCGGGATCGGACACGTCGCTCACCGTGGCCTCCCCGAGGACAGGACCACGCCCACCACCGCGGCGACCATGCCGGCCCCCGCGAGTGCCGCCGCGCGCCAGGCCTGTCCGATCTTCAGCGTCGGATCCACCGGGTCGGGCGGCAGGTTGTAGACCTCCGGGTCGTCGGTGAGCAGGAAGAAGGCGTTCAGTCCGCCGGTGCCGGGCTGGCCGGCCTCGCCGGCCCCGTAGAGGTAGGCCTCCTCGAGGCCACGGTCGTGGAGCACGGCGACGCGTTCCTCGGCGACGCGACGCAGTTCGTCGATGTCGCCGAACACGATCGAGTCCGTGGGACAGGCCTTCGCGCAGGCGGGCTCGAGCCCGTCGGAGAGCCGGTCGTAGCACAGCGTGCACTTCCAGGCACGGCCGTCGTCCTCGCGGCGGTCGATGACGCCGAACGGGCAGGCGGGGATGCACATCCCGCAGCCGTTGCAGACGTCCTCCTGGATGAAGACCGACTCGTGCTCCGTCCGCACGATCGACCCGGTGGGGCAGACGTCCAGACAGCCGGAGTGCACGCAGTGCTTGCACACGTCCGACATCATCAGCCACGAGAAGTCCGCGCCACCGTGCGGGTCGGGCCCGAAGGGCACCGGCGGGGCGGCGTCCTCGCCCTCGAACCAGCCGATGTCGGCGAACCCGGTGGTCGGGTGCTTACCGGGCCGTTCGATGAAGGCGACGTGGCGCCAGGTCGAGGCCCCGAGGTCACCGGTGTTGTCGTAGCTGCGGCCCGTGAACTCGAAGCCGTCGTCGGGCAGCTGGTTCCACTGCTTGCAGGCGACCTCACAGGCCTTGCAGCCGATGCACACGGTGGTGTCGGTGAAGAAGCCCTTCGGCCCGGGCGCCCTGATGTCCTCGCGGACCTCCTGTTCGTGCAGTGCGAGGCGTGAGCCCACGTATTGCTGGAGGGTCTCGTCGTCGCTGGGCATCTCCTCCGGCGAAACGGACATCAGCGCTCCTCGTCCTCGTCGTGCTGGTCGGACCCGCCCCCGCGCTCCTCGGCACCCCGTGCGAGGCGCTCACGGCCGCGGTCCCGGGACGGACCGGCGCCGGTGGTCGTCGCCGCCCCGAGTGGGCCGCTGGTCACCACGCGACGTTTGCGGCTGCGGCGGCCGGGCCGGATGTCGGCGGTCAGGGCCTTGGACGACTGGATCGAGCTGTTGGGGTCGGCGACGAACCCGATCAGCTCGTTGACGTTGTCCCCGGTGACCAGCCCGAGGTAGGCCCAGTGGTAGGGCAGCCCGATCTGGTGGATCGTGCGGCGTCGCTTCCTGCCCAGCTGCAACGGCCGCATGCGGTGGGTGACCAGCACCCGGCACTCGATCTCGCCGCGGGCGGTGGTGATCGTCGCCCAGGCTCCGTTGGTCAGCGCACGTTCCTCGGCCAGCGCCGGGGAGACCTCGCAGAACAGCTCGGGCATGAGCTCCGACAGCCACGCGACCCAGCGGCTCATGGCCCCGGCCGTGTGGTGCTCGGTCAGGCGGTAGGTCGTCAGCGCGTAGGGGTGGTCGGGGTCGTCGAAGGCGCGGTGGTAGGGGTTGTCCCGGCGGTTCCATTCGATGCGGGCCGGGTTGACCTGCTGTTCGTACAGGAGGTTCTCGACGGGCGACTCGTGCGGTTCGTAGTGGGTGGGCATGGGTCCGTCCATCAGCCCGATCGGCGCGTAGAGCCACCCCTTGCCGTCGGCCTGCATGATGAACGGGTCGTTGCCCGCGATCGCGTCGACGCCGGTCGCGCCCTCCTCGGGCCGGTAGTGGGGGTGGCGGTCGGGCATGATGTCCGGCTTGTCATAGCCGGTCCACTCGCCCTCGTCCTCGTCCCACCACACGTAGCGCTTGCGCTCCGACCACGGGTTGCCGTCCGGGTCCGCCGAGGCCCGGTTGTAGAGGATGCGGCGGTCGTCGGGCCAGACCCAGCCCCACTCGCCGGCCACCCAGTTCTGCTGGTGCCAGGGCTTGCGGCGCGCGGCCTGGTTGACGCCGTCCTTGAAGCAGCCGGTGTAGATCCAACAGCCGGCCGCCGTCGAGCCGTCGGCCTGCAGCTCGGTGAACATCGGCAGCGCGTCGCCCTCGAGCCACCGGCCCGGTGTGTACTCCCAGCCGTTGATCTCGAACAGCACGGCCTCGGGGTCGGGCTCCTGGTGCGCCCCCTGCAGCGGGTAGTCCCAGGTCACGTCGCGGATGGGCGCGTCGCGGTCCTCGTCGCTGTCGGCGTACAGCGCCTTCAGCCGTGCCCCGAGGTGGTACATGAAGTGCAGTTCGCTGCGGGCGTCGCCCTTCGGTTCGACCGCCTTCTCGCGCCACTGCAGCATCCGCTGGGTGTTGGTGAAGGTGCCGGCCTTCTCCACGTGGGCGGCGCAGGGGAAGAAGAAGACCTCGCAGGCCGAGTCCTCGACGGCGACCTCACCGCGGTCGTACTCGGGCCCGAGGCGCCAGAACTCCGCGGACTCGGTGGGGGCGAAGTCGCGGATCACGCACCACTTGAGGTTGCGTGACGCCTCGCGGTGCAGCGCCCCGTGCATCGAGCCCACCACCGGGTTCTCCCCCATGATGAAGTAGCCCTCGACCTCCCCGTCGGCCATCCGCGTCACGGTGTCCATGTGGGAGTGGTTGCCGGTCATCCGCGGCAGGTGGTCGAAGAGAAAGTCGTTGTCCTCGGTGGCCGCATCGCCGAAGTACGCCTTCAGGAAACTGACGATGTACTTGTCGAAGTTCTGCCACCATCCCGCACCCGAGCCGTTGAGCCGGATGTACTCCGACAGCGAGGTGTCGTGGTTCGAGTGCGGCATCGGCAGGTAGCCGGGCAGGAGGTTGAACAGCGTCGGGATGTCGGTCGAGCCCTGGATCGAGGCGTGGCCGCGCAGCGCCATGATCCCGCCGCCGGGTCGGCCGATGTTGCCGAGCAGCAGCTGGAGGATCGAGGCGGTACGGATGTACTGCACACCCACGGTGTGCTGGGTCCAGCCCACCGCGTAACAGAACGCGGCGGTGCGTTCCGGGCCGGACGCCTCGGTCAGCGCCTCGGCCACCTCGAGGAACGTCTCCTCCTCGATGCCGCAGATCTCGGCGACCATCTCCGGGGTGTAGCGCGAGAAGTGGCGCTTGAGGATCTGGAACACACAGCGCGGGTGGGTGAGGCTGTCGTCGGTCTCGCGGTAGGTGATCTCCGTGCCGCGCTGTCCCTCGGGCTCACCCGCGAACTGTTCGCGTTTCCCGGCCGACGGCGGCATGTCCGCCCCCTGGTACTGCCAGCTCGAGGGGTCGTACTCCCCGGTCTGTTCGTCCCAGCCACTGAACATGCCGGCGAGGTCCTCCGTGTCGACGAAGTCCTCTTCGATGATGACGTTGGCGTTGGTGTAGTTGACGACGTACTCGCGGAAGAACTTCTCCTCCTCGATGACGTGGCGGATCAGGCCGCCAAGGAAGGCGATGTCGGTGCCGGCGCGCAGCGGCACGTAGAGGTCGGCCATCGCACTGGTGCGGGTGAACCGCGGGTCGACGTGGATGATCTTGGCCCCGCGCCGTTTGGCCTCCATCACCCACTGGAAGCCCACCGGATGGCACTCGGCCATGTTGGACCCCTCGATGACGATGCAGTCGCTGTTCGCGAGGTCCTGCTGGAAGGACGTGGCGCCGCCACGGCCGAAGGAGGTCCCCAGACCGGGGACCGTGGAGCTGTGTCATATCCGCGCCTGGTTCTCGATCTGCAGGGCGCCGAGCGCGGTGAACAGCTTCTTGATCAGGTAGTTCTCTTCGTTGTCCAGGGTCGCGCCACCGAGATGGGCGAAGCCCAGCGTGTGGTTCAGTCGCGTGCCGTCGTCGTCCTCGACGACGAAGGTGCGGTCCCGGGTCTCCTTGGTCAGCTGTGCGACCCGGTCCATGGCCCAGTCGAGGTCGACCTCCTCCCACTCGGTGCCGTGGGGCCGGCGGTAGAGCACGCTGGTGGTGCGATGCTCGCCGGTCACCAGCTGATAGGTGGCCGCCCCCTTGGG
>SLRZ01000191.1 GCA_007130695.1 Nitriliruptoraceae bacterium
AGACCGCCAGCGTCTACCAGGATCAGCTGTTGCAGGTGGGGATCGACGTCAGCATCCGCACCGTCGAACAGGCCGTCCACATCCAGGAAGCGATCGGGGAGTACCCCGACTTCGACGGCGATCACGACGGTGCCCGACCTGCACGGCTTCGACGAATGGGAGCTCCCCGACGGCGCAGCCGGTGTGGGACACCCCGGCTCGCAGGCCCGGTGGCACCAGGTCTGGCTCGACGACCCGCAGCGGTAGGGACTGCGACCGGCGGCGGGCGCCTCAGGCCCGGGCATCTTCGGCGGTGCGGTCGGCCGTGCCCGGCGCGGCCAGGCCCAGACGCACGAACAGCAACGGCGCGATGCCACCCACCCAGGCGCCGACCAGGCAGTAGCGCAGGTAGCGCAACACGAGCGCGAGCGGCTCCTCGCCACCGGGGAGCACGGCGCCCAGGCCCTGCCACAGGATCACGACACCGACCAGGCCGACCACGACGCGCAGGACTCGCTGACCGAGCGGGCCGCCGCTGTCGAAGCCGCCACCCCGGTGCAACAGCACCAATCCGATGGCCAGCCCCGCCAGGGTGGCCGCGGGCGTGACCGTGTGGCTCGCGCCCGTGATCACCTCCGGGTCCGTCAGCCCGGGCCAGGGGAACTCCCAGCCCTGCATCCGCGCCGACAGGAGCGTCGCCGGTGCGATCAGCGCGAGCGAGGCCGTCACCGCCGCCAGCACCTGCCCCGTCGCGCTCTGGCGCGTGAGCCAGGCGCGTACACGCGGTTCGTAGCGGAGGTAGAGCGCCAACAGGACGCCGCCCACGAGCCACCCGACCAGCATGTCCTCGAGGAAGTGCACACCCAGATGGAAACGCGACCAGCCGATGCCGGCGATCAGCACGACGAGCCCGAGGCGGACCCACCACCGGCGCATGCTGGCCGCGAGCAGGCCCCACACCGCGGCGGCGTTCTGTGCGTGTCCCGAGGGCAGGCCGAAGCTGGTCTCGGTGACCGCGCCGAGCTCCGGCGCCAGGAACGACGGGCGCGGCGTGGCCCAGACGAGCTTGAGCACGGTGTTCAGCCCCGCGGTCAGCAGCAGCATCACGCCCAGCCGGATGCCCAGCCGGCGGCTGATCGCCCAGTACAGCAGCGGGAAGACCAGGAGGTAGAACTCCTCGTCGCCCAGGAACGTCAGCACGGTGAAGACCGGCGTCAGCCAGCCCAACTCCTCCTGTAGCCACTCGATCTGCTCGATCTGCCCGTCGTAGCGGGACTGACCCTCGCCCCTGGCCGTGCCCTGCCGCTCCTCGCGCTCCGCGATCACCTCGACGAGGCGGTCGGGATAGTCGGTCATGATCCCGTGCACGCCGGCGTCGAGCAGCCGGTGCATCTGCTCGACCTCGTTGACGGTCCAGACCTGGACGTCGACGCCGAGCCGCTCGGCGTTGCGGACGAACCTCGGCGTGACCACGGTGAGGTCCTCGACCTCGACACCGAGGAGTTCGGTGTCGTGGGTCTCGGGGACCTGGAACAGCTCGCCGGGCGGGGACCACCAGGGGTGCAGGCCGACCAGTTGGCGGACGTAGAAGCCGAAGGTCTCGTCCTCGGGCATGTTCGTCGGCACGTCGGGCAGCTGCTCGCGTACGGGTTGGAGGTAGCGCTGGTCGAACGAGGCGATCGTGACCGAGTCCTCGCGGTCGTGCTCGCGGACGAGGTCGATGACGGGCTGGATGATCGCGGGTCCGCCGTCCGTCTTGAGCTCGACGATCAGGTGGGTGTCGGGGAACTCGTCGAAGACCTCGGCGAGGGTGGGGATCTGCGCGCCCTGGTCGCGGAACGGGTGGTCACCGTCCTCGTCGGTGAAGTACCAGCCGGCGTCGAGGTCCCGCACCTCATCCAGGGTGAGGTCGCGCAGGGCCCCACTGCCGTCCGTGGTGCGGTCGACCGTTCCGTCGTGGATGACCACCACCTCGTCGTCGGTGGTCAGTTGCAGGTCCATCTCGAGGGTGTCGGCCCCCTGCTCGAGCGCGAGTTCGAACGCCGGCAGCGTGTTGGAGGGCGCATGGCCCTGGGCCCCCGCGTGGGCGATGACGTTGACGTCCCGGTCGGCGAAGTGCTCGAACCGGTCGCCCGGTGGCACCTGCATCCAGGCGGCGAGGATCAAACCGAGCAGGACGAGCGCGGCGACCCACGGCCACCTGGCGGCCCGGTCATGGTGCGGCGTCGGTGCGGGGGAGGGTGGCATCGCCCGGCATGCTAATGGCGGGCGGGCGGCGGCACCCCGTGTTGGCCGTCACCTGGGCTCGAGTGCGTACATACGGATGTCGCGGATCCCCTCCGTGGTGTGGCGGTAGGTGGCGTAACCGGGCCAGACACGGATCGCCTGTGGCCACATGCGCTCCTGCTCCTCGGGGCGCAACCGCCGGGCGGTCACCGCCGTGCGTCGTCCCGCGTGCTCGACCGTCGCCCGGGGCTCGACCTCGAGGTTGCGGCTCCAGGCCGGATGCTGCTCGCGGCCGAAGTTCGAAGCGATGACGACCGGGACGCCGTCGAGGTCGAAGCACGCGAGCGGCACCGTTCGTGGTTGGCCGCTGCGTCGGCCGGTGGTGGTCAGCATCAGGGAATCGAACAACAGGTCCGCGAAACGGAACCGGCCCCGCGTGAGACGGTGGGCGACACGGTCCAGGCGGGTGAGCACCTTGGGGCCGAGGAACTGTCGTGCCCACGGGTGATTGGCCCACCGGCGCAGCCGTCTGCCCAGCCAACCGTCCGCACGCAACATCCGGGCACCTTCTCGTCGAGGCCATCGCGCCGAGCCTAGGTGCGGATCGGTGCTGTCGGCCCGGGGAAGGGGGCGACAGCACGAGCCCGGGTGGCCGCCAATCGCACGGCGGTGATTTCATGGTTGTGATTCGGTGGCCCTGCAGGCACCATGAGAGCACAAGGTCACGGAAAGGTGCCCGTATGGACTGCCCGATGTGCGACGACGCCGTCCTCGACGTCCTGGTCGACGACGACCGCTCGTGCACGGCGTGTGGGCACCGGTGGACCCCCGACGAGGTGCTCGAGCGGCGCTGACGGACCCCGGTCGGGTGGCCCCCAAGCGCAGCGCCGGGATCCTGCTCTTCCGGGGCGGTCTGCGCGAGGTCGAGGTTCTGCTCGGCCACATGGGCGGGCCGTTCTTCGCGCACCGGGACGCGGGTGGATGGTCGGTGCCCAAGGGCGAGTACGAACCCTCGGAACCGGCCGAGGTGGCGGCGGCGCGTGAGTTCGAGGAGGAACTCGGGCTGGCCGTCCCGCCCGGGGAGCGGATACCGCTCGGCGACGCGCGCCAGGCCAGCGGCAAGATCGTGACGGTCTGGGCGCTGCACGGAGACCTCGACACGACGCTGATCGTGCCCGGGACCTTCGAAATGGAGTGGCCGCGTGGCTCGGGGCGCCGTCAGGCGTTCCCCGAGCTCGACCGGGCGGCGTGGTTCGACCTGCCCGCGGCCCGCGACAAACTCCTGACCGGGCAACGGGTCTTCCTCGACCGGCTCCGCGACCATCTGTCGGGCTGACGGCGGGACCCATCGACCGGGACGGGTCCGATAGCGTCGGTTCCGGCGACCGAGGAGACAGTCCATGGCGAGCACACCGCTGCAACGGCCGCCCCGCGGAGAAGGTCGCATGCTGGCCGGTGTCTGTGCAGGTCTCGCGGAGCAGTACGGCTTCAGCACGACCCTGGTCCGGGTCGTCTTCGTGATCTTCGCGATCACCGGGGCGAGCGAACTCGCCTACCTGGTGTTGTGGGTCCTGATGCCGAACCGACGCTGAGTCTCGCCGCGTCTGCAGGCGGGGCCGATCACACGGCGCGGCTCATGCGCTCGACGGCCTCGGTCAGCACGTGGCGGGACGTGGCCAGGTTCAGGCGCGCATGGCCCCTGCCACCCTCGCCGAAGTCGGGACCGGGCAGCAGCGCGACCCGCCCGCGCTCGAGGAAGGCGCTCGTGGGGTCGTCGCCCAGTCCCAACCCCCGGCAGTCGAGCCAGGCCAGGTAGGTCCCCTCGCCCGGCCGGTAGCGCACGTCGGGCAGGTGTCGGCTCAGCAGGTCGGTGAGGAGCCGGGTGTTGGCCGCCACGCCGTCGAGGAGCGCGTCGAGCCATTCACCGCCGTCGCGGAAGGCCGCTGCGTGGCCGATCATCCCGACGTGGCTCACGCCATGCCCGACCTCTTCGGGCAGGCGGGCGAGGTCGGTGGCCGCCTCGGGGCCCGCCACGGCCAGCGCCGCCTTGAGGCCGGCGAGGTTCCAGCCCTTGGAGGCGGAGAGCAGGGAGAACCCCGACCCGGCCCGCGGAACCGAGAGGTAGGGCACGAACCGGTGACCGGGCAGGACCACCGGGGCGTGGATCTCGTCGGCGATCACGCGGACGCCGTGGATCGCGGCGAGGTCGGCGACGGCGGCGAGCTCGTCGGCGGTGTGCACCGTGCCCGTGGGGTTGTGGGGGCTGCACAACAGGTAGGCCGCCGAGCGGCCGCCGGCGACCGCCTGCGCGAAGGCGGTGTCGAGGGCGTCGAGATCCAGACGGAACCCGTCGTCCAACGGGACGTCGACCACCTGTCGGCCGGCGTGCTCGACGAACGGGTAGAAGGGCGGATAGACGGGCGGGTTGACCACCACGGTGTCCCCCGGCGCGGTCACCAGGTCGAGGACGGCGACCGCGCCCTGCATCACATCGGGCACGATGGCGGTGTGCGCGACGTCCACCTCCCAGCCCCAGCGGGCGCGGGCGAACCCGGCCAGGCTCTCGGCGTAGTCGGTACCGCTCGCGTAGCCGGTGTCACCGAGTTCGAGCGCTTCCCGCAGTGAGGCGATGATGGGCGGCGCGAGTGGGACGTCCATCTCCGCGATCCACAGGGGGAGCACGTCGGCGGGGTATTCCCGCCACTTGGCGCTGGTGCGTCGACGCAGATCCTCGAGCGAGAGTTCGTTGAGCGGGTCGATCACGATCTCCTCGTGGCGCGGTACTCGGTAGGCGACGCTACTGCGCGACGCCGGGCGTGGCGTGTGCCGCGGCATCCGGTCCGGGGCGGTTCGTCCGGGGCGACGGGGTCGTTCGATCACGGTGGGGGCGGGCGGTCATGGTCGACCAGCCATGCTCCTGGTCTGTGGCGCGCGTGGGCCGGGGACAGCCTCGAAATCGACGCGCCGGGGACCGGCGTGCAACCACGACCCAGGAGCGCGACATGTCGACGATCCACAAGAGCATCGAGATCGACCGCCCCGTGAGCCAGGTCTACAACCAGTGGACCCAGTTCGAGGATTTCCCGGCGTTCATGGAGGGCGTGGAGGAGGTCCAGCAGCTCGCGGACGACAAGCTGCGCTGGCAGACGAAGATCGCCGGCGTCGAGCGCGACTTCGAGACCGAGATCATCGAGCAGAAGCCGGACCAGCAGATCTCGTGGCGCACCGAGGACGGCGAGGACCACACCGGTGCGGTGACCTTCGAGGACCTCGGTGGCGCGGCGAGCCGGGTCTCGGTCGTCATGAGCTACCGACCGGAGAACTTCGTCGAGAAGGTCGGCGACGCGATGAACATCCTCGATAAGCGGGTCGAGAAGGATCTCGAGCGCTTCAAGAAGCTCATCGAGGACGAGGCGACCGCGTCCGGCGGCTGGCGCGGACGGATCTCCAGCCGTGACGTCCTCGCCGGCGACCCGAACCCCGAGATCCCGTC
>SLRZ01000016.1 GCA_007130695.1 Nitriliruptoraceae bacterium
CCTTCTTGACCGCCGCCCTTTTCACGGTCGATTTCGTTGCCGCGACCTTTCGGGGCGTGGACACCACCACCTCGGGATCCGGCTCCGCAGCGTCTTCCTCGTCATCGCCACCGGCGGCAGCAGCGCCACCGGCGGCAGCAGCGGCGCCGGTGGCGGCCGCGGCGCCGGCAGCGGCACCCGTCGACGCCGTCGGTGTGCTCTCCGGGCGACCGGCGTCGGCGGTCGGCTTCTCGGCGGTCGGCTGCTCGGCGGTCGCGTCACGCGGTTCCACCGATGGGGTGCCTGAGACCTTCTTGACCACGGCCTTCTTGGTGGGACGCACCGGTGTGGTCTCGTCAGCCTGTCGGACCTCGACATCCTCCTCGGCGCGTGGGGCCGGGGCGGCCTGGGTCGCGGCCGGCGTCGCGGACTTTTCGGCCCCCGGGCCGTAGCCGGAGGGCGCCGAGGCCGGTTCGCCGTCCTCACGGCGACGCATCAGCACGCCGATGCCGAGCAACACCATCGCCGCGAGGCAGGTTCCGATCGAGACGTAGATGAGCGTCAGGCCGTCCTGGAAGACCCCGAGCACGAGGGTCACGGCGGCGACGATCACGAGAACGAGACTGAGGACGATCACCGGTTTTCCACCCCTTGCGCTGCTGGTGTGCGCCCGGGCTCTCCGCGCCACACCGAACCGCTCCCTTGAGAAACGCACGGGCCCGAAGGGGGTGACGCCGTCACGTCAATCCTCGTCCCGCACGGGTGGGGACCCTAGCGGAGAGTCCGATCCGGGGTCATCAACGCGGCCGTGCACCTTCACGCGCAATCCATGGCGGTCGCCGGGCTGTGAAACGTCGGTCTCCGGTCCCGCCTCCGGGACGTCGTCGTCCTGCTCGACCACCGATTCGTCCGTGTCTCCGGACTCCTCCGGGTCGGCCCGACCGGCCGGTGGCGGCACGGTGTGCAGGCCGAAAAAATTCTCCTCTGTATCGTCGCCGGCCTCGTCGAGGGTCGCCGCGGTGTCCCCGCCCGACGGCTCCACCTCGGTGGCCTCGAAACGGTCGAGCTCCTCGAGTTCTCGCTCCAGCAGATCCCGCAATCTCGCGCGGTGACGCCGTTCGCGTTCACGCAGTTCGTCGAGACGCTCCAGGAGCGCCGCACGACGTAGCCGTGCCTCCTCCGCCTCGCTCGCCGCGATCTCGCGGGCCTCGTCGACGAGGCGTGTCCGCTCCCGGTCGGCCTCCTGTTCGATCGAGCGGGCCTGCCCGCGGGCCTGCTCGAGCAGCGCGTCGGCCTCGTCCCGGGCCTCCTGGAGCGAGCGCTCCGCGGCCTGCTGGGCGGTGACCAGCGTCCGCTGGAGCGTCGACTCGGTCGAGCGCGACGCCTCGAGGCGTTCCTCGGCGTCACGCAATCGGCCGGCGAGACGGTCACGCTCGAGTTGTGCGGCCTCCACCTGGTCCGCCAACTGGTCGAGCAGGTCGTCGACCTGCGCGATCGAATAGCCGCGTACGGCCTGCTTGAGGTCGTAGGAGACGATCTCCTCGGGTGTCAGTGCCATGGCTCGATTCCCTTCACCGCACGGTCAGGGACAGACGATGCCCTGGAGGATCATCACACCGAAGAACAGCACCAGGATGGACAGGTCCAGCCGGACCCCGCTCCCGCCCAGGGGCACCCCCGGGATCACCCGCCGCAGGGGTGCCGCGACCGGATCGACCAGGCGTCGCACGCCGCGCACGAAGGGCAGTAGGGGCTCGGGTGGACGCGGGACCCACGAGAAGATCACGTGCGCGAGCAGCACCACCCAGTAGATACCCAGCATCAGGCAGAGCACCTCGCGGATCCCGGTCACGCGTCGCTCCCCGCCGGCATCCGGTAGCCGAGTCCCGCGAGTCGTCGCCGTTCGTCGTCGGGCACGTCGACACCGTCGGGCACCAGGAGAAACGCCCGGCCACCCACCTTGTGCAGGCTCCCCCGCGACAGGTAGGTCATCCCCGAGACGAAATCCAGCACGCGGCGCGCCGTGGCCGAGTCGCTCCCCGCGGCGTCGAAGAGCACGGCCTGGCCCGTCCGGAAACGCGCGCCGACCGACTCGACGTCGTCGAAGGCCCGGACCTCGACGACCGCCGCCCGGACACTGGGTCGGTCACCGCTGCCCGGTGCGGGGCGCAGGGAACGCACGGTCACGTCACCCCGACGATCACCGGCACCCGGCTGCGGTGTGGCCA
Organism: Nitriliruptoraceae bacterium; assembly: GCA_007130695.1. Lineage (GTDB taxonomy): Bacteria > Actinomycetota > Nitriliruptoria > Nitriliruptorales > Nitriliruptoraceae > SKLC01. The sequence goes on from SLRZ01000016.1 coordinate 2,208, forward strand.
CGGAATCGGCTGTCTCGTCGTCCTCCTCGGGGAGGCCGTAGCCCTCCTCGGGCTCCTCCTTGAGCCCGAGGTAGACCAGCGTGCGGTGCCACCAGGTCCCGGCGCTCATCGGTGCTCCTCCTGGCCCTGCCACGGGCCTCGTCCACGCGGGCCGAACAACGCTGTGCCGACCCGGATCATTGTTGCTCCCTCGGCCACCGCCGCCTCGAGGTCGTCGGACATGCCCATCGAGAGGTGGATCACCTCGGGGAACTGCGACCTGGCCTGGTCCCGCAGTCCGCGCAACCGGGCGAAATGCTCACGCGCGGCCTCAGAGGGGTCCTCGTCGGGGGCGGGCAGCGGTGGGATCGTCATCAGGCCTTCGACAGCGAGGTGCGGGAGTTCGCGAGCGTAGGCGATCAGGTCGAGGGTCTCATCGACGGGACACCCGCCCTTGGCCGGGTCGTCGGCGACGTTGACCTGGATGAGCGCACGTTGCACCGACCCGAGCTCCGACGCCCGCCGCGAAAGGGCGTCGGCCAGCCGTCGTCGGTCCAGCGAGTGGACCAGCACCTGTTTGCCGACCACGTCGCGGACCTTGTTGCGCTGCAGGCTGCCGACCAGGTGCCAGCGCGCCCCGGCCACCGCCGGCTGCTTGACGAGCAGTTCCTGGACCCGGTTCTCCCCCAGATCGATCAGGCCGCACGCCACCGCGGCACGTCCCAGCGCGGGCGGGTGCGTCTTGGTCACCCCGATGATGAGCACCGTCGCCGGGCTGCGGTCCACCTCCTCGCAGGCGCGGGCGACGCGTGCACGCACCGTCGCGAGCCGGGGCTCCACCAGGGCCTGGGCGGAAGAGGAGGTCATGACGCGCGTCCCCGGTACACGATACCGACCTGGCGGCCACCGGCAGCGTCGCGACGGTGGCTGAAGAACCGCTCGTCCTCGAACGTGCACAGCCCCAGCTGGCGCACCTCGGTGACGCCGGCCGCGGCCAGCTGCGCCCCCACCGCCGCCGGCAGATCCAGCGACGGGGTGCCCCACCGGGTCGTGGCCCGGGCTTCGGGGACCCGGTCGGCGAGCTCGTCGCGCATCCGCTCCGGCACCTCGTAACAGCACCCGCCGATGGCGGGGCCGACGACCGCGGACAACGCCGCGACCGGCTGTCCGAGCGACTCGAGCTCCTCGAGGGTCCTGGCCAGCACCCCGGTGGCCACACCGGCGCGACCGGCGTGCACCGCGGCGATGGCCCGGTCTCCGCCGAGCAGGACCGGGACGCAGTCGGCCACCTGCACGACCAGGGCCCGACCCGCCTGGCGGGTCACGATCGCGTCGACCTCGCGCAGTTCCGCCCCCGCGGTGGTCGCCTCGTCGACGATGCCGACCTGTGGTCCGTGCACCTGGTGCATGAGGTGCCACGCATCGGTCGGGACCCCGATGGCGTCCGCGACCTCGCGGCGGGCCGCGGCGAGATCGGCGGGCCGGTGCGGTCGACGGTGTGCCAGGTTGCCGGCATCACCGACCTCGGGCGCGGCACGGTCGAGTTCCCGGCCGGTGAAGCACGCCAACAGACCCTCGCCGAGGTCGGATCGCAGCAACGGGATCGTCACGGGCTCATCGCAGGAAGGACGGAACGTCGAGGTCGTCGTCGCCGTCGTCGATCTCCACCATGCGGGGGCGCTGGGGTGCCTTCGGCTGCTCGGAGGCGAAGACGTCGTCGTCATCGTCCTCGTCCTCCTCCTCGATCAACGGCCGGTCCGGCACGGCCCGCGGCGCCTCCGGCACGGCGGCGGGGCGCGAGACGAAGGCGCCCTGCTGCTCGGCCGGCGCCTCGAACTTGTCGAAGCCCGCAGCGATCACGGTGACCTTCACCTCGTCACCGAGGGAGTCGTCGATCACGGCACCGAAGATGATGTTGGCATCCGTGTCGGCCGCGTGGGTGATGACGTCGGCCGCCTCGTTGACCTCGAACAGCCCGAGGTCACTGCCGCCGGCGAGCATCAGCAGGACGCCGCGGGCCCCGTCGATCGACGCCTCGAGCAGCGGGGAGGAGATGGCGAGCTTGGCCGCCTCGAGGGCACGCGAGTCACCGCGGGCCTTGCCGATCCCCATCAGGGCGCTGCCCGCGTCCTTCATCACCGTGCGCACGTCGGCGAAGTCGAGGTTGATGAGCCCGGGCGTGGTGATGAGGTCAGTGATGCCCTGCACCCCCTGCAGCAGGACGTCGTCGGCGAGGCCGAAGGCCTGCACGACGGAAGTCTCACCGTCCGCGATCTGCAGCAGCCGGTCGTTGGGGATGATGATGAGGGTGTCGACCTCTTCCTTCAGGCTGGCGATGCCCTCCTCGGCCTGCATGGAGCGTCGGCGCCCCTCGAAGGTGAAGGGCCGGGTCACCACGCCGATGGTCAGCGCGCCGAGTTCCTTGGCCACCTGGGCGACCACGGGCGCCCCACCCGTCCCGGTCCCACCACCCTCGCCGGCCGTGACGAACACCATGTCGGCGCCCTTGAGGACCTCGACGATCTCGTCGCGGTGGTCGTCGGCCGCCTGCTTGCCGATCTCCGGGTCGGAGCCCGCCCCCAGCCCTCGGGTCAGGTCACGGCCGATGTCGAGTTTGACGTCCGCGTCCGACATCAGCAGCGCCTGCGCATCGGTGTTGATCGCGATGAACTCCACGCCCCGCAGGCCGGCGTCGATCATGCGGTTGACGGCGTTGACGCCGCCGCCGCCGATGCCGACGACCTTGATCACTGCGAGGTAGTTGGTCGGACTGGCCGCCATTTGGGGCTCCTTCTACGCGCGTACGGGCGCACCGTCGCGCACTGCCGTGGTCACCGAAAGAGGCCGCCGGGCGGACGTCATGGACGCCGTCTCGCCTCGACCTCAAGTAAAGGGTTATACTTATGTCAACCTCTGGTTGGGGGTGACGCTAGACGGCCGGGCCCGGCGAGGTCAAGCACCTGGCACGGTCAGGGCACCACGACCGGCGCCGAGGGCGGACGAACGTCGATCTCGCGGACCTCGGCGTCGCCCAGATCCTCCAGGATCACCCCCAGCGCACGGACCTTCTCGTCGATGCGCTCCGCCCGACCGAATCGGACACGGAGCCCGGATTCGAGTCGCAGCACCAGATCGTTCGGCCCGGACGCGTCGTAGCGCACCACCTCCGAGCGCAACGGTCCCGTCAACCCACGCCAGGCCAGGAACGCGTTGTGCAGGCCCGGCTCCTCCGCCACGGTCTGACCGGGCTCGGGGAGTTCGCCGTCGACGTGGACGACGGGCAGCCCCGGTGCGCCGCCCCGGCCGAGCACCACGCCCTCGCGGTCGACGACCACCCGCTCGTCCGCGGCCCGGGCGACCAGGCTGGGTTCACGCTCGACGACCTCGACCACGACCGTGAGGGGATCGAGCCGTCGGGCACTGACCTCCCGCACCGCCGGCAGGGCCTCGACTCGCTCCTCCACGCGGTTCAGGCGCAGACGCAACGTGGAGGTCCCCAGA
>SLRZ01000088.1 GCA_007130695.1 Nitriliruptoraceae bacterium
ACCTCGACGCCATGGTCATCCTCGGTGAGCCCACCTTCCCGGGCTGCACCGTGCACATGCGGGTCCTGGGCATGCTCGACATGTCGGACGACAAGGGCCAGGACGAGAAGATCCTCGGCGTCGCCGACGACGACCCGCGCTGGCGCGACCTGAAGGAACTCGGGGACGTTCCGCAGCACCTGCTGGACGAGATCGCCCACTTCTTCGGGATCTACAAGGACCTCGAGCAGAAGCTGGTCGAGGTGCGGGGCTGGATCGGCCGCGACGAGGCACTGGCCAACATCGACGAGTGCCGTGCCCGCTATCCCGGCCCGGCCCCCACGGTGCGCTACCCGCGCTGAGCCCCGGGCACGCCGGTGTCTGCAGCGGGCGCGCTCAGCTGCCGAAGCCGAACAGGCCGCGCTTCTTCTTGCGGGTCTCTTCCCGGTGCTCGGCGGGCGCCGGTCGACGCGGCTCGGGCTCGCGTGCGGCGGGCTGCTCGTCCTCGTGCGCCGACGGGTCGTCCTCGTCGAGCGCGAGCCGGCTGAGTTCCCGCAGGAACTCCGAGACGTCCCCGCCGGCACCCGGCGACGGGCTGCGCGGGGACCGTTGGCGTTGCACTTCCTGCTGGGGTTCCTCGGGGGCGGGCGCCGCCTCCGGCTCGTCGGGCCGGTGCCGGTCCGCGAAACGCAGCTCCTCGAAACCGGAGAATGCGGGCAGATCCGCCTCGAGGGTGGTGTCGGGACCGTCGGCCGGCGGTGGTCCGGAGTCGGATCCGTCGGGTGGGGGGTCCGTGGCCTCCTCGGCGGGTCCCGGAGCAGGCACGGGTCCGTCGGACGGGGCGTCGAGCGGGCCGGTCGTCCAGGGCTCGGGTGCCGGCCCCTCAGGGGTGGCCTCCGAGGTGGCGTCGCCGGCTTCCTCGCCGGCTCCGTCACCCCCGCCCCACACCTCGTCGAAGATGGAGCTGTCGAAGGACTCGTCGGCGGTGCGCGGGGACGGTTCGGCCACGTCCTCCGGACCCGCCGGCGCCGGGGCGGCGGCCGTGGACCCGGGTGCGTCGCCCGGCGCGGATCGGTCGGATTCCTCGCGCGAGCGCCACGGCGCGTTCTCGTCATCGATCCCGCCGCCGACGTAGCTCAGGGCGTCGTCGAGGGCGGCGCCGATCTCGTCCACCGGCGGCGCCATCTCCACCAACCCGACCAGATGGAGGGCGTAGACGATGCGGGCGGCCTCGAACTCGCCGTAGCCGAGGTCGTAGGCGAGATCGCGGACGCTGCGGTCACCGTCGACGCTGGCCAGGACCGCGAACTCGTCCGGTTCCAGTTCGGCGGTGGCCGAGGCCGCCCCCTCACGGAAGTGGGGGATGGCGTCGAGGTCGGTGATCACCTCGGACACCGACTCCCACTCGTGGCGTCGCCGGGCGACCTCCACCAGCGCCTGGTCGACCGGGATCGCCAGGGCCACATCCGGGGTCTCCAGCGCCGCATCCGACTCGAAGCGGTAGCTGCCCTCGCGCCAGCCCGCCAGGTCGAAGACGGCGTCCAGCAGCTGCTCCTCGATGACCCTGCGCACGTCCCCGGCCGACACCAGGCCGCGGTCGACCAGTAGCTGGCCCAGACGGGCACGCTGCGAGCGGTCGGTCTCGTGTTGTTCCTCGAGGACGCGGTCGAGCGCGTCCTCCTCCAGCAGGCCGCCGTTGACGAGGCGGTCACCCAGGCGCGACCCCGGGGTCGGGGAGCTCGCGGCGACGAGCCGGCCCCGTTCGAAGGAGATGCTCCCGCTTGCCTGAACGCCCGTGAGGAACAGCACACCGGTCGCGCCCGCCTCGGCGAGTTCGCGACACACCTCTGTGGGAGACCTCGCGGTCAACTGACCATGCATGGGGGCAGGATACTGGGCGGGGTGTGTCGCAGGCCGTTTCGTCCCGATGCGGGGATCACGGCGCGTGGGGGCCGGGGCGCGGGTACGGTTGCCGGCGGTTGCCGGGAGCCGCCCGAGGCGGGACGGCGCGAGCCACGGGAGCTTCGATGGGTCAGCAGGAACTCGAGACCATCCTGGATCCGTCCTATCTGGACGACCTCGGGGAGATCTCGACGAAGGAACTGCGCCGCCGCCGCTCCGAGTGCGAGGAGCAGGAGCGGGGCCTCTCCTACGCCCGGCGTGTGCTGCAGGGCCGCCTCGACATCCTGCGCGCGGAGCTGCTGCGGCGCGAAGAGGACGGTGACGCCACGGCCGGGTCGCTGCTCTCGCGCCTGCCGGACATCCTGGGCCGCGACCAGGCGCCCACCGACCCGCTGCAGGCCCGCGCCACCCGGGTGGACGTGCCCGCCGAGGCCGAGCAGTACGGCGAGCAGGTCGAGGCCATCGTCTCCGAGGCGACGATGCACTCACTGCCGGACCGGTCGGCGGAGGAGCTCGAGGAACTGATCGACCGGCTGGCCGAATTCGAGGGGGAGCTGTCGGGACTCCGCCGGCAGCTGTTCGACCTGATCGACCGCATCCGTGATGAACTCGCCGAGCGGTACAAGGACGGGCGGGCCGACATCGGGGAACTGCTGGGGACGGACGGCTGAAGACCATGGGACAGCGGCACGTGCTGATCGTCGACGACGATCCCCTCATCCTCGAGGTTCTCAAGACGGTCCTGGACCTCGAGGAGTTCCGGGTCACCACCGCGGCCGACGGAGAGCAGGCGCTCGCCCAGCTCGCGGTGGAGCGGCCCGACGTCGTGGTCTGCGACGTGATGATGCCCGGCCTCGACGGCTTCGAGGTCTGCCGACGCATCAAGGACGACCCCGCGACGGCGGGACTGCCGGTGGTGCTGCTCACCGCCCGTGACCGCCCCGAGGACCGGGCGGCGGGCGAAGCCGCCGGATGCGATGCCTACCTGACCAAACCGTTCAGCCCCCTCTACCTCATCGAGGTCATCGCCGAGGTCCGGGCCGGCGCGAACAGCCCCGGCGCGCCCGTCGAGCGGAGGGCCGGGTCGTGAACGTCGACGCGGGCCAGGACCTCGAGGCGGTGCGTCGACAGCTGCTGGTGTTCGCCGAGGACCTGCAGGTCATCGTCGGACGGGAACGCAGCCGCCGGGAGGAGGCCGAGGCCGCCTACCGGGAACTGTCCTCCTCCTACCTGGGGATGGTGCGCACGCTCGCCGAGGTGTGCGAGTCCAAGGACACCTACACGCGCAGCCACCTCGACCGCACCTACCAGTACGCGATGGCGCTCACCCGCCGGGTCGCCCCGGAGTACGCCGAGCGGGCGGAGATCGGCTACGGCTACCTGCTCCACGACATCGGCAAGGTCGGCATCCCCGACGCGGTGCTGAACAAGCCCGGCAAGCTGACCGAGGAGGAATGGGCGCTGATGCGCACCCATCCCGTCATCGGGGTGAACATCGTCAAGCCGCTCAAGCTGCTCGGCGACGCCGTGGGCATCATCCGCTGGCACCACGAACGTTGGGACGGCAAGGGCTACCCGGAGGGGCTGAAGGGCGAGGAGACCTACCTGCCGGCCCGGATCTTCATGCTCGCCGACACCTTCGACGCGATGACCACCGACCGGCCCTACCGCAAGGCCCTGCCGATCCACGTCGCGCTGGAGGAGATCGATCGCCACGCCGGGACCCAGTTCGACCCGGAACTCGCCAAGGCGTGGGTCGAGTTCGTGGACGGCCTCGAGCCCCACGAGGCCGCGGCGCTGTCCTTCGTTCGTTGACGTCGCCCGGTCCTCTGGCCGAGGTGACGCGGCGCGACGTGACCAGCGGGCGTGAGGTCTCGGAGTCGACGCACCGTGGCTCGCTGGCCGTGTGCGACGCCGACGGCGAGGTGCTGGCCTCCCTCGGCGACCCGTGGCGCTCCACGTTCGTGCGTTCGTGCGCGAAGCCCTTCCAGGCGACCGCGTGCCTCGAACTGCTGGACCTGGCGGGCAGCCGACCGGCCGGCCCCGAGGTCGCGGTCAGCTGGGCCTCCCACCGGGGCGAGGCCGCCCACATCGAGGCCGTGCGGCGCCTGCTGTCGCGGTCGGCGACCACGGCCGAGCAGCTCACGACCCCGCCGGACCGGCCCGACATCGACCCGGGGGCCACACCGGCGCCGATCCTGCACAACTGTTCGGGCAAGCACGCGCTGTTCGCCCTGACGGGCTCCGAGCAGGCCTGCCCCCGTGACCGGCTGCTCGATGCGGACGGGCCGCTGCAACGACCGGTGCTCGCGGTCCTCGAGGAGGCCCTGGGGCCCTTCGATGCGGTCGGGGTGGACGGGTGCGGTGCCCCGGCGGTGGCGGTTCCCCTGGCACGGCTGGCCGCCGCCTACGCCGACCTCGCCGCCGGTGACCGGTGGCGCCGCGTGCGGGAGGCCGGCCTCGCCCACCCGCAACTGGTGGGTGGCACGGACCGCCTGGAGACCGCCCTGCTCGGGGCCGGGGTCGTGGCCAAGCCGGGGGCGGAGGGCGTGTTCGCCGCCGGCTGGGTCGACGAGCGGGGTCGGGCCCGCGGGATGGCGGTCAAGGCCGAGGACGGGGCGGCCCGCGCCTCCGCATCGGCCACGGTCGAACTCCTCGAGGCCATGGGTGTGGCGCCGGTCGACCTGTGGCGGCCGGCCGCTCCGTTGGGCGGCGGCACGCCCGTGGGCCGGGTGCGGGCCGCGCCGGCGGTGCTGGCCCTGGCCGGATGAGCCGGGTGGCCGCCGGTGGTGGCGGTGGGGCCGGCACCCACGGGGCGGTTCACGGTCGTCGGGCCCGCCGCGGTGGCCGGTGATCGACGGGTGGTACCGTCCGCTAACCATGGCAAGCGCCCGATCGAACCGTCGCGGGGTCGAAGGTGGCCGAGGACGAACCGGACCAGTCGCCCGACGAGGCGGCCGCCGAGCTGACGCCCGAGGACGAGCCGACCTCGCCGCTCGGCGAACTCGGCGGCTACATCCGCCATCAGCGGGAGTCCGCCCGGCTGTCGCTGCGCAAGCTCGCGAAGCAGGCGGGGGTGAGTAACCCGTACCTGAGCCAGATCGAGCGCGGCCTGCGCAAGCCGTCCGCCGAGATCCTGCAGGCGATCGCCAAGGCGCTCGAGATCTCCAGCGAGACGCTCTACGTCAAGGCCGGGATCCTCGAGGAGCGTGAGGGCGCGGAGACCCTCGAGGACGTCGTGCGGCGGGACCCCGACCTCACCGACGCGCAGCGCCAGGCGCTGATCGAGATGTACCGCTCCTTCCGGCGCCTCTCCGAACTCCAGCGGCCCGGCGGTGCCCGTGGCCGCAGCATCCGGGGCCTGCTCGACGTGGCCCGCGCCGGCGACGTCGACGACGCCGCCATCCAGGCCGCCTCGCCGCAGGAAGAGGACGACGAGAGCTGACGCCGTGGCCCGGGCGGCCGACGGGGCGGGGGTCGGACGAGAAGGGCCGGGGGTCGGTGTTCCGACGCAGGGCATGATCCCGTTGCATTGCGCACTACCCTTCCGGCAACGCGACGTGTCCCCCCGCGTACCGAAGTCCGAAGGCCTGCCGTGATCGAGCTCCAGACGCACGAGGGTGTGCCCGACGGCGAGCTGCGGGCGGACTGGGAACTGCTGGTCGACGAGGACCCGCACGCCACCGTCTTCCAGGGGCCGAGGTTCCTGGGTCGCTGGGTCGAGGTCTTCGGGGAGCGCGCCACCGCACGGGTCCACGCCGTGCTGCGTGACGGCCGGGTCATCGGCGTCGTTCCCGAGGCCCACGAACGCGAGGGCACCCCGACGGGACCGATCGAGGTCCGGCGCTTCCTCGGCGGCACCGAGGTGTCCGACTATCTCGGTCCCGTCGCCCGCCCCGAGGACCGCGCGGACGTCGCGGACGCCTACCTCGGCCACCTCGCGGCCGACCGCAACTGGGACGAGCTGATCGCCGGGGGTCTGGCCGCCGACAGCGGGTGGGCCGCCGCGCTGCGACGCCGCGCCGGCGACCACGGCCTGGTGGTCTTCGAGCAGGCGACCGAGGACGTCTGTCCCCGCGTGGATCTCTCCGGCGGCTACGAGGGGTATCTCTCGAGGCTCGAGGGCAAGCAGCGCCACGAGCTCGGCCGCAAGGCACGCAAGCTCGCACGGGACGCCGGCGAGATCGAGGTGGTGCGCGTGCCCGGCGAGGAGGTCACCGACCGTCTCGACACCTTCCTCGACATGGCCGGCGAGACCGAACCGGAGAAGGCGGGGTTCTTCGCCAACCCGCAGATGCGGACGTGGTTCCGGGCGTTGGCGGATGAGTTCGTCGAGGACGACGTGTTGCGGCTGCACCAGCTCGACGTCGGTGGCATGCCGGCGGCGGCCACCGTCTCCCTGGTCCACAACGGGGAATGGGGGCTGTACAACTCGGCGTTCGACTCGACGCTGCGCCAGTTGGCACCCGGGATGGTGCTGGTGGGCGAACTCATCAAGCTCGCCGCCGAGCAGGGCTGCCACGTGTTCGACCTGCTGCGTGGCGACGAGCCCTACAAGTACCGCTTCGGCGCGCAGGACCGGCCGGTGGAGCGGGTCACGATCGTGCGGAGGTGAACGTGCTGCCGAGCCCCGCCCACCCGGGCGATCCCGGGGCCGTGCGACGCGTGGCGCTGCTGTCGGTGCACACCTCCCCACTGGACCAGCCGGGTACCGGTGACGGGGGTGGGCTCAACGTCTACGTCCGGGAGGTCGCCAGCCGGCTCGCCGCCCGCGGCGTCGATGTCGACGTCTTCACCCGCGCCCGTGACCCCCACGCGCCGGCCAGCGTCGAGCTGCCGGTCGCCGGGCCCGGACGGGCGCTGGTCCACCACCTCGAGGCGGGCCCGCGCGGCGAGGTCGACAAGCACGACCTCGCCGGGCATCTGTGCGCCTTCGTCCTGGCCCTGCAGGCGCACCCCACCGCGGGGACCCACGACCTCGTGCACGCCCACTACTGGCTCTCCGGGTGGGTCGGCCAGCGGATCGCGCGACGGTGGGACGTGCCGCTGGTGCAGACCTTCCACACGCTGGGGGTGCTGAAGAACGCCACGCTGGCCCCCGGTGACCGTCCCGAACCGCCCCTGCGCCTGGCCGCGGAGGAGCGCATCGCCCGCGCGGCCGACCGGGTGCTCGTGCTGACCTGCGGCGAGGCCCGGCTGCTGCACCGCAGCTACGGCCTGTCCGGGAGCGCGCTGACCGTGGTGCCGGCCGGCGTCGACCTCGCCCGGTTCTCCCCCTCGCCGGCCCCGCGTCGCCCCGGTCCACCGAGGCTGCTGTTCGTCGGCCGCCTGCAGCCGCTGAAGGGCCCCGACGTGGCCGTGCGCACGCTGGCGGAGGTCGTCCGCTCGGTGCCCGACGCGACGCTTCGGATCATCGGCGGCACCTCCGGTACCACGGGCGGGGACACGAGCCCGCAGGGGCTGCGCGCCCTGGCGGCCGAACTCGGTGTGGCGGATGCGCTGACGATCGAGCCGGCCCTGGATCAGGACACCCTCGTGGAGCGCTACCGCGACGCCGACGTGGTGCTCGTTCCCTCCCGCAACGAGACCTTCGGCCTGGTCGCGCTCGAGGCCCAGGCCTGCGGCCGTCCGGTCGTCGCCGCCGACGTGCCGGGCCTCGAGGCCGTCGTCGGCGACGGGGGCACGCTGGTCGCCGGACACGCGCCGCAGGACCACGCGGACGCCGTCCTGCGCTATCTGACCGAGCCGGGGGCCGCCAGCACCGCCGGGTCGGCCGGGGTCCGGGCCGCCCGCGGCGCCAGCTGGGACCGTACGGTGGAACGGCTGCTGGCCGTCTACGCCGAGATGGTCGGCTCCCGGCAGACCGTGGCGGTCTAGGAAGGCAGGAGACGTGAGGGACGACGTAGGTCAGCTGCTGGTGTCCACCCTCGAGGCCTCCGAACTCGACGTCGAGCAGGTGGGTGAACACCGCTGGATGACGATGCTGTCGGGCGAGTGGAAGCGCACCATCCCGCTGCTGCTGCACGTCGACGAGCACTCGCTCAAGCTCACGTCGCTGTTCGCGGGTGTGCCCGACGAGGGCCACGAGGAGGTCTACCGGATCCTGCTGCAGCGCAACCAGCGGCCACAGCACGTGCACTTCGCGCTCGATGACGAGGGCGACCTGATCATCACGGGCATGGTCCCCCTGCAGGCTGTGGACGCCACATTGATCGACGACGTGCTCGGTGCCGTGCTCACGCTCGCGGACGAGACCTTCAACCAGGTGCTGCGCACCGGGTTCGCGTCCTATCTGGAGGCGGAGCAGCGCTGGCGTGCCAAGAACGAGATGCCGCCCAACCCGGTGGGCGATCCCGCCAACTGAAACGAGCCAGCCCCGGGTCGGGGCGGTCGACGTGCCCGGCCAGGGTCGCCCCCCGGGGTGTTTGCAGACGATCCCGTGTCCGCAAAGACGGGCTAGTCCGTTGTGGTCGTTTTGCGAATGGCCCCGGCTAGCGGTGGCGCCGGGCGTCCGGAGGGGCGAGTCTCCGCGGACGTCCGGAGGGGACTCGCTGTGGGGCCTCCTCCTCGAAGGGGAGTCTCATCGTGTTGCGTCATCGCTCGCTCATTGCCGTACTCGCGGTCGTCGCACTGGCGTTGCCGGCGCTCGTCGGTGCCACCACCACTCCGGAACCGGAAGAAGGGGTGGGCGATGCCGGTGCCGAACTCCTCGGCGCCGAGCTGCTCATCGATGATCTCGACGGAATCCTCGGGCTGCTCGGGGTCGAGGCCGGCGCCATCGACGTCGGCCTGCTGGAGGCGACCACGTTCGCCAGCACCCGGGACGAGCCCGACGCGCTGGCGACCTTCACGCCCCTGCGTGTCGGGGACGACCGGCCCCAGGAGCGCGCCGCCGGACCCGGCGAGCGTCATTCCGTTGCGGCGTTCGGTCACGATGCGGGCCTGGTGGACATCGCCATCGGCGCGGGTGGGGTGGCCGCAGACACGGCAGTGGACGGCGCGGAGGCGGTGCTCGACGCCGTGGCCGCGAGCCTCGACGCGCTCGGCGCCACCGGTCTGAACGTCGCTGCCGGCGAGGTGCGCAGCGAGGTGACCGGCACCGGCGCCTCCGCGACCCAGGATCTGGTGGTCGAGGACCTGATCGTGGGGCTCGGGGACCTCCTGCCGGCCGAGCTGCTCGAGCTGCTACCGGTCGACGTGATCCTCGACCTCCTCGCGGAACTGCCGCTGGCCGACGTGCGGGCGTCCCTCCAGGGCGCGGTCGGCGACGTTGAGGACGCGATCGACGCGCTGAATGCCGCCGACCTCAGTGCGCTGGACGATGTCGATGCCGAGCTGGTGAACGAACTGCTGGATGCGTACGAGCTGCTCGACGTCCTCGAGGACGAACTCGCCGTCCTCCAGAGTGAACTGACCGACCTGGAGAGCGACCTCGCCGAACTCGAAGCCGAGCTCGCCGAGTTGGAGGCGCTCGATGCCGAGGCGGTGCTCGCGGGCATCGTCCCCGACGTCCTCAGCTCCTGCGGCACGCTGCTCGCCCTCACGGACGTGTCGTCCTGCATCGCCGGTCTCATCAGCGATGTCGAGGCGGCCATCTCCACGGTCACGAGTCAGGTCCAGGATCTCGAAGGCGACATCGCCGACAAGCTCGGGGAGATCGAGACCCTCGAAGGGCTCGTCGGCACACTCGAGGGCGACCTCGGTGACCTCGCCGACCTGGTGGCCCTGCTGCACGTGCTGCTCGGTGACCTCGACGCCGCACTCGGCGACCTGCTGGACGCGGTCGACGACGCGATCGAGGCGATCACCGGGCTGGCGCTGTTCGAGGCGGGTGATCTGCAGCTCGAGATCGGCGCCGCTGCCGACTCGACCGGCGGCGTGACCACCCTGGTGTGCGAACTGCAAGGGTTGGCCGTGCTCGGCCAGTCGCTCGGCGACCACAGCTGTGACGGAGGTGTGCTCGGCGACGATGCGGACGCCGCCGTCGCCGGTGCCGTTGCGGCCATCGGTGACCTGCTGAACGCACTCCCGGGTGTGAGCGGCGCCGATGGCGTGAACCTCGCTCTGCTGCCCGACTCCTTCGAGCGGGTCGAGACCGCGGACGACGGCACGGTGAGCGCCGCCGCGGGGGCCGTGCTGCTCGAACTCGCGGTGCCCTCGGTGACGATCGACCCCGCCGAGATGGTCGATGAACTGCTGGAACTCGACCCGCTCTCGACGGAGCTGGTGACCGGTATCGAGGAGATCGACGGCCTCGTCGCCGAGGTGGTGGGCCTGCTCGCCGACGCGGGCCTGGTCGACGAACTGCTCGCCGGGGCCGACGACCTCGCGGGTGAACTGACCGGCCTGCTGGATGACGTCGTGGGAGAGATCGAGGACCTTCTCGACCTCCCGGTGCTCGATCTCGCGCTGTCCACGCCCTCGATCGGCCTCGTGCTCGACCCGGTCAGCGAGGCCACCTTCACCGCGGCTTCCGAGGCGGCACCCGAGGAGCCCGGCAGCACCACGCCGGACACGACCACGCCGGACACGACCACGCCGGGCACGACCACGCCGGTCTCGGCGCCCTCGCCTTCGGGCCCGGATCCGGACGAGCCGACCGTGACCACGGCCGACCCGGGCACCCCGGAGCTGCCGAAGACGGGTGGGGGCATCGCCCTGCTCGGGCTGCTCGCCATGCTGGGCGCGGTGGGTCTGCGCCGCACCGGCTGAGGGCCACCCGACCCGAACGGGCCCTAGTCTGGCGGGGCACGTCCCGGACGGGATGTGCCCCGCAGGCGTGTCGAGGAGGGCCTCATGGACGGTCGGCTGGCGATCATCGGGATCGGCCGGATGGGTGAGGCCCTGCTCGGCGGGCTGCTGCGCACCGGTGCCCTGACGCCGGCACAGGTCGTGTGCACCGACGTCCGCGCGGAGCGCTGCCACGAGATCGAGGCCGCCCACGGGGTCGCCGCCCACGCCGACAACCGTGCGGCGGTCGCCGACGCGGACGTGGTGCTGCTGGCGGTCAAGCCGCAGAGCCTGGCCACCGTGCTCTCGGGCTTCGGCGACAGCCTGCACGCCGGCCAGACCGTCATCAGCATCGTCGCCGGGATCACGACCGCCTGGATCGAGGACCAGCTGCCCGACGGGGTCCCGGTGGTCCGGGTGATGCCCAACACGCCGGCGCTGGTCGACGAGGGGATGTCGATCGTGGCGGGAGGCCGCAATGCCGACGGAGGCGACCTGGCCCTGGCGGAGGAACTGCTGTCCGCGGTCGGTCAGGTGGTGCGTCTGCCCGAGGACCAGGTGGACGCCGCCACCGCGATCAGCGGGTCGGGCCCCGCCTACCTCTTCCTGCTCGCGGAGTCGCTGATGGAGGCCGGGGTCCATCTCGGGCTGTCCCGCGAGGTCGCCACGCGCCTGGTCGAACAGACGCTGCTCGGCAGCGCGACCCTGCTGCGTGACGCCGAGGAGCACCCGGCACTGCTGCGCGAGGCGGTCACCTCGCCGGGCGGGGTGACCGCGGCCGCGCTGGCCCGGTTCGAATCGGCGGCCCTGCGTGCGGTGGTGCTCGAGGCGGTCGCCGCCGCCCGCGACCGCGCCGGGGAGCTCGGCGGGGGATGAGCCGACCCACGCTCGGGGGCCTACCCTCCCGCCTTCGGGCGCGCCCCCGGGTCGGGCCTGGAGAGGGAACGAGAGCCGTGGGATGCCGTCGTCGCGCGATCGCCGGCCTGTCGGTGGCCGCACTGCTGCTGGCCGCGTGCGACGGGGACGAGGAGCTCGAGTTCGAGACCGCCCGGGTGGTGGCCGGCGAGGTCGTCGAGACCGTGGCCGCGGCGGCCGAGCTCGAGCCGGCCGCCCGCGTCGCGGTCACCGCACCCGCGGGTGGCGAGATCGTCGAGCTGCACGTCGACGACGGGGACGAGGTCGAGGCCGGCGATCCGCTGGTACGCCTGCGCTCGGACACGATCGAGCTCCAGATCGCCCAGGCCGAGGCCGCGCTGGACGCGGCCGACGCGATGACCGGGATCACCGGCGGCGGCGTGGACATCTCGCCGCTGTTCGGGGCGGTCCGGGGCCAGCTCGAGGCGGTGCTGCCTCCGCTGCTCGACGGGCTGGACAACCAGGCGGCACAGATCGAGGACGACGACGCCCGGGAGCGCTTCGAGTCCAGCATCGCGGAGGCCCGCGGTTCGTACCAGGCCTCCGTCGCGGAGCTGCGGGAGGCCGAGCAGAGCACCCGCTTGGAGGCCGAGCAGGCGACGGCCAGCCAGCAGCGTGCCGCCGCGGCGCAGCGAGAGCAGGCACGCCTCGCCCTCGAGGCGGCGGAGGCCCGCGACGACGAGCTCACCCTCGTCGCCCCCGCGGACGGGGTGGTCGAGCTCGGCCGGGCCGGCGGTGGAGGAGGCGGGCTCGGTGATCTCGGCGCGCTGGGCGGCCCCGGTGACCTCGACGGCCTGGAGGGTCTCGGAGATCTGCCCTCCGCCGGTGGGGAGGAAGACACCGGCCCGTTGGCGCGGGGGGCCGAGGTAGGGCCCGGCCAGCTGCTCGCGACGGTCTACGACCTGTCGTCCTTCTCCGCGCGGGTCGAGGTCGACGAGATCGACGTCGTCGAGGTGGAGGAGGGCCAGCGGGCAACGGTGCTCGTCGACGCCTACCCCGACGTCGAACTCGACGGCCACGTGACCTTCGTGGCCATCTCGCCCACGCGTGGTGGCGGCGGGGGCGCGCTGTACGGCGTGACGGTCGCGCTGCCCACCGTGCCGGACGAGGTGCGCCTGCGGGTGGGGCTGACCGCCTCGAGTGAGATCGTCGTCCGTGAGGTCGACGGCGAGACCGTCGTGCCCACCGCGGCCCTGCTGCGCCGGGGGCGTGAGGACCTCGTGCGGGTGGTGCGGGACGGCGTCGTGCACGACGTCGCGGTGGAGGTGGAGGCCATCGGCGAGCAGTCCGCCGCGGTCTCCGGCGACCTCGAGGTCGACGAGCGGGTGGTGACCACCGGGGTGGAC
Source organism: Nitriliruptoraceae bacterium (assembly GCA_007130695.1). Taxonomy (GTDB): domain Bacteria; phylum Actinomycetota; class Nitriliruptoria; order Nitriliruptorales; family Nitriliruptoraceae; genus SKLC01. The sequence continues at coordinate 12,873 of SLRZ01000088.1, forward strand.
CGGCTCTCCGACGGGGACGAGCTGTCGTGAACGACGGTGGGGTCCTGCTGGAGGCGTTGGACGTCGAGCGCACCTACCGGCTCGGGCGGGACGTCGAGGTGCGGGCGCTGCGCGGGGTGAGTTTCCGGGTCGAACACGGGGACTACGTCGCCATCGTGGGGACGTCCGGGTCCGGCAAGTCGACGCTGCTCAACCTGCTGGGCGCCCTCGACCGCCCCACCTCGGGGCGGATCCTCTACGCGGGCACGGACGTGCTCGACCTCACCGAGGCGGAGCTGGCCGAACTGCGCAACCGCCGCATCGGGTTCGTCTTCCAGTCCTTCCACCTGCTGCCGCGGCTGACCGCGCTGGACAACGTCGCGCTGCCGCTGGTCTACCGGCCGGGCACGACGCGCCGGCGGCGCGAGTTGGCGGCCGAGGCGCTCGCGGCCGTGGGGCTCGCCGACCGGATGGACCACCGCCCGACCGAGCTGTCGGGCGGCCAGCAGCAACGGGTCGCCATCGCCCGCGCCGTGGTCACCGACCCGGACCTCGTGCTGGCCGACGAGCCGACCGGCAACCTCGACACCGCCACCGGGCAGGACATCATGGCGCTGCTCGAGGGCCTGCACGCCGAGCGGGGCACGGCGCTGGTGGTCATCACGCACGAGCGCGAGATCGCGGCACGGGCCACGCGGCGCATCGAACTGCGCGACGGTGTGGTGCTCCAGGAGGCAGGGTGAACGGCCGTGAGGCGCTGCGGGTCGCCCTCCAGGCGCTCGGCGCGAACCGTATGCGCTCGGCGCTGACCACCCTGGGGGTCCTGATCGGCGTGTTCGCGGTCGTGCTGCTGGTCGCGATCGGGCAGGGGGCCCGCGACGAGGTCACCGGCGCGATCGAGGGGCTGGGGTCCAACCTGGTCTTCGCGCTGCCCGGTGACGGTGACTTCGGTGCGGCGCCGGCCCGTTCGCGGTTCACCCTCGACGACGTCGACGAGGCCGGGCGGGCGCTGGGGCCGCCCGAGGGTCGCGTGGCCGGCTACGTGGTGGGCGGGGAGGCCGTGCAGGCCGAGGGGGAGCGCACGAGCGTCTCCGTGCTCGGGGTGACCACCTCGTACCTGTCGGTCGTCACCCGGGAGGTCGCGCGTGGCCAGGCGCTGACGTCCTCCGACGAACTGACCGGCCGCCGGGTCGCACTGCTCGGGGCGGCGACCGCCGACGCGCTGTTCGGCGACCGCGACCCCGTGGGGCGCGAGCTCACGATCGCCGGGATCCGCTTCCGGGTCGCCGGTGTCCTCGAGCAGGTGGGTGGCCAGCCCTTCGGGCCCGACCCCGACCGACAGGTACTGGTCCCGGTCACCGCCGCCCAGCGCCTGTTCGGCACGGACCGGATCGACGCCATCTTCGTGCGCGCCGAGTCCAACACGGCGATCCCCGCCGATGCCGAGGCGCTCGACCGGGTCCTGGGGGAGCGGCTCGAGTCGTCCGAGTACACGGTGCTGACCCAGGACGACATCCTCGGTGTGGCCGGGGAGATCCTGCAGATCCTGACGCTGGTACTGGCCTCGATCGCGGGGATCTCGCTGCTGGTCGGCGGCGTGGGGGTGTCCAACATCATGCTGGTGTCGGTGAGCGAACGGACGCGGGAGATCGGGCTGCGCAAGGCGCTGGGTGCCCGCACCCGTGACATCACCCGGCAGTTCCTGCTGGAGGCGGTGATCCTGACCGGGGTGGGGGGTCTGGTGGGGCTGCTGCTCGGGATACTGCTGGCACGGGTGGTCGCCGCCCTGGGGCCCATCCCGGCCACGGTCACCGGGTGGTCGGTCGCCCTGGCGCTGGGGGTGTCGATCGCGGTCGGGGTCTTCTTCGGGGTGTGGCCGGCGCGCCGCGCCGGACGGCTCGATCCGGTCGAGGCACTGCGCCGGGACGGTTGAGCTCGGGTCGGTAGGCTCGCATGGCAGCGGCGAGGGAGCGAGCGGCGTGGCAGGCGAGGGAACGCGGTCCGTCGACCGCACGGCCATGGTGTGGGACGAGTCGCTCGCGGGCTACGACCTCGGCCCCAACCACCCGCTGGCACCGATCCGCGTCGAGCTCACGGTCGACCTCATCCGCCGGTGCGGCCTGCTCGGCCAGCGCGAGGGGTCGCAGGGCCTGGCCGGCGCCCCGACGCGGGGCACGTTCGTCGACGAGGTCAAGCCCGGCACGTTCGACGAGGCCGATCTGCTCCGGCTGCACCGTGAGGACTTCGTCGACGCGGTCAAGCGGCTCTCGCGGGACCCCACCGCGACGGCGGACCTCTCCTTCGGCATGGGCCCGGGGGACACCCCGGCCTTCAACGGGATGCACCAGGCCTCCATGCTGGTGTGCGCCGCCAGCAAGGAGGCGGCACGGCAGGTGTGGCAGGGCGAGGCCGACCATGCCTTCAATCCCGCCGGGGGCCTGCACCACGCGATGCCGAGCCGGGCGGCGGGGTTCTGCGTCTACAACGACCCGGCGGTCGCGATCGACTGGCTGCTCGAACAGGGGGCCGAACGGGTCGCCTACATCGACGTGGACGTCCACCACGGCGACGGCGTCGAGGTGATGTTCGCCGACGACCCGCGGGTGCTGACGATCTCCTTGCACGAGTCGGGCCGCTTCCTCTTCCCGGGCACCGGCTCCGTGGAGGACATCGGGGGTAGCGGCGCGAAGGGGAGCGCGGCCAACGTGCCGCTGCATCCCGGGACCCCCGGCTCGGTGTGGCTCGAGGCGTTCGACGAGGTCGTCGAGCCGCTCGTCCGAGCCTTCGCGCCCGACGTGCTGTTCACCCAACTCGGGTGCGACACCCACGTCTCCGACCCGCTCGCGCACCTCGCGCTGACCGTGGACGACCACGGCGAGATCTACCGCCGTCTCCACCGGCTGGCCCACGAGGCCTGCGATGGCCGTTGGATCGCGACCGGCGGCGGTGGGTACGAGCTGGTGCGGGTCGTGCCCCGGACCTGGACGCTGGCCTTCGCCGAGATGTGTGGACGCTCCCTGCCGCTGGACACGCCGATGAGCTGGCAGGAGCTGGCCGTGGAGCGCACCGGCGTGACCCCGCCGGCGTCCTTCACCGAGGATCCGGCCGCGGTGTCCCCGCAGATGGTCGAGCGGGCGCGGGCGGCGGCCGTGGAGTCGGTGGACGCCGTCCGTCGGCTCGTGCTGCCCCACCACGGCGTGCGCTGAGCCGGGCGCCAGGCGCCGGGAGCGTGCGCCCAGGCGGCAACCCGTCGGGGGTTTCGGGGCACGAGACGACGAGGGAGGCTGATGTGGTTCATGTGTCATGGTGGACCGAAGACGCCACTCTTGTTGTCCCAGCGCGGCGTTATGCTCCGATCTCATCACGACGGGGTGGTAGGGACATGAGCCAGCGACTGTTGACGGCGGCCGAGGTCGCGGAGGACCTGCGGGTCTCGACCATGACCGTGTACCGGCTGATCCGTCGCGGAGACCTGCCGGCCGTCCGCGTCGGGCGCAACTACCGGGTCCGGCTCACCGATCTCGAGCACTACCTCGCCGAGCAGGTCGTCGATCCCGCCACGATCGACCTCGCCGACCTCCACGAGGCGGACGAGGCCTAGCCCTCCGGGCCCGTGCGCGCTGGGGGTAACCGGGTTCGCCGTGCGCGGAGGGTCTGGTTCACTCGCCCGGGTCGAGTTGCCGAATGAAGGGTGGAGCAGGCGTGGCCGATGGCCGTCGAGTGCTCATCACCGGCATCGCGGGGCAGCTCGCGGGGCTTCTCGCGCACGCCCTCGAGGCCCGTGACGACGTGGCGGAAATCGTCGGCGTCGACATCCGTGAGCCCCAGCACGACCTGGAGCGGACACGCTTCGTGCGTGCCGCGCTGCGCAACCCGATCGTGGCCAAGCTCCTCGCGGACTCGGAGATCGACACCGTCGTGCACCTGAGCACCGCGGCGGGGCCCGCCTCGGTCGGTGGCCGGGCCCGCCAGAAGGAGCTCAACGTCATCGGGGCGATGCAGCTCTTCGCGGCATGCCAGAACGCCCCGGCACTACGCCGGGTGGTCCTGAAGTCGACCACCGCCGTCTACGGGGCGGACCACACCGACCCGGCACTGTTCCGGGAGCAGGACACGCCCAGCGTCCCGCCCCGCCACGGCTTCGCGAAGGACGCCACCGAGATCGAGGCCTACGCGCGCGGGCTCGGCCGCCGCCGCGACGACATCGACCTCACCATCCTGCGGTTCGCCAACTTCCTCGGCCCGAGCCTCGACAGCGCGTTCCACTCGATGTTCACGCTGCCCGTGGTCCCGAGCCTCCTCGGCTTCGATCCCCGGTTGCAGTTCTGTCACGAACAGGACGCGATCGACGTGCTCACCCGGGTCGTGACCGAGGACCACCTGGGCACCTTCAACGTCGCCGGTGAGGGCATCCTCTACCTGTCCCAGTGCATCCGGCTCGCGGGGCGGCTCGCCGCCCCGGTCCCGTGGCCGTTGACGGAGCTCGTCGCCGCCGGTGTCCAGCGCACCCGGCGCGTGGACATCACCCCCGACCAGCTCGGCTTCCTTCGTCACGGCCGGGCGGTCGACACCACCCGCCTGCGTGAGCAGCTCGGCTTCGAGCCCGCGTACTCGACCCGTGCGGCCTTCGAGGACTACGTCCGCCGGCGCCGCATCCACGGCCTGCTCGACCGGGACGAGGTCCAGGAGTGGCGCCAGGAGTTCCAGTCCTACCTGCAGCGCAAGATGCAGCAGCGCCTGCTCGAACGTCGCGCATCGGAGGCACGATGAGCCAGCCCGATGCCGAGATCATCTCCATGGAGGAGCAGCGGCAGGCCCGTGCCGACCGGGGGGCCGCGGCCGCACGCCGCGACCGGCCACGCTGCCAGGCCGAGACCGGGGCCGGTCGCCGGTGTCGCAACTACGCCGTCGAGGACGGCTACTGCCGGGTCCACGCCGACGAGGCGGAGCCCGGGGAGTCGGCCGACGACCCTGACGGGGCCGCCCGGGCCGAGGCGTCCGTCGCCGGACGGCACCCGGCACCCGACCGGACCACCGCCCCCGGTGCGGGTCACTCGGGCCCCTTCCGCGGCCGGGTCGACCGGGAGGAGCTCGAGCGGGTCGCCTCCGCCCAGGGGCTCTCGGGTGCCGTGGACGCGATGGACGCGCTGCGCGAGGTCGCCGGTGACCGCTGGCTGGACCATCTGCGGGAGGCCGCCGACTTCGCGCAGCGACGCCTGACGGGCGACTACGAGATCGACGATTTCGGGTTCGACGAGGACCTCACGACCAACGTGCTCATGCCCCTGCTGCGGCCGCTGCACCGGCACTACTGGCGGGTGGCGTCCCACGGGGCGGAGCACCTGCCACGTGAGGGCGGTGGCCTGGTGGTCGCCAACCACGCCGGCACGCTGCCCGCGGACGCCATGATCACCCGTCTGGACATCCTGGAGCAGACCGACCGGCACGCGCGTGAACTCGCCGCCGACCTGGTCTTCCGCCTGCCCCTGGTCGGTGAGCTCGCCCGCAAGACCGGGGCCACCCTCGCCTCCAACGACGACGCGGACCGCCTGCTGGAGCGGGGCGAGCTGGTGGCGGTGTGGCCCGAGGGCTTCAAGGGTGTCGGCAAGCGCTGGAAGGACCGCTACAAGCTGCAGCGGTTCGGGCGGGGTGGGTTCGTGGCCACCGCCCTGCGGGCCCAGGTGCCGATCATCCCGACGGCGATCGTGGGCAGCGAGGAGATCTACCCGATGGTCTACGACCTGCGGGTCGTCGCCCGGGCGCTGGGACTGCCCTACTTCCCGGTGGTGGCCCAGATGTTCGCCCTACCGGTCCTCGGGCCGCTGGCGCTGCTGCCGCTGCCCTCGAAGTGGATCATCGAGTACGGCGAACCCATCGATACCACCGCCTACGGGCCGGGAGCGGCCGAGGATCCGATGGCGGTCTTCGACCTCACCGACCGGGTGCGTGAGACCATCCAGGACATGCTGCACCGCAATCTGCTGGGCCGGCGCTCCATCTTCCTCTGACCCCGCCCGGGGACCGACGTGGACCTCCCCGGCCTCCCGGTGTCGGTCAGCTCGCTGCGTGGGGTGCGTGCCGGCCGGGGTGTGACGTCACCGTTGCAGGCCTGCGCCGCCCCCGTCGCAGCCCCTCGCGGTGTGACGCCGGAATTTCGGTGCTGACCGTGCGGTGTCGCAGCCTGTCGGGGTGTGACGTGAGCGTTGCGGCGCTGATCGCCTGGTGTCGCAGACGCTGCTCATGGGGTGTCGCAGACCGCGTCATCGCCTGCGAGTTCGCCCGGCTCGTCGCGTGCCCGGGGTGGCCGGACACGAGTGAAGGGGCGGGCCCATGGGCCCGCCCCTTCAC
>SLRZ01000192.1 GCA_007130695.1 Nitriliruptoraceae bacterium
CGGGGCTCGGGCTGGTCGCGGCGACCGTGACCGGTGGAGCCCTGGTCTCCGGCTCGGCGCACGCCACCAACATGATCTACGACCGCGACATCGACGCGGCCATGGAACGCACGTCCACCCGCCCGTTGCCGGCCGGCCGGATCTCGGTCACGGGTGCCGGCATCTTCGCCGCACTGCTCCTGGTGGGCGGCACGGCACTACTGCTGGCCGTCGCCGGAGTGCTGGCCGCCGCCCTCACCGTGACCGCCTGGGCCTGGTACGTCGGTGTCTACACGCTGCTGCTCAAGCGGCGCAGCGACCAGAACATCGTCATCGGCGGGGCGGCCGGCGCACTGCCCCCCGTCATCGGCTGGGCCGCCGTGACCGGCACCGCCCCCACGGCCGCGTGGCTGCTGTTCGCCGTCGTCGTGCTGTGGACCCCGACGCACTTCTGGGCCCTGGCGATCGGCACCGGCCAGGACTACGAACACGCGCACGTGCCGATGCTCAACATCGTCCGCGGGGAGGACGTCGCGGCACGCCACGGGCTGGCCTACGCGGTCGCCACCGTCGCCGCCTCCCTGGCGCTGCCACTCGTGGGTATCGGCGGCTGGCCCTTCGCGTTGCTGGCCGGCGCTCTGGGCGTGTGGTTCGTGCTGCGCTCACTCGCGCTCGTCCGCGACCCCGGCGCCCCCGCCGCGTGGCGGCTGTTCCACGCCTCCATCGTCTACCTGGCGCTGCTCTTCGTCGCCCTGGGCCTCACGGTGCTGTGGGCCTGAAGGCCGGGTTCGCGGCGGCCGGCGTCCGACTGGTGGCGCTGGTGGTGCTCAGTGCCGGGCTCCTCGCGTGGCAGGCGGCCCCCGGGGCGGCGCACACCCGCACGCTCGAGACCACCAACATCGACAGCCGCATCGTCGAGAGCCCCGGCCTCGAGGGAGTGACCTGGAAGGTCCACACCGGTGGGCTGCTCATCGAGGTCGTCCACCGCGGCGACGGCGTCCTCGTCGTCGAGGGTTACGAGGGCGAGCCCTACCTGCGGATCGGCCCCGACGGGGTGGAGCGCAACCGCAACTCCCCGGCCACCTACCTCAGCGAGGAACGCTTCGGCCGCATCGCCATCCCCCCGAACGCCGACGCCTCCGCCGAGCCGGACTGGCGACCCGTCGACGACGAACCCCGGCACATCTGGCACGACCACCGCACCCACTGGATGTCGCCCGAGCCGCCTCCCTTCGTCTCGGCCGGGCCACTCGCCCGGGGCTTCATGGCGCTCGGCCTGGTGGGCCACCTCGGCACCGCGGGCGGACAGGACACCGACGTCACCGTGTGGGAAATCCCGCTCACCTACGACGGGACCCCGGCGACGCTGACCGGCGAACTCCTCTGGCGGGAGCCACCGGCGGCCTGGCCCTGGCTGCTGCTCGGTGCCGCCCTGACGGCACCGGGGCTGCTCGGCCTGCGTCGGGCGGGTCAGGTCGCGCCGCTACGGGCGGCTGCAGTGGTGGTCTTCGGTGTCGCCGCGATCAACGCGATCCACCTCGTCGACGACCTGGTCGCCTGGCCTTCCCATCCGCTGGACGACCTGTTCGGCCTGCTGCACACCGGCCTGTTCCTCACCGCGGGCCTGGCGGGATCGGCCTGGGCCTGGCGCGTCGAGTCGGGACGGCGGCTCGCGCTCGGCATCGGCGCCGGCGCGGTGCTCTACCACCAGGGGCTGGTGCACGCCCCCATGCTGCTCGCCTCCGAGTTCCCGACCGTGTGGCCCGAGTCGTTGATCCGGGCCACCGTCGGACTGGCCCTCGCCCAGGCCGTGGTCGTGGGGACCGTGCTCGCCGTGCTCGCACGCCGGGCACGGTCCACCCCGACCGTCGATCAGCCCTCGTCGACGACCTCGAGCGAGGCCTCCATCCCTGCCTCACGGTGACCCGGCACGGAGCAGTAGACCGTGTAGGTCCCCGCGTCGTCGATCGTGAACGTGCCCGTCTCCGACTCGTTGGCGTCCGCGTGGACGACTTCCACGTCCCCGCCGTCGACGTCCTCGATGATGAAGTCGTGCTCGACCCCGCCGGAGGTCAGCGTCACCGTGACCTCCTCGCCGGCCGGAACCGTGTACGAGTCGGGCTCGAACTCGAGGGAGTCGGTACCCGTCACCTCGAGGTCGGTGGAGGCTTCACCGCCGCCGTTGCCATCGCCGTCGCCGCATCCGGCGAGACCCAGCGCCGCCACCATCAGGACAGCAGGAACCAGCTTCATTTTCATTCGATACTCCTCGAGTGTCGCCCGGTCGGGCGGGACACGTACCGGACCCGGTCGAAAGGTGGCAGGTGCCACACGCTCCGGGGAACAGCCGAAGGCTGCCACACCGGGCCCGTTGCCGGGAACCGCCCCTCGGCCTGTCGCCGTAGGGCCGAAGGTCCCAGACCGGTCAGGGTAGGCGACCCCGGACCGCCGGAGCGACCGATGGGTGGTGGCACGACCCGTTCGGCGACGGGCGCGGCGCACCCCACCGTGGGACGTCCCCCGGCGTCCTCGGTTACGGTCGCACCCGGGGAAGAGGGGCGCGGTGACGGAGGATGGCGGATGGCGGGCTACCTGACCGAGGACCTCGACCGTCTCGGCCACAGCGGGCACGACAAGCGGCGGCGCTACGACACGGAGCGCTACCCGGGTGCCGTGGGGTTGAACTGGTACCGCTGCGACCCCAGCCTGCAGAAGCTGCTGCACCGCCACCTCGGCGAGGAGGCGCTGGCCTGGGCCGACGAGCACCTCGACCGGATCGGTGCCCTGATGGGCGGCCCGATCGCGGAACGCGCCGAGCGCACCGACGTCGACCGTCCCCGACTCGAACGCCACGACCGGTGGGGCCGCGATGTCAGCCGGATCGTGATGCCGGCCAGCGCTGAGGAATCCCGGCGCGACCTGCTGGCCGACAGCTTCGCCGACCCCGGGTTCCAGGCCCGCGCCCGCGCCGCCGGGGCCAACGCGAGCCTGCTGACCCAGACGTGGAACTACCTGCTCAGCCAGGCCGAGATCGGCATGTTCTGCGCGCTGGGGACCGGCGGGGACATGGTCCTCAACCTCGCGCGCGAGTTCGCGCCGCCGGACATCGCCGAACGGGTCGACGAGCTTCTGGGCGGTGGCATGCTCTCCGGCGAGACCGCCCAGGCCTTCACCGAGCGCACCGGCGGTTCCGACCTCGGGGCGCTGGAGACCACCGCCACCCGCGTCGGCGACGCCTGGCGCCTCGACGGGTACAAGTGGTTCGTCTCCAACGTCAACGGCGCCGCGTTCGTCGTGCTCGCCAAGCCGGGGGGCGCCCCGGACAGCTCGAAGGGTGTGCTGCCCTACCTCGTGCTGTGGGAGCGCCGAGACGGCAGCCGCAACGGCGTCTCCATCCGACGGCTGAAGGACAAGCTCGGCACCCATGCGGTCGCCTCCGCCGAGGTGGAGTTGCGCGACGCCGAGGCGTTCCTGCTGGCGCCCGACCCCGAGGCTCCCCGCCCCCCACCGTCGTCCTCCGACGGGGCGGAGGGCACCCGGCCTCGGAGCGGCATGGCCCGAATGATGGCGATGACCAACGGTGCACGCCTGGGCATCTCCATCATGGGGCTGGGCTGTGCCCGCCGGGCCCTGGTGGAGTCGCTGCGGTACGCGGCCAGTCGTGAGGCCTTCGGCGCGCCGCTCGATGAGCACCCCCTGATGCGGCGCAAGCTCGCCGAACTGATCGTCGAGGTCGAGGCGGCACAGGCGCTGGTGTTCGACGGCTACCTCTCGCGACTGCGTATCGGCGCCCCGCTCATCAAGCTGCGAGCGGCACGGCTGGGGATCACGGCCGCCAGCGACGCCATCGAGATCCACGGCGGCAACGGCTACATCGAACAGTGGCCCGTCGCCCGCCTGCTGCGTGATGCGCAGGTCAACACCGTGTGGGAGGGGCCCGACAACATCCTGTGTCTCGATGTGCGGCGCGCGATGCAGAAGGAGTCGGCCCACGAACCGCTGCTCGAACGGATACGTACGGCCGTCGCCGCCGCGGGTGAGGACCGCGACACGGTCGCGCTGGTCGAGGAAGGTTTGACGGGCCTCGAGCAGGCCATCGCCCACTGGCGCACGCTGGACGGGGATGTGGCCGAGGCCCGGCTGTTCCCCCTGGCCCAGTACATGGTGGACGTCTACGCCTCGGCGCTGCTGCTCGAACAGGGCGGCTGGGAGGAACGGACCCTGGGAAGCGACCGCGGGACGCTGGTCGCGCGGCTGCACGCCCGGGCCCACCTCGCGGCCCCGGGGCCGCTGCGCGGGATCGACGGCCCGGCGGAGGAACTCGAGCGGTTCACCGACCTGCGTGACGGGGCCCTGCGCGGGGACGGCTGACCGGTCCCCACGGGCCGGTGCCGTCAGGCGGGGGCACCCGGTTCTCCAGGGGCACCCGAACCGTCGCCGTTGGCCCCCGGCACCCGCAGGGAGGCGAGCTGCGAACTGAGCTCCGCCGCGGGCAGCGGACGGCACAGCAGGAACCCCTGGACGTTCTGGCACTCGTGGCGCCGGAGTGCCTCGAGCTGTTCGGCATCCTCGACCCCTTCGGCCACCGTGACCAGTTCCAGGCTGCGGGCCATACCGACGATGGCCGCCAGCAGGGAGTCCCCGCCACGGTTTCCACCAAGGGCGCTCACGAAGGACCGGTCGATCTTGAGGATGTCGAAGGGCAGGCTGTGCAGCCGTCCCAGCGACGAGTGGCCCGTTCCGAAGTCGTCGATGGCGAGCTTCACCCCCAGGCCGCGCAGCTCCCACAACACGTTCGACGCCGACGCCAGGTCGCCCTGCAGCGCCTCCTCGGTGACCTCCAGCGTCAGCAGGTGGGGGGCCAGCCCGGAGGCGGCCAGCGCCTCGGCGACATCGGCGACGACGGCGGGATCGCGGAGCCGGCTGGGGCTGACGTTGACCGCCATCCGCATCCCCTCCATGGCCGGCAGTCGCTGCCACTCACACGCCTGCCGGCAGGCCTCGGTCAGCACCCACCGGTCGATGCCGTGGATCGCGCCGGACTCCTCGGCGACACCCAGGAACGCCCCCGGGGCGATCAGTCCCCGCTCGGGGTGCTGCCACCGCACCAGCGCCTCCACGCCGCACAGCCGCCCCGTTCGCATCGAGAACAACGGCTGGTAGTGGGCCACCAGCTGGCCGCCCTCGATCGCCTCCCACAGCTCGCCGGCCGTGCCGGTGTCGTCACCCAGCACCACCACCCGGTCCCGGCCGGTGCGCTTGGCGTCGTAGAGGGCCGTCTCCGCCCGGGCCATCAGCATCGACTGTGAGTCGCCGGGGGAGAACGGCACGACCCCGGCCGAGCACGTCTGGCCCTCCGGGGCCGCCCGCCGGAGCTGTTCGAGCATGGCGGCGGCCTCCCCGGGGTCCGTGCGGGGCAGCACCACGCCGAACTCGTCGATCCCCAACCGGCCGAGGCTCGCGTTGTCCGGCAGGAGCCTCGCCCAGCGCCGGGCGCAGGCGGCCAGAAGACGGTCGCCCCCCTCCCGGCCCCGGGCCTCGTTGACCCTGCGGAAGTGGTCGACGTCGAGCAGCGCCACGCACAGCGGCCGTCCCCGGTGGTCGACCTCCCGCATGGCGGTCTCGAGCCGGCGGGCGAACCCACGTCGGTTGAACGCCCCGGTGAC
>SLRZ01000107.1 GCA_007130695.1 Nitriliruptoraceae bacterium
CCGGGCGCCCATCCCCTGGGCCGTTCATCCGGGTCGGCGCCGCCGTGCTCCTCGACGGGCGGGCGGCCCGGCTCCCAGGGCCCGTCGGGTTCCGCATCGACCTCCGGGCCCTTGCCGTTCTTCGCGACGCCGGGGGCGTCCGATCCCGTGGTGTCCCGGTCCGAGTCGGCTTCGGCGACGCCCCCGGTCGTGTCCGCTTCCACGTCGTCCTCGGTCGCGTCCGACTCCGTGGTGCCCCCGGCGGGGGGAGTGTCGTCGTCCCCGGTCCCGGGCCTGGCGTCGCCCCGGCTGGCGCTGGTTTCGTCGTCGTCGCCGGTGTCGGCCCCGCTGTCGCCCCGGCTGCCGCTGGATTCGTCGTCGCCGGTGTCGGCCCCGGTGTCGCCCCGGGTGCCGCTGGTGTCGTCGTCCCCGGTACCGGTGGTGTCGTCGTCCCACCCGGCCTGGTCACCGGCACGGCCACGGCGCTCCCACCACAACACACCCGCGACGCCGATCACGATCACGAGCAGGGCATTCCAGTTGTTGCGCGAGAGCCCGAAATAGCGTTCCGCGGTGTCGATGCGCAGCAGTTCGGTCCAGAAGCGCCCGAGCCCGTAGCCGGCGAGGTAGAGGAACCCGAGCGACCCGCGACGCAGCCAGCGCCGCCCGTCGACCCGACGTCGGTCGACCCACAGCAGCACCCCGACCAGCGCCAGGTTCCACAGCGACTCGTAGAGGAACGTGGGGTGGAAGGTGGTCTGGTCGCTGAACCCCGCGACCCGCCGGTGGGCCTCGACCTCCAGGGCCCAGGGCAGATCGGTCGGCCGGCCGTAGAGCTCCTGGTTGAAGTAGTTGCCCCACCGGCCGATGGCGTGGCCGAGCGGCAGCGCCGGCGCCGCGGCGTCGACCATCCTGGCGACGTCCCCGCCCTTGGAGTGCACGTACCACCAGGCGACGGGCACCGCCAGGGCGACGCCGCCGAAGAACGCGAGTCCCCCCTGCCAGATCTGCGGGATCTCGAGTGGGTTGGCCAGGAAGTGGTCCAGGCGCGGAAGGACGTAACCGATCCGCGACCCGACGATGGCCGCCCCCACCGCGATCAGGGCCGTGCGCTCGGCCAGCTCGGCGTCCCCGCCCATCTCGGAGTAGCGCTTCACCAGCAGCAGGAGACCGAGATAGGCCCCGATGGCGATCAGGATGCCGTAGAAGCGGATGTCGAGCGGACCCGGGATGCCGGAGAACGGCGGCGGGGGGATGTTGGCGAGCAGTGGCACGGCGACCTCGGGTCAGTGTGCGGGAGACGTTATCGCGGCGGTTCAGGCCACCCGCTCGTGATCGGCACCGGAGAGCATGTCGGGACGGGGGGCGACACCGAGGCCCGGGCCCGTGGGCACCCGCAGGTGCCCGTCCTCGAGCACGAAGGGGTCGGTGAGGTCCTCGGAGAAGTAGCGGGCCGAGGCGGACGTGTCGCCGGGCAGGGTGAAGCCCGGCAGGCTCGCCAGCGCGACGTTGGCGGCCCGGCCGATCCCGGTCTCGAGCATCCCACCGCACCACATCGGCGTCTCCGTCTCCACGCACACCCGGTGGATCGCCAGGGACTCGTGCAGCCCGCCGACGCGCCCGAGCTTGAGGTTGACCACGCCGCAGGCGCCGGACTCGATCGCGTCGCGCACCTGCAGGGCGTCCTCGAGGGACTCGTCCAGGCACACCTGCGTGGTCCACCGGCGCGCGTGGTGGGCGTGGTCGCGGATCAGGGTCGGCGCGAAGGGCTGCTCGATCAGGCCCAGCCCGAGCTCGTCGAGTGCATCGAGGGCCCGCACGTGCTCGGGGTCGCGCGGGTCGTAGGCGGCGTTGGCGTCGACCTGCAGTGACAAGCCGGGACCGAAGCGCTCGCGCACGGCCCGCAACGGCTCGACGTCCCACCCCGGGGTCACCTTGCACTTGATGCGCAGATACCCCTCGTCGAGGTACGACGCCACCTGCTCGAGCAGTTCCGGGATCCCGCCGTCGGGGATCCCCACGGACACCCCGGCGGGGACCCGGTCGCGGACCGCCCCGAGCCGCTCGGCCAGCCCGACGCCCCCGGTGCGCAGCTCCGCGTCGGCGACCGCGACCTCCAGCGCGGCCCGCGCCATGTGATGGCCGCGGACCGCCGAGAGCAGCCGAGGCACGGACGCCCAGGACACGGCACGACCCTCGGCGAGCATCGCCGGCACCAGGTGGTCGCGCAGCACCTGTACCGCCCCGTCGGTGTACTCGGGGGAGTACACGGGGGCGGCGGTGGTCACGCACTCGCCCCACCCCTCGGCGTCCGGGGTCCCCACGCGCACCAGGAGTGCGTCGCGCTCATGCTGGACGCCGAACGAGGTACGGAAGGGCCGCACCAGCGGGAGTCGGACCCGTACCAGCTCGACGGACTCGATCTTCGGCGGGCTGCTCACGGCTGCTCCGAGAGTTCCTGCACCCGGCCACCCCCGGCGACCAGGTACCAGCCCTCGCGCGAGAATCCGGTCACCCGCATGCCCGCCGTCATCGCGCCCCCCAGTGCCTCGCGCACGGTCTCCGCCCAGCGCCGGGCCGTCGCCGGTTCGCCGACGCGTAGCCCTTCGATGTCGTCGGGCACGCGCACCAGCCGCCGGGGCGCCTCGCTCGGTGTGATCACCGGGGCGCCGTCCTCGCCGACGTCGACCACCGCCACCGCGCCCGCCCGGCGTACCGCGGCCACGTCGGGCTCCGCCGGGCGGCCCGACAGCGCCGCGCGCACCCGGGGGCCCAGCAGGTCCCACTCGGCCACGAGCCGGTCGGTGGGCAGACCCGCGTTGCGCTCGTCGGCCATCGGCCCGTACACGTCCTCGTGGTAGGCGACGGCCTGCGCGCCCAACGTGATGAGGTTGAAGGCCGCGTTACGCCGCACGAGCGGGTCGAAGGTCCAGCGCACGCGGTCGATGCCGCGCTGCAGGCACCAGGCTCGCTGGTGGAGTTTGAGTGCCAGCCCCACGCCGGCGCGTTCGGCGCCCGGGAGCACGCCGGTGACGTGCGAGTGCAGATGCACCGCACCGTCCTCCGACAGGCCGACGAAGGCGGCGGTCGCACCGAGGAGTTCGCGGTTCCGGAACGCCCCGGTGACCTGTCCGCCCGCGTGGGCCAGGGCGGTGAGCGCCTCGGGAGCCATGATCGGCCCCGCCTCGGTGCTGCGCCCCCACACGGTGTCGAACAGCCGCGAGGCCGCCTGCAGATCGGCGAGTTCGTGCAGGTCCGTGACGCGCACCAGGGCCCGGTCCGCAGCGTCGACCGCGAGGGTGCGTGCCTCGGGTGCCGCGCTCGCGGGGTCGGTCGGACTCATGTGCCCTCCTCGGGAAGGGATGACCCTGCACGGTAGTTCTCCCGGGCGCGCCCGTCGTCTCCTCGTGGCGGGCATCCAGCGGACGACGGTGTGCGGTGTGTACGCCTGGCGCCCGCCCGGTGTTGCGCGGCCGGACCCGCGCCCCCACACTGCTGCGACCTATGGACGCCACGATCCCCGCTCAGCTCCGCCGGCAGTCGGCCGGTCACAGCGACGTGCGCGCTCCCGGGGCCCTGCTGGGCCTCGACGTTCTTCTGCTCATCCTTTGATGCCGCGGCGCCGTCCCCACCCCGAAACGACGGCGACCGCGGAGGCGACGTAGGGGAAACCCCACACGCGAGCGCCACCTGGCGCATTTCAGAGGAAAAGAGCACCGACATGGGTAAGCCCGTCGACACCAGCAAGATCGACGACGCGCTGCAGCACGGCTCCAGCGACGTGACCGTCTTCGACACCACCCTGCGCGACGGCGAGCAGTCGCCGGGCATCTCGCTCGACGCGCGCGAGAAGGTCGAGATCGCCGAACAGCTCGCCCGCCTGCGCGTCGACGTCATCGAAGCCGGCTTCTCCGCCGCCTCGCCCGGCGACTTCGACGCCGTCAAGGCCGTCGCCGAGATCGTCGGCAACGCCCCCCGCGGCGCGGCTGGACCGGGCGGCTCCGAAGGCGAGACCGACGACCGTGAACCGCCGGTCATCGCGGCGCTGGCCCGCGCCATGGACAGTGACATCGAGGCCGCCGCGAAATCACTGGCGCCCGCCAAGCACCACCGCATCCACACGTTCCTGTCGACCTCCGACATCCACCGCAAGTACATGCTGTCGGCCTCCGAGGACGAGATCCTCGCCCAGGCCGTACGGTCCGTGGAACTGGCCCGGTCCTACACCGACGACGTCGAGTTCTCCCCCCAGGACGCCACCCGTACCGACTTCGAGTTCCTCGTCGACATCGTGGCCGCCGCCGTCGACGCCGGCGCCACCACCGTCAACATCCCCGACACCGTCGGCTACGCCCTGCCCCACGACTTCGGCAACTGGATCAAGCTGCTGCAGGAGCGGGTCCCCGACATCGCCGCCAAGGGCGTGATCCTGAGCGTGCACTGCCACAACGATCTCGGACTGGCCGTCGCGAACTCCGTCGAAGCCGTCCGCAACGGCGCCAGACAGGTCGAGACCGCCGTCAACGGCATCGGTGAACGCGCCGGCAACTGCTCGCTCGAAGAGGTCGTGATGGCCATCCGCACCCGCGCGGACATCCTCGGCCTCGACCACGGCGTCTACACCCCCGAACTCACCCGCACCTCCAAGCTGGTCTCCAGCCTCACCGGTTACGGCGTGCAGAAGAACAAGGCCGTCGTCGGCGAGAACGCCTTCGCCCACGAGTCCGGCATCCACCAGCACGGCGTGCTGGCCGACCGGCTCACCTACGAGATCATGAAGAGCGAGGACGTCGGCGCCGACGGCTCCCAGATCGTGCTCGGCAAGCACTCCGGCAAGCACGCCTTCCGCAAGGCCGTCGCCGACCTCGGCTTCGAACTCGACGACCCCGAGATCGCCAGCGCCTTCGTCCGGTTCAAGGAGGTCGCCGACCGCAAGGGCCTGGTCGGCTCCGAGGACCTGTCGGCCATCATCATCAGCGAGACCCACGTCAAGGCCGACGACGACTACGACTTCGTCGGCCTGCGGGTGAGCGGCGGCAGCGACGAGTCGCCCACCGCGGCCGTGCGCATCCGGGTCAGCGACACCGACGCGGCCCGTGACCTCGGCGTCGAACCCGGCGACGTCGTCACCGCCGAAGCTGGCGGGGACGGCATGGTCGACGCCGCCTGCGGCGCCATCCGGGAGGCACTCGGACGGACCGAGGTCTCCCTGGTGTCCTTCCAGGTCGCCGCCGTCACGGGCGGCATCGACGCCCTCGGCGAGGTCACGGTGACCGTCGAGGTCGAGGAGGGCCAGCGCTTCACCGGCCGCGGCGTGTCCACCGACATCGTCGAAGCCAGTGCTCGCGCCTACCTGGACGCGCTCAACCGTTCGCGTCGTCTCGTCCACCGTGCCGAGGAGTTCCGGCCGTGACCGTCATCAAAGTCAACGTCCCGCCCGACCACACCCCCGAGGAGGAGGCCGAACTGGTCGCCCGTGTCGCTGCGTCCTACGAGGACTCGACGGGCTCCAGCGACGTCACCGTGGAGGTGAACCGCACCGAGGAGGTGGATTTCCGCCACCTCGGCCAGCGTGGCTGAGGGGGGATGCCCGCTCCGGGGTGGCTGCTGGTCGCCTCGGGGAGGGCGCTCGCGTCG
>SLRZ01000166.1 GCA_007130695.1 Nitriliruptoraceae bacterium
GGCCGGGTTCGTGGACCGGGAACGGTGGCGCCTGGCGGTGCGGAGCTAGGCGGGCGAACCGCGGGGCCACAGCAGCCGGACGGCGGCCCCGCCCAGACGCGCGGAGTGGTCCAGCTCGAGGTGGGCCTCCATGCTCGCCGCCAGGCGGCGGACCACCTGCATCCCCACCCCCAGGGGCCGGTTCGCCGGGTCGGGCAGGCCCGGGCCGGCGTCCTCGACGGCCAGCTCCACCCAGCCGGTCCGGTAGGTCAGGAACACCGCCACCTCGGTCCGGGGTGGGGTGTGGTGGGTGGCGTTGTCCAGCAGGTGCAGCAGCACGTCCCGCAGGTCGCTGCGGTCGAGCGGAACGGTCCGCGGGTCGCCGGTGACCAGGGGGCCCGACACGTGGGGGTCCAGGCTCCAGGCCGACTCGGACAGGATGCGCTCCACCTCGACGACGAGGTCCAGCTCCTCGCGGTTGCGGCCGTTCAGGTTCGTAGTCCGTGCCCGGGCCAGACCGGTGCGCAGCACGTCCTCGATGTCGCCGAGTTGGCGGCTGGCGATCGCCAGCGGGTCGAGGTCGGAGGCGGGGTCCACCCGGCGGGTACGCAGCAGCTCGACCCAGCCACGCGCGACGGTGAGCCGGGTCCGCATCCGGTGTTCGAGGTCCTCGAGCTCGCTGAGGTCGATGGTCACGGACACGGGGGAGGGCGGGGCCGGCGCTTCGGTGAGCTCGAGCCCCACCACCAGGGCCTGGACCGGTCCGGCGATGCTCGCAGCGAACCCTCGCAGCTCCTCCGGGGTCTCGTCACCCTCGAGGAGCAACTGCAGGGGGCTCTCGTCGAAGCGGTACACCACCCGGGTGGTCGCCGACCCGGCCCGCTGCAACGTGGCCACGACCCCGTCCGCGTCCGCCACCTCGGCGCAGGTGATGGCCAGCGGACTCGCGTCGACGGCCGCGCTCAGCAGATGGCGCACCCCCGTCGGGGAGAGGTGGACGCCTGGCGCGATGGCATGGGTGTCGGGCCCCATCCTCCCCCCTTTTCATCGCTCGGGTGGTGACGTGCGGCTCTTGGGCGCGTGGGCGGCCCGTGGATCGCTTCACCAGGGCTTCCGTGGGGCCGGGGTGCCCACCTCCCGACCGTGCGTCCACCGCTTCCCCCCGTCCGATGGGCCGGTCGCGGGGACGACGGGACGGGCCCGGGCGCGGTAGCGACCGCGTGCCTGGGCCCGGAGGTGCCGTGCGTGACCGTTTCAGGCGGGAACGGCGAGCAGTGCGCCTTCGTCGCGCAGACGGGCGATCAGGTCCGCAGGGCTGGTGCCCGAGGTCAGGGCCAGCATCTGTACGTCGCTCGCCCGAAGGGAGAGGATGCGGCCGTTGTGGTCCCCGCGGGTGCGCTGGATCTGCTCCGCGAACCGTGCGACGACGGACAACGGGGCGGAGGTGCCCGCCTCGAGGGAGGTGAGGTCGAGGACGATGCCCGCGCTGCGCCCCTCGGCACCGTTGCGTTGGGCGCCGGGAAGCAGTTCCGACAGGGGCAGGCCGTAGAAGTCGGCCAGACCGGCGAGGCGGGCGATGCTCACGGCGCGGTCGCCACGCTCGTAGGCGCCGACCACGACGGCCTTCCAGTTGCCGTCGCTGCGCTCCTCGACGTCCGCGAGCGACAGCCCCTGCTGGCGGCGGACCCGACGCAGCCGTGCGCCGATGCTGGTGGCGGAGGCGGTGGTCATCGTTCGCCCCTCCGCTGGAGGTGGCGGGCGCCGGTCAGGGCGCCGGCGGCGGCGAGCAGGCCGGCGAGACCACCGGCGAAGATGCCCGGCAGGCCGGTGTCGTTGCCGGCCCGCGGTGCCGCGGCGGTGACGGCTTCGGTCGCGTCGCCGGTGTCGGTCTCGTCGGCGTCGGGAGCGGTGAGGGTGACGCCGAGCACCTCGACCTCGCCGTCGCCCGCCGACTCGGAGCTGGAGGCGCGGGTGTCACTGTCCTCGGTGTCGGCGGGCTCCTCGGGTATGGCCGCGTGCTCGTCGGGCGCGTCGACGGGCTCCTCGGAGCTCGGCGCCGGGGCCTCGGTCGGCTGCGGTGCGGGCTCTGGGTCGGCCGTCGCGCCCGCCGACGAGGGTTCGGTGGTGGCCTCGTCGTCCGGCTCCTCCGTGGCCACGGTCTCGTCCGTCGGGGGCGTCGCCGCCTCCTCCGCGGTCCCGGCGTCCTTCGTCGACCCGTTCCCGCTGCCATCCTTCTCGACCGGTTCGGCCCTGTGGGCGTCGTCGGCCTCGGCGACCCGGCCGCAGAAGGCCAGTTCGAGAACCTCCTCGGCGTGGCCGGTGGAGAGGTCGCCCTCGGTGAGCCGTTCGGTGCCGTCCGAACGGGTGATGACGACCTCGGTCAGGTCGGTGTCGGGGGCGGCCTGCCAGCCGACGCGCGCCCAGCCGGGGGTGTCGGCGTCGAGGGCCTGGGAGGTGATGGCCACGGCGTGGACGTCACCGTCACTACCGGTGGGGGAGTGCGTCACCAGCGGGTCACAGGTGGTGGTGTCGGTGGCCAGGGCACCGGCGGGCACCGCCAGGGCGACCAGGAGGCCGGCGGCCCCGAGGGTCGCGGCGAGCCGCCGTGTGGGTGAAGTGGTACGCATGGTGCTTCTCTTTCGCGAGTGGGGCCGGCCGCTGGGCCGACGTTGCCGTCGGTCCGGGGCGGTCTCGCCACTCGCTCCCCCCGGGCCGGCGGGCCAAGAGAAGGCCCGGCGTGGCGACCGTGTGCTGGTCGGCCCGAGGATCGATGCGTCCCGGTGGCCAGGAATTCCCCGCCTGGCCCGTGCTCCGCGGCTCTGTGTGGTCGAACCGCTACACCCAGTATGCGCGCTTCCACACGGAGCGCAACCAGTTGTTGACGCTGCGTCACGCTGTGTCACCAGGCCACGCCGCGATCCCGGAACGGGGGGTCGGCCACTCACGCACCGTGATCTCGGCCGTGCGCTGCCCGCCCACGCGGGTCGTGGCCGTTCTCGGCCGGCGGCTCGGACTCACGGCGGCGGGGTGGAACGCCCGGCCGCGCCAGCTTCCACCAACGGAAGCGATCCAGCCCCGTCACGGCGACTCGAATGGCGTCGCGCCCAGCCTCCAGCACGCACTGCGGGGCAGGGGTGCGCCGGGTCGGCTCAACCCCTGGGCACCTCCGTTGCACTCGCCCAGGGGGAGTGCTAATTTCGCCCTTGCACTCGGGTAACGAGAGTGCCAGTGCGGGAACGGTGCCGATCGGTGCCGACCCGCACCGGCCCACGAGAACGACTCGCCCGGGTTCGCGGCCCACCGTGGCCGGCGAAGACATCCATCACACAGACCATCCTCGGCCGCGCACGCGGCCGGACGGATCGAACGACCCAGGGAGGGCACGTTGGCCACCAAGACCGAGGTCAAGATCAAGCCTCTCGAGGACCGGGTACTCGTCACGATCGACGAGCAGGAACAGACCACGGCCTCCGGCCTGGTCATCCCGGACACCGCGAAGGAAAAGCCACAGCAGGGAACGGTCGTCGCCGTCGGCCCGGGCAAGCGCTCGGAGCAGACCGGTGAGGTCCTCGCCCTCGACGTCAACGAGGGAGACACGGTGCTGTTCAGCAAGTACGGCGGCACCGAGGTCAAGCTCGAGGGGCAGGAGTACCTCATCCTCTCCGCGCGCGACATCCTCGCCGTCATCGGCTGACCGACCGTTACCGCACGATTCGAAGACCTAAAGGGAGGAACGCTCAATGGCGAAGATCCTCAGCTTCCATGAGGACGCGCGCCGACGCCTGGAGACGGGTGTCAACAAGCTCGCGGACGCCGTGAAGGTGACGCTGGGGCCCAAGGGCCGCAACGTCGTCATCGACAAGAAGTGGGGGGCGCCCACCATCACCAAGGATGGTGTGACCGTCGCCCGCGAGATCGAGCTCGAGGACCCCTACGAGAACATGGGTGCCCAGCTCGCCAAGGAAGTCGCGACCAAGACCAACGACGTCGCCGGTGACGGCACGACGACCGCGACCGTCCTGGCCCAGGCCATCGTCAAGGAAGGCCTGCGCAACGTCGCGGCCGGCGCCAGCCCGATGGCGCTGAAGCGCGGCATCGACAAGGCCGTCGAGAGCGTCGTCGAGGCCATCGCGAGCCAGTCCAGCGAGATCGACTCGCAGGACGAGATCGCCCAGATCGCCTCGATCTCGGCGAACAACGACCCCCAGATCGGCGCGATCATCGCCGACGCGATGGACAAGGTCGGCAAGGACGGTGTCATCACCGTCGAGGAGTCGCAGACCTTCGGTATGGAGCTCGACTTCGTCGAGGGCATGCAGTTCGACAAGGGTTACATCTCGCCCTACATGGTCACCGACCCGGAGCGCATGGAGGTCGTGTTCGAGGACCCCTACATCCTCATCGCGAACCAGAAGATCTCCGCGGTCCAGGACCTGCTCCCCGTCCTCGAGAAGGTCATGCAGGCGGGTCGCCCGCTGCTGATCCTCGGTGAGGACCTCGAGGGCGAGGCCCTGGCCACGGTCGTGGTCAACAAGATCCGCGGCACCTTCCAGTCGGCGGCCGTCAAGGCGCCCGGCTTCGGTGAGCGCCGCAAGGCCATGCTCCAGGACATCGCCATCCTCACCGGCGGCCAGGTCATCTCGGAAGAGGTGGGCCTCAAGCTGGAGAACGCGACGATCGACCTGCTCGGTCGTGCGCGCAAGGTCGTGGTCACCAAGGACGAGACCACGATCGTCGAGGGTGCCGGCGCCGAGGACGACATCAAGGGCCGGATCAACCAGATCAAGAACGAGATCGACGCAACCGACTCCGACTGGGACCGTGAGAAGCTCCAGGAGCGTCTCGCGAAGCTCTCCGGCGGCGTGGCCGTGGTCAAGGTCGGCGCCGCGACCGAGACCGAGCTCAAGGAGGTCAAGCACCGCATCGAGGACGCCCTGAGCGCCACCCGTGCGGCCGTCGAGGAGGGCATCGTCGCCGGTGGCGGTACCTCGCTCCTGCAGGCGGAGGCCGGCCTCGACAAGCTCGACCTCGAGGGTGACGAGGCCACGGGCGGCAAGATCGTCCGGGCCGCGCTCCAGGCACCCCTGTACTGGATCGCCTCCAACGCGGGCCTCGAAGGCTCCGTCGTGGTGGAGCGCGTCCGCGGCATGAACGCCGGCGAGGGGCTCAACGCCCTGACCGGGGAGTACGAGGACCTGATGAAGGCCGGCGTCATCGACCCGGCCAAGGTCACCCGGTCCGCGCTGCAGAACGCCGGCTCCATCGCCGGTCTGCTGCTCACGACCGAGGCGCTCATCGCCGACAAGCCGGAGCCCGAGGGCAACGGCGGTGGCGGCCATGGTCACGACGACATGGGCGGCATGGGCGGCATGGGCGGCATGATGTAGGTCGCTCCACCCAGCACGTTCGGAAGGCCCCGCCCCGTGCGGGGCCTTCCGCGTGTCCGGGGGCGTCGCAGGAGGGCCCGTGGCTTCAGGTGAGCGCGGCCGCGGCGTCGACCGGGTCGAGGCGGCTGAGCCGACGAACTTCGTGGTTGGAATGGGCTAGTCTCCCTCGTGGATGGCCCGGATCCCGTCGTCGCGCAGCGGCCCGGTGATCCACCCCCTCTGTGCCTCCACCTGCAGTCGCGCACCC
>SLRZ01000029.1 GCA_007130695.1 Nitriliruptoraceae bacterium
CCCGGGCCGGGCTGGTCGTTGCTCATCGGTGTGCTCCCTCTCGTGACGTCCGACGCGTCCGGCGACGGTAGTTGTGCCGCCCGGCGGTCGCGGCTGCGTGGGGTGGCCGGCCGCCATAGGCTCGCGTCGGCCTGCCACAAGGAGCCCCATGTGACCTTCCGTCCCGATGAGCTCGCCGCGGGGCTTCCCCGGCCCTTCGACGCGCAGGGCAGCTCCTTCTTCGAGGTGCTGCGTCGGCAGGCGCCCGAGGCGGTGCCGCGGCTGCTGTCGGCGGGCGAGATGCCCGCCAGCCTGCGTGAACAACTCGTCGAGGGCACCACCGTGCTCGCCGTGGTCACCGCCGAGGGTGTGGTCATGGCCGGAGACCGTCGGGCGACCGCGGGCCACCACATCTCCCGGGGCGACATCCGCAAGGTCTTCCCGGCGGACGACCTCTCGGCCATCGCGATCTCGGGGGCCGCGGGACCGGCCATGGAACTCGCGCGGGTGTTCGCCACGGAACTCGAGCACTACGAGAAGGTGGAGGGCGAACCGCTCTCCCTCGAGGGCAAGTCCAACAAGCTGGCACACATGGTGCGCGCCAACCTCGGCATGGCCATGCAGGGCCTGGTCGTGGTGCCGTTGTTCGCCGGCGTGGACCCGCGTGACCACTCGCCACGCATCTACGAGTACGACCCCGTCGGCGGCCGATACCGGGCCACCGAACACGCCGCCACCGGGAGCGGCTCCCTGGCGGCCCGGGCCACCCTCAAGCGGCTGTTCGACCCACAGGCCACGCTGGAGGACGGCGCGCGCACCGCCCTCGAGGCGCTGTTCGACGCCGCCGAGGAGGACTCCGCCACCGGTGGGCCCGACCTGATCCGGCGGATCTACCCGATCGTGGCGATGATCGACGCGGACGGCTACCGCGAGGTGGACGAGGAGACGGTCGGCGGCCACCTCGAGCAGGTGATCGACCGGCGACGCCGCTGAACACCTCGCTGAACACCCGAGGGACGAGAACCGAGGACCCGCCGCCCACCGTGGGACCGGCGCCGACAGGAGCATCACGTGGCCAGCCCGTACTACGTCGCCCCCGAACAGATGATGAAGGACCGGGCGGAGTACGCCCGCAAGGGGATCGCGCGGGGACGCGCCCTGGTCGCGGTGGAGTTCGCCGGCGGCGTGATCTTCGCCGGGGAGAACCCCTCGCGGTCGCTGTACAAGACCTCCGAGATCTACGACCGCATCGCCTTCGCGGCCGTCGGGCGCTACAACGAGTTCGAGTCGATGCGGGTCGCCGGCATCCGCCTGGCCGACGTGAAGGGCTACCAGTACGACCGCAGTGACGTGACCGTCAAGCCGCTGGCGAACGCCTACTCGCAGGCGCTGGGTGCGATCTTCATGGGGGAGTCCAAGCCCTACGAGGTCGAGCTGCTGATCGCGGAGGTCGCCGAGCAGGCCGACGGGCAGGACCCCGGCCTCGAGCTCTACCACATCCTCTACGACGGCTCGATCGTGGACGAGCACCGGTTCGTCGCGATCGGGGGCGAGGCCGAGGCGCTCACGCGGGCCCTCGAACAGCGTTGGGAGGCCGGGCTGGACCTCCACGCCGCCGTGCGGGTGGGGGTCGAGGCACTCTCGGAGGTCGCCGGGCGGGAGATCCCGGAGGCGACCCTGGAGGTCGCCGGCCTCGACGCCGGTCGTGCCCGTCGACGCTTCTTCCGGCTGCGTGACGAACCGTTGCGTGAGGCCCTGGGCCGCTGACCTGCGGGAGCGTCTTCGGGCTTGTCGGTGTGCGCGTCTTCGGGCTTGTCGGCGGGCGCGTCCGAGGTAGGGCATGCTGCACACGGCCACGCGGGACGTGGTCCCCGAGCGGGAGAGTGGCGTGCGGCGCAGGATCTACGGGATCGAGAACGAATACGGGGTCACCTGCACCGTCGACGGGCAACGTCGGCTGAGCCCCGACGAGGTCGCCCGGTACCTGTTTCGTCGGGTGGTCTCCTGGGGCCGTTCGTCGAACGTCTTCCTCGAGAACGGGGCCCGGCTGTACCTCGACGTCGGCTCGCACCCGGAGTACGCCACCCCCGAGTGCGACTCGCCCCGGCAGGTCGTGATCCACGACAAGGCCGGCGAGCGGATCGTCGAACGGCTCGTGCTGGCCGCCGAGGAACGGCTGGCCGAGGAGGGCATCAACGGCCGGATCTCGCTGTTCAAGAACAACACCGATTCGGCCGGCAACTCCTACGGCTGCCACGAGAACTATCTGGTGGCGCGGGTGGGGGAGTTCCAGCGGCTCGCCGAGGCGCTCATCCCGTTCCTGGTCACCCGCCAGGTCTTCGCCGGTGCCGGCAAGGTGCTGCAGACCCCACGGGGTGCGGTCTTCAGCCTCGCCCAGCGGGCGGAGCACATCTGGGAGGGCGTCTCCTCGGCGACCACCCGGTCGCGGCCGATCATCAACACGCGCGACGAACCCCACGCCGACGCCGAACGGTTCCGTCGTCTGCACGTGATCGTCGGCGACTCGAACATGTCGGAGTACACCTCGTGGCTGAAGGTGGCCACCTGCGACCTGGTGCTGCGCATGCTCGAGGAACGGGCGGTCATGCGCGACCTGTCGCTGGACAACCCGATCCGGGCCATCCGCGAGATCAGCCACGACATCACCGGCACGCGCCGGATCCGGCTCGCGTCCGGCCGGGAGATGAGCGCGCTGGAGATCCAACAGGCCTACCTGGAGCGTGTCGAGCGGTTCGTCGAGACCAACCACGACTCCGACGAGGAGGCAAAGCGGGTGGTCGCCGAGTGGCGGTACGTGCTCGAGCACCTCGTCAGCGACCCGATGGCGCTGGACCGACAGCTCGACTGGGTGACCAAGTACCAGCTCATCGAGCGCTACCGGGCCAAGCACGAGCTGCCCCTGTCGGACGCCCGCGTACAGATGCTGGACCTGTCCTACCACGACGTCGTTCGTGACCGGGGGCTGTACTACCTCCTCGCCCGGCAGGGGCGGGTGCAGCGGCTGCTGGAGGAGAGCGAGATCCAGCACGCCACCGAGCACCCACCGGCGACGACCCGCGCGGCGCTGCGGGGCCGCTTCATCACCCGCGCCAAGGCGCGTCGACGCGACTACACCGTGGACTGGGTGCACCTGAAGCTCAACGACCAGGCCCAACGCACCGTGCTGTGCAAGGACCCGTTCCGCTACGAGGACGAGCGCGTGGACAAACTCATCGCCTCCATGTAGCCGCGTCGGCCAGCGCGTTCGCGGGGTGGGGGAGCGGTCGCAGCGCCGTCTGCAGCGTGTGACCGCCTCGAGTGCAGCGTGCGTCCGCCCTCGTCTGCAGGGTGCGGCCGGCCCCGGGAGAAGGACCCGAACGGTCGGGGTCGACGCCCGTCGGGCGGGGTGTGCGTTCGGTAGCGTCGACGCGTGTTCGCCGGGGGGTGCAACGCCCGTCCGGTGGTTGACCCAGGAGGGCGTCGGACGCTCCCGGCCGGGCCTTCTGTGAGCGAGGAGGCGGCGATGCTGCAGGGGCTCTCGGACCGGCTCGGGCTGCGGACCAACCCGACCGTCTTCTACACCTCGGCGGTCCTGTCCATCCTGTTCATCGTGGTGACGGTGTCGTTCACCGAACCGGTCGCGGAGGCGTTCTCGCAGCTCAGCGAACAGGTCCTGACGACCACGGGCTGGTTCTACGTCCTCGGCGTGACGACGTTCCTGCTCTTCCTGCTCTGGGTCGCATTCAGCCGTCACGGCCGCCTGCGTCTGGGCGCGGACGACGACCGCCCCGAGTACAGCAACTACGCCTGGTTCGGCATGCTCTTCGCCGCCGGGATCGGGACGATCCTGATGTTCTGGGGCGTGGCGGAGCCGATCTCACACTTCGCCGACCCGCCGCCGTACGGGGACGTCGAGCCCAGGACCCAGGCCGCGGCCGAGCAGGCGATGAACTTCACGCTCTACCACTTCGGGCTGCACACGTGGTCGATCTTCGCCCTGCCGGCCCTCGGGTTCGCCTTCTTCACCTACCGGCGTGGGCTGCCCATGCGCGTCTCCAGCGTGCTCTACCCCATCCTCGGCGAACGCATCTACGGCCGCATCGGCCACACCATCGACGTGGTGGCCGTGCTGGGCACCCTCTTCGGGGTCGCGACCTCCCTGGGGCTGGGCACCCTGCAGGTCAACGCCGGGATCAGCTACCTCACCGGCCTCGAGGAGGGGTTGACCGCCCAGGTGACCCTGATCGCGATCATCACCGCGATCGCGGTCGTCTCGGTCGCGCTCGGTCTCGACAAGGGCATCCGGCGGCTGTCCAACGTCAACATCACGATGGCGGTCGGGCTGTTGATCTTCGTCCTGGCCACCGGGCCGACGCTGCTGCTGCTGCGCGCCGTCGTCGAGTCCACCGGCAACTACCTCACCGACCTGCCCCGTCTGGCGTTCTGGACCGACGCGTTGGACAACACCGGGTGGCAGAACACCTGGACGGCGTTCTACTGGGCCTGGACCATCACCTGGGCGCCGTTCGTCGGCATCTTCATCGCCCGCATCTCCAAGGGCCGCACGATCCGCGAGTTCGTGCTCGGTGTGCTCGCGCTGCCGACCGCCTTCACGATCCTGTGGTTCACCACGTTCGGCTACGCCGCCATCGACCTCGACCTACGGCAGGGCGGCGAACTGAGCGAGACCATCACCGCCGACCCGGACAACGTGCCGACCTCGCTGTTCATGTTCCTCGAGAACTTCCCGCTCGCGGGCGTCGTGTCGGTCATCGCCGTGCTCATCGTGGTGATCTTCTTCACCACCTCGTCGGACTCCGCGTCGTTCGTGATCGACATGCTGTGCTCGAGCGACGTCACCGACGACCCCCCGACCCGGCAGCGGGTCTTCTGGGCGATCGCCGAGGGTGCGGTCGCCGCCACGCTGCTCGCGGCGGGGGGCCTCGAGGCGCTCCAGGAGATCATCACCGTCCTCGGGTTCCCGTTCTTCATCCTCGGGCTGGTGATCATCTACAGCCTGGTCCGGGGTGTGACCCAGGACACCAAGCGGGCGCGAGAGACGGTGGAGCTCCCTCGGCGGCCGGATGTGCCGGTGCGCCAGACGGGCGGGTCCGACGACCCGACGGGCAGGTAGGCCGCCGCCGGCGGGTCGGACGAACTCGTGGCCGGGAGGGTCGGCACCTCCCGGCCGACGGACCGGGACCCGTTAGGCTCCGCCCCGCACGCTGAAGGGCGGGAGCGCACGTGACGCCGAAGGTCGAACGGCTGGTCAACCTCACCGTCGCGCTGCTCGAGGCGCGACGGCCGATGTCGCTCGCCGAGATCCGGCGGCGCACCGGCTACTACGTCCAGGGTGATCCCGAATCCACGCGGCGGATGTTCGAGCGGGACAAGGACGATCTGCGCCGCATGGGGGTCCCGGTCGAGCTACGCGACATCCCCTTCGACGAAGACTCCGGCTACATCGTCGACCGCCGGGACTACGAACTGCCCGACGTGGCGCTCACCCCCGACGAGGTGGCCGCGCTGGCATTGGCGCTGCAGGTGTCCGGCGGCGCCGGCGAGCGGCTGGCCCTGGCGAAGCTCGCCGCGCGGGCGCCCGATCCCGCCGGCGTGGCCGCCACGGAGGCCACCCGGGTGAGTGTGGACACCGAGCCGGTCGACGCACTGGCCGACGCGGTCCTGCGCCGGGTTCCGCTGACCTTCACCTACCGCACCGCCGGGGGGGCGACCGCCCGACGCCGGGTCGATCCCTACGCCGTGGTCCAGCGCCGGAGCGCCTGGTACCTGGTGGCCAAGGACCACGATCGCGATGCCCGACGCGCCTTCCGTCTCGACCGGATCGTCGACCGACCACGCGAGGTCGGGGAGCCGGGTTCGTTCGAGCCGCCCGAGGACCTCGACGTCGCCGCCGCGGTCGCCGGCCCCGACGCCGAACCGGTCGTGGTGGAACTGGCGGTGGATCCCGAGGTGAGCTGGGCCGTCGAACTCCGTGGCGCCGTCGCCACCGGCCGGCACCACGGCACCCGTCCGGTCCTGCGCCTCGAGGCGCTCGACCCGGTCCGGGACCGTTCCTGGCTGCTCGGGTTCGGCCCCGACGTCGAGGTACTGACCCCGGCCTCGCTGCGGGAACAGATGGCCGCGGATCTCGCACGGGTCCTGGCCGCGGCGGAGGGGAGATCGTGAGCGCCACCGACGACGTCGCGCGCATGCTCACGCTGGTGCCGTGGCTGATCGAGCGTCCCGGCGCCGACCTCGAGGAGACCGCGAACGCCTTCGGGGTCGACGTGCCCACCATCCGGCGGGACCTGTCGCACCTCGACTTCTGCGGGCTGCCGGGCCTCGGTGGCGGCGACCTGTTCGAGGTCGACCTGGTCGGCGAACGGATCGTCGTGCGGATGGCCGATGAGCTGCGACGGCCCCTGCGGCCGACACCCCGCGAGGCGTTGCGGCTCGTCCTCACCGTGGACGCGGTCGAGGCCGTGCTCGGTGATCAGATCCCGGCGCTGCGCTCCGCGGTCGGCAAGGTGCGTGAAGCAACCGGCATCGCCGAGGCGACCGCCGACGTCCTCGAGCCCGACCACACCCGATGGACCGCGCTCGCGCGACGTGCCATCGCCGAGGGACACCGCGTCGAACTGCACTACCAGGGGCGCGACGACGACCGGCCGCAACGGCGGTGTGTCGACCCCTGGGCACTGCACGTGCGGCAGGGTGCCTGGTATCTGCAGGGCCACGACCTCTCGGTGGACGACCGGCGGACCTTCCGGCTGGACCGCGTGGCGCACCTGGAGATCCTCGATGAGCCCCGCACCCGGTCGGCGCCCGACGAGCTCCCCCCACCCCGCTACGCCCCCTCGGACGACGACCTCGAGGTGGAGCTCGAACTGGCGCCCGGGGGCCGCTGGCTGCTCGACGCGGTCGACGCCGACGAGGTGACCGAACTGCCCTCGGGCCACGCCGTGGTGCGGCTGCGCACCGACGCGCCGACCTGGCTGGCCCGGCTCGTGCTGATGGCCGGTGGGGCCGCAGAGGTCCGCGCACCCGCCTCGCTGCGCGAGCAGGTCGCACGGACGGCCCGCCTGGCCCACGCGAACTACGCCTGACTAGCCCAGATCGTCCACTTTTCGGCGAGTCTGGCCCCGTTGGTCAAGCCGAGGCTCCAGCGGGTCGATGGGTGTGGTGAACGCTCGAGGAGGACCGACGTGACCCGCATCCGAGCCAGTTGCCCAGAGTGTGGCGAGGTGGATCTGCGACCCACCGACGTCACGCTGCATGTCGTTCGCTACGGCGAGGACGACGTGGCGGCCGGGAGCAGCTACCGGTTCGCCTGCCCCGACTGCGACGAACTCGTCACCAAGCCCGCGGACGAGCGGATCGCCCAGCTGCTGACCACCGGCGGCGTCGAGGTCGAGGTGGCCGGTGCCGGACGTTTCGAGCCTGTCCACCCGGAGTTCCCACCGCAGGGGCCCGCCCTGACGCCCGACGACCTCATCGACTTCCACCAGCTCCTCGAAACCGACGACTGGTTCGAGCAGCTCCTGTCGCTCACCCCCTGACACCACGCTTCTCTCGCGGGGAGCGGGAGCCCCCGGCCCGCGTCACGCCGCGGCCCGGGGGCTCTCGTCTGTGTGGCGGGCCGACGGCTCTGTCTCCGTGGGGCGGGCCGCCCGACGGGCGCGGGTCCGGCGTGGGCGGGCCTTCGGGGCGAGGAGAGCAGTAGACTCCCGGCCCGAAGCGCCACCGCCTCGAGGAGCGTGTCCCGTGTCCGTGCCCGTGCTCGTGGTGCTGGCCGTGGTCGGCATGGTGACCCTCGTCGCCGTCGCGGCGGTCGTCTCCCAGCTGTTGGCCCGCATCCAACGGCTCGCCCGGGACCTCAAAGAGATCGAGCAGGAGCTCCTGCCGCAGGTCGAACGGCTGCGCAACGACACCGACGTCACCGGTCGGGAGCTCGAGCGGATCGGGCAGGCGCTGGACGATCTCAGCGAGCAGCGCGCCGCACGGTGATCCCGGAGCCGCCCGCGCGGTCCCGGGGGCTAGACTCACGGACGAGCAATTCGTTGCGAGCACGACACCCGACCAGGGCAGGAGTGGACGATGCCGACGCTTCCCGGAGGCATGGAGTGGGTCATCATCCTGCTGATCGTGCTGGTGCTGTTCGGCGGGGCCAAGCTGCCCGGCCTCGCACGATCGATGGGTCAGTCCATCACGGAGTTCCGCAAGGCGTCCAAGGACGGCGAGCCCGACGCCGACGACGCCGACGACGCGGAAGCATCGACCGAGCGTGACGACGACTCCTGATCCCGCCGCGCCCAGAGTGACCACCGCGGGGGAGATGACACTCGGGGAGCACCTGCGGGAGCTGCGCTCACGCCTGCTGCGCGCCGTCATCGCCCTGCTGGTGGGCGGAATCGTCGGCTACATCGTCTTCCCCTACGTCCTCGAGCTGCTGATCGCGCCCTACTGCTCCGCACTGGAGACGCTCGGGGCGGACGTGGCCGCCGAGCCCGGCGACGCCAGGGAGTGCCGTCTCTACGGTCTCACCCCGCTCGAGCCCTTCTCCGTGCGGATCAAGACCTCGCTGGTCATCGGGCTGTTCGTCGGCGGGCCCGTGATCTTCTATCAGCTGTGGCGGTTCATCACCCCCGGCCTGACCAAGCGGGAACGGCGCTACGCGCTGCCGTTCGTGGCGCTGAGCCAGATCATGTTCGCGCTCGGGATCGGGTTCGCCTACCTGATCATCCCCCAGGGACTGCGGATCCTGCTCTTCCTCGGCGGCGACCAGATCGAACCGTTCCTGTCGGCGAACGCCTACCTGACGTTCTTCCTCACGATGTCGGTCGCCTTCGGCCTGGTCTTCGAACTGCCGCTGGTCCTGATCTTTCTCGCCATGGTCGGCATCGTGAAGGCCGACATGCTGCGCCGGGCCCGGCCGTACGCGATCGTGATCATGGTCGTGGCGGCCGCGTTCATCACCCCGACCACCGACGCGGTCACGCTGTTCTTCATGGCGGGGCCGATGCTGCTGTTCTACGAACTGTCCATCCTCGCGGCCTGGCTGATCGAACGGTCCCGCCGGCGGCGTGCCCTGTGAGCACCGTCCGCCCCGCCGATGACACCGACGGCCACCGTGCGACCGCCTGGCAGCGGGCGGTGCTGCGTGCGCGGCGGATGCACCTGGCCCGTTCGTCACTGGTCGCGCTCGCCGCCCTGGTGATCGGGCTGGGCCTCGGCCGGTGGTCGGTCCCCGAGGCCGACCCCGACATCCGGGCCACCGTGCAACGCTCCGTGCAGCCGCTGGCGCTGGACGCGGACGCGATCTGGACCTCCGCGGCCGCCGACGACCGCCCCTCGGTGTCCGAGGGCATCCAGTTCGTGCACCGCGGCGAGCGCCTCGACGAGGTCCGGGCGTGGAGTACCGAGTGGATGTCGGCCTACGACAACGCGCTCGTCCGGCTGGCCGGTCTTGAGGTCCGCGCCGAGGCACGGCCGGTCCAACGGCAGTTCGTCAGCGCCGTGACGCTCTCCCGCGACGCCGTCGAGGTGCTGCACCACGCCACGGGGGTCGAGGACCCCGCCACGCGCCAGGCGCTGGTCGCCGAGGCCCTTCGCCTGCGCCAGCGCGGCGAGCATCTGACGCAGGCCGCCCGCGCCTCGGTCCGGGACCTCTCGCGTGGCGATGGCGAGGTCTCCCAGCACCCGACGCTGCCGGGGCTCGGGGAGGTCGGAGCGGACTGACCGGGAGGAGGGCGGCACGTCGCTAGCCTCGTGGTGGGGCCACGCCCTGTGCGTGCCGCTCCCGACGCCGACCTTGAGAGGCCCCGTGTCCACGACCGAGCGCGACCGTGCGGTGGAGGAATTCGTCGAGGCCCTGGGCTTCGCCCCGGACCCGTTCCAGGAGCAGGCCATCGAGGCCCTCGTGGCGGGACGTTCGGTGCTGGTCGCCGCACCCACGGGCGCCGGCAAGACCGTGGTGGGGGAGTTCGCGTGTCACGACGCGATCGCCCGGGGTGGGAGCTGTTTCTACACCACCCCGATCAAGGCGCTGTCGAACCAGAAGTACCGCGACCTCGTCGAACGCTACGACGAGCAGACCGTGGGGCTGCTCACCGGCGACCGCTCGATCAACGGCGATGCGCGGATCGTGGTGATGACCACCGAGGTCCTGCGCAACATGATCTACGAGGCCTCGCCGCGTCTGCGCGACCTACGGCACGTGGTGCTCGACGAGGTGCACTACCTCGCCGACCGTTCCCGGGGTGCGGTCTGGGAGGAGGTCATCGTCCAGTTGCCCTCCTGGGTGCAGATCGCGGCACTGTCAGCGACCGTCAGCAACGCCGAGGAGTTCGGCCGCTGGCTCGACCGGGTCCGTGGGGCACAGGCGCCCGGCGCCACCCGCGACGGTGACGGCGGCCGCGGTTGCGAGGTCGTGATCGAGGAACACCGGCCGGTGCCGCTGCGCCACCACTACTTCGTCAACGACCGCGTGTATCCGACCTTCCGGGCCGGGCAGAAGAAGGGCTCGAGCAAGGAGTACCGCGACCGGGCCGCGCAGGCACTGGCGGGCGTGCCCAACCCCGACGTGGTGATGCTCGAGAAGCGTTCACGCACCCGCAACCGGGTGAGCAACAAGGGGCGCCGCCAGGGCCCCGACGTGAAACTGCGGTGGCCCGGGCGGCCCCAGGTCGCCGCGGAGCTCGACCACCGGGGATGGCTGCCGGCGATCTTCTTCGTCTTCTCGCGCCAGGGCTGCGAGTCCGCCGTCGAACAGCTCGTGCGCGCCGGCGTGCGAGTGACCACCGACGAGGAGCGCGACGAGATCGCCTCCCTGGTCGACACGATGCTGGGCGACCTGCCGGCCGAGGACCTGCGGGTCCTGGGCCACGACAAGTGGCGCGCCGCCCTCATCGACGGGGTCGCGGCCCACCACGCCGGGATGGTCCCGGCGTTCAAGGAGGTCGTGGAGGTCTGCTTCCAGCGCGGCCTGCTCAAGGTCGTGGTCGCCACCGAGACGCTCGCGCTCGGCATCAACATGCCGGCCCGGACCGTGGTCATCGAGCGGCTCGAGAAGTGGAACGGCGAGTCGCACGTCCTGTTGACCCCGGGCGAGTACACGCAGTTGACCGGCCGTGCCGGGCGCCGGGGCATCGACCGGGTCGGGCACGCCGTCGTCCTCTACCAGCGCGACCTCGACTTCCGCACCGTCGCGGGGCTGGTGGGCACCCGGACCTACCCGCTGCATTCCTCGTTCGCGCCGTCCTACAACATGGCGGTCAACCTGCTGCGGCGCCACGACCTCGCCCACGCCGAGACCCTGCTGGGAGCCTCGTTCGCGCAGTTCGAAGCGGACGAGGGGGTGCTGCGCAGCTCCGAGCGCCTGGCGGAACTGCACGAGGGCATGGAGGGCTACGGCCGGCACCTGACCTGCGAGCTCGGGGACTGGCCCGCCTACTGGGCGCTGCGGCGCGAGGTCTCGAAGCGCGAGAAGGACGAGGCCAGGCACCGCAAGCGGCAGGCACGCGACCTCGTGCGTGAGGCCATCGCCGGCCTCGAGCCCGGGGACGTCCTCCACCTGCCCTGGCTCGGACGCCGGGGTCTGGCGGCGGTGGTCGGCATCCAGCTGACCAAGAAGGGCACCCCGCTGGCTCAGGTCGTCACCGACGACCGGGTGCTGACCAAGGTGGGGCCGCGGGAGCTCGACCGGCCCCCGGAACCGGTCGAACGGGTGCGGCTGCCCAAGAGCGGCAACCCCCGGCAGCGTGAGTACCGCAAGGAGCTCGCCGGTCGGGTGCGCACCCTGGACCCGCCCGACGTGGAGGGCTGGGTTGAGGACGCCCCCGAGGACGGGGACGAGAGCGCCGGGATGTCCACCGAGGTCGCCGACCTGCGCGAGCAGCTGCGGGCCCACCCCTGCCACGCCTGTCCCGACCGCGGCGAACACGAGCGGTGGCAGTACCGCTACGACGAGCTGGCCACCGAGGCCGACAAGCTGCGCGAACGCATCGAACACCGCACCGGGTCGCTGGTCCGCCAGCTGCACCGCATCCTCGACGTGCTCACCCGACTGGGCTACGTGGACGAGGAGCCCGCACCGACCGACGACGGGCTGCTGCTGGCCGGCATCTACAGCGAGGTCGATCTGCTGGTGGCCGAGGCCATGCGTCGGGGGCTGCTGGAGGAACTCGACGCGGCCGAACTGGCAGGCATTGCCGCGCTGTTCCTCTACGAGCCTCGGGGCGGGGACCCCACCGAGGACCCGGAGCTTCCCACCCTGCGGCTCTACGAGACCACCGAGGCCATCTTCGAGCTCGCCGACGAACTGCGGGTCCACGAGCGCCACGCCGGTGTGGACCAGCTGCGCGACCTCGACGCGGGTTTCGTCGCGCCCGCCTGGCGGTGGGCGTCGGGCGAGGACCTCGACACGTCGCTGGGCACCATGGACATGACCGGGGGCGATTTCGTGCGCAACGTCAAGCAGGTCGCCGACCTGCTCGGACAGATCCGCCAGACCTCGGCATTCCGCGGAGCGAGCGACACGGAGCAGGCGGCGCGCACGGCGCTCGACAAGCTCCGACGCGGCATCGTGGACACGTGAGCCACGTTTGCTGAGCGACCAGCGGTGGCGCCCCGACGTCGCTGCTGGTGGTGGTGTGACGTGGGGCGCTCTGGGGTGAGGTCCTGGCGTCGCTGCTGGTGGTGGTGTGACGTGGGGCGCTCTGGGGTGAGGTCCTGGCGTCGCTGCCCGGGATGGCGGGACGTGGGCGTGGCTTCCTGCCGCAGCGATCGCCGCCGTAGGCTGACGGGGCCCGGTCCACACCGGCCGGCCACCGCGTACCCCACCGACCGAAGGCTCCCGCGTTGAGCGCACTCGGACCGCCGCTGCTCATCGCCAACCCCCGGGCCGGGCGTGCCCGTGGTGGCCCGCTCGGACAGCTCCGCGAGGCGCTGCAGGCCCGCGGGGTCGGACACGACCTCGCACTGACCGAGGCGCCCGGGCACGCGAGCGTGATCGCGCGTGAGGCGGTCGAGGCCGGGCGGACCTATGTGGTGGCGGTCGGCGGTGACGGCACGGTCCAGGAGGTCGTCAACGGCCTGGTCGACGTCGAGACCGGCGAGGCCCGAGGTCCGGATCTGGTCCTGGGGGTGATGTCCGCCGGCTCGGGCTGCGACCTCGCAAGGACCTTCGGGCTCGACCGCCCCCCGGAGGTGGTTGCGCGCCACCTCGACGGGGAGACGACCATGCCCTTCGACGTCGGGCGCATCCGGCTGCGCAGCCGCGAGGGCGGTGAACGGCAGGTGCTGTTCGCCAACATCGCCGAGGCCGGATACGGCGGGCTGGTGACCGACCTGGCCAACCGGATGCCACGCTGGATGGGCAAGGCCCGCTACGGCGTCGCCACGGTCGGTGCGATCCGCCGTTTCCGACTGGTCAGGACCCGGGTCACGGTCGACCACACCAGCGTCGACGAGGAACTGTCCAACGTCGTGGTGGCCAATGGACAGTTCTTCGGCGGCGGGCTGAAGGTCGCCCCGCGGGCGCTGCCCGACGACGGCAAGTTCAACGTCCAGGTCTGGCGGGGCCGGCCCGTCGACGTGGTGAGGGCCACCCCGGACCTGCGCGTGGGCGAGCACCTCGAACGCGAGGACGTGCGTGAGTGGCAGTCGACGACCGTGCACATCGACAGCGATTCCCCGCTGGTGATCGAGGCTGACGGCGAGGTGCTGGGCACCACCCCCGCCACGATCGACCTGCTGCCCCGGGTGCTCCGGATCAAGATCTAGATCGAGATCTAGATCTTGATCGCGTGCTGCAGCCGTCCCGTATCGCGTGCTGCAGCCGTCCCGTATCGCGTGCTGCAGCCGTTCCGTCTCCATGCTCGTGTCCCCGTCAGCCGACGAGTGGCCCACCAGTAGGATGCCGCGCACGCAACCGAAAGACCGTCGTGTGAGCAGCCATCGACTCGAACGCGCCCGTGCGGCCATGGCCGAGGCCGGCGTGGACGCGCTCCTCGTGGGGCCGGGGGCGGACCTGCGCTACCTCGTCGATCACGAGGCGCCCCCACTGGAGCGGCTCACCCTGCTGCTGGTGCCGCGCGAGGGCGAACCCGCCCTGGTCCTGCCGCAGCTGGAGGCGCCTCTGGCGGCCGAGGCCGGCGCCCACGCCGAACTCCTGGCCTGGTCCGAGACCCAGGATCCCGTCGCCATGGTCGTCGACCGGCTGCGTGAGACCGGCGCGCACCGGGGCACCCTGGCGGTCCAGGACCGGCTCTGGACGATGTTCACCCTCGCCCTGCAGGAGGCCCTGCCGGAGGCCCGCTGGGTGCCCGGTTCAAGGGTGATGCGCGAACTGCGTCTGCGCAAGGAACCCGGGGAGATCGCCGCCCTCCACGCGGCCGGTGCGGCCATCGACCACGTCCACGCGCAGGTGCCGGAGCTGTTGCGCGCCGGGCGGACCGAGCGGGAGGTCGCCGCCGACCTCGACGCCCTGATCCGTGAGGACCACGACGTGGTCAACTTCGTCATCGTCGGCTCCGGGCCCAACGGCGCGAGCCCACACCACGAGGCGGGCTCCCGGCGCCTCGAGAAGGGCGACGCCGTCGTGATCGACATCGGCGGCACGCGCGCCGGGTACTGCTCCGACATGACCCGCGACTACGTGGTGGGCCACGAGCCCTACGGCTACGGCGCGCTGCACCAGGTGCTCGAGACGGCCCAGCAGGCCGCCGTCGACGCCGTGGCGCCCGGGGTCACCGCCGAGGCGATCGACGTCGCGGCGAGACGGGTCATCGAGGAGGCCGGCTACGGCGATCAGTTCATCCACCGCACGGGCCACGGGATCGGCATCGAGGAGCACGAGGAGCCCTGGATCGTCGCCGGCAACGACCTGGTGCTCGAGGCGGGTATGGCCTTCTCGGTCGAACCGGGCATCTACGTCCCGGACCGCTACGGCTCCCGCATCGAGGACATCGTGGTGGTCACCGAGACCGGTGTGGAACGCTGCAACCATCGGCCGCGGCACGCCATAGTGTGCTGAGCATGTCCGGGCCGACGAACCGGCCGGCATCGAGGGAGTGAACATGAGCGACGGCGACGTCGAGGTCCGTCGGGCACGGATCGAGGAGATCCGCCCGCTGGCGCAGGAGTACCGGGACGAGCAGACGTCGGTGTTCGGGAGCCCGACGGACGCGCCGCTACCGCAGGGGGGGATCTTCTGGCTGGCCACGGACAGTTCCGACCAGCGCCTGCTCGGGTACGCGGCGGGCACGTTGCGCCCCACGGGTTGCACGATCGGGCCGGTGTTCACCCGCCACGATGCGCGTCGGCGCGGGGTCGGCGAGGCACTGCTGCGCACGATCCAGGAGTGGGCCGTCGACACCCGGGTGCCGGTCGTGGAGATCTCGGTGCACGCGAACAACGAGGCAGGTCAGGCCTTCCTCGAGTCGCTGGGTTACCTGCCCCGGCGGGTGTTGATGTCGCTGACCCCGGAACGCGCGAAGGCGTCCCAGGGCTGACCGCACAGCCGACGCCCGACGCCCGACGACCGAAAGGGGGCCGACGTGGTCCACACGCTGCCCGAGGAGCAACGGCACCTGCTCGAGCTGGTCGAGGGCTTCGCCCGGACCGAGGTCGCGCCACGTGCCGACGAGCACGAACGGGCGGGCGCCTTCCCGCGCGCGCTCTTCGACCAGATGGGGACCATGGACCTCACCGGTCTGCCCTTCGACGAGGAGGTCGGCGGGTCGGCGCTGCCCCTGCGTACCTACCTGCTCGTGCTCGAGGAGATCTCCCAGGCCTTCCTGGCCCTGGGGCTCGGGCTGTCGGTGCACACGCTGGCGACGTGGGGCATCGACACGTTCGCCACTCCCGAACAGCGGCGTGACCTGGTGCCCGACCTCGTGGAGGGGCGGCGGCTCGGTGCCTACTCCCTCTCCGAGCCCGGGTCGGGTTCCGACGCCGCGGCGATGACGACGAAGGCGCGGCGTGACGGCGACGTCTACCGCCTCGACGGCGTGAAGGCCTGGGTGACCCACGGCGGGGTCGCCGACCGCTACCTGGTCATGGCCAGAACGGCCGACGAGGGAGCGAAGGGCGTGTCGGCGTTCGTCGTCGACGCCGACCAGCCCGGCCTGACCTTCGCGGCCCCCGAGGAGAAGATGGGCCTGAAGGCCTCACCGACCACACAGCTGCTCTTCGAGGACGCCCCCGTCCCCGGGGACCGGTTGCTCGGCGGCGAGGAGGGCCGGGGGTTCGCCGTGGCGATGGCGTCTCTGGACGGCGGACGGCTCGGCATCTCCGCGTGCGCGGTCGGGCTGTCGCAGGCGGCGCTGAACGTCGCCCTGTCCTACGCGCGCGAACGGCACCAGTTCGGCCGCCCGATCGCCGAGTTCCAGGGGGTCAGCTTCCTGCTCGCCGACATGGCGACCCGCACCGAGGCGGCACGCACCCTGTACCGCTCGGTGGCCGAGCGACGCGACCACGCCCAGGGCCGCGGTCCCCACCAGGACACCCCGGGCGCGGGGTCGGGCTACAGCACCACGCGTGCCGCGGCGATGAGCAAGCTGTTCGCCACGGACGCGGCGATGCAGACCACGACCGACGCCGTCCAGGTCCTCGGCGGCTACGGCTACACGGCCGACTTCCCCGTGGAGCGCTACATGCGTGAGGCCAAGGTGCTGCAGATCGTCGAGGGCACCAACCAGATCCAACGGATGGTGATCGGGCGCGATCTCACGGGACACGGGTCGCGATGACCGCCCGGAAGCCCGCCGGCGACCCGTCGGAACGCGGACCCTCACGCGGTCCGGCGAATGGTGGCCGGTCGAACGGGGGTTCTTCGTCCGGTGCCTCGCCGCGGAGCGGTGCGTCCGACCATGACCGCCGGCGACTGCGGGCCACGTGGCGTGTGCTGATCGCCGGCGGGGTCCTCGGGGTTCTCGCGGCGGCCGCCGCCGGCCTGGCCGGGTTGCCGGGTGCGGTGGGGGCCGCGGCGCTGCTGCTGGTGGCCGCCCTCGGGTCGGCCGCGGCTGCGCTCCACGCCCTCGTCCTGGCGCTGATCGACGACGCGAAGGACCGGCGGGTCTGGCGACGTCGGCCGCTGGTGGGGGTGGGGCTGCTGCTGCTCGCGGGCCTGCTCCTGGTGATGGCGGGTGGCGCGCTGACGGGATGACGTCGCCGTTTGCCGGGTGTGTGCCGGTCGGCGAGCGCCGCAGGGTGCCGGCCACGTGCGGTCGGGCCGAGTTCGCCGGGTGCCGGCCACGTGCGGTGGGGCCGAGGTCGTCGGGTGTCGGGGACTGGTCGTCGTCTGACACCGTGAAGACGCAGGACGACGCGTCTGTGGTTCCGGCCGTCGTGCGCGTTAGCATCAGGCCGCCCGACACCGTGCGGGCATGGAGGCCAGGGTGAGTACCTCAGGACCGGGGACGGGCCCGGCCAATGCGCCGGCACGGAACCCGGCGCCGCCGCGGACCGGGACGGGCGAACCGTCGCAACCCGCCCGTGGCACCCTCCTGGTCGCGGACCGGGTGGTCACCCTCGGGCACGCCCGGGTCGACGCACGTGCCGTGCTCGTACGCGGCAGCCGGGTCGTCTGGGTCGGTCACGACCTCGAGCAGGCGCCGCCGTACCGGGACCGCGTCGACCTCGACGGTTGTGTGCTCGGCCCGGCGTTCGTCGACGCCCACGTGCACCTGACCCCCACGGGGCTGTCCGAGACGGGCCTCGACCTCTCCGACGTCACCAGCGGGGAGGAGCTGCTCCGCGCGGTGTCCAACTACGCCGGCCAGCACACCGGCCGGGTCATCTGGGGCCACGGCTTCGACCCCCACCGCTATCCCGACGACCTGCCGGGCCCGGACGACCTCGCGAGGGTGGCCGAGGGGCGCGCGGTGTACCTGTCCCGGATCGACGGCCACGCCGGCCTGGTGGACCGGCGCACCCTCGCCTCGGCGCCGCTGTCCCGCGCCCAGGGGGTCGAGCGGGACGCCGACGGCCACATCGTCGGGTTGCTACGTCGTGAGGCCAACCACATCGTGCGGCGTTGGGCCGTGGGCGCGATGGACGCCGCTGAACTCGCCGCCGCCCGCCAGCACGCCGTCATGCTCGCGGCCTCCCGCGGCATCGGGTCGGTCCACGAGATGGGCGGCCCCGACATCATGGGCTTCGACGACTTCGACCGTTGGGCCCGCGAGAAGGATTGGCTGATCGAGGTGGTGCCCTACTGGGGTGGCCTGGACCTCGAGATCCCGGTCTCCTACGGGCTGCGCCAGGCTGGCGGCGACGTCTTCCTCGACGGCTCCCTGGGGTCCCGTACGGCGGCACTGGGTGCTCCCTACACGGACCAGGCCAGCACCCGTGGGCACCTCGAGTTCGACGACGACACGCTGACCGACTGGCTCGAGGAGGCGACCCGGGCCAACCTGCAGGTGGGCGTGCACGCGATCGGCGACGAGGCGTTGCGGCAGGTGACCCGGTGCCTGCAGACGGTGCGTCAGCGGCTGCCCGAGAGCGGCCGGGAGGCGCTGCGAAAGTTGCGTCACCGCATCGAGCACGCCGAACTCGTCCCCGCCGACGTCCTCGACGAACTCCCCGAGCTGGGCGTGATCGCCTCGGTGCAGCCGGCGTTCGAGGAACGTTGGGGTGGGCCGGGAGGCATGTACGAGGCCCGGCTGGGGACCGAACGCGCGCGGCAGATGAACCCCTACCGTGCCTTCGCCGACCGCGGGATCGGGGTGGCGTTCGGGTCGGACACGAACGTGACCCCCATGGACCCCTGGGGTGCCGTGCACGCCGCGGAGCGACGCCGGTACGACGAGCACGGCGTCAGCCGGCTCGAGGCGGTGTCCATGCACACGCTGGGTGGTCGGTCCGCAGCGCGTCAGGAGCGCTACGTCGGCGTGGTGCGTGCGGGGCAGCGCGCCGACCTCGCCGCGTTCGAGGGCGACCCCTACGAGGCCGAGGACCCCCGGGGTGTCCGCTGCACGCTCACCGTGGTCCAGGGCCGGGTCGCGCACGGACAGGCCCCGCTCCCGCGGGCCGGCCGGGCGTGACACGGGAGGTGCCGCACGGCCCTCAAGCGTCGTGGTCGCCGTGGTCGCCGTGGTCG
>SLRZ01000193.1 GCA_007130695.1 Nitriliruptoraceae bacterium
CCTGAGCCGACGACCCCTCGGGTCGCCACCGCCCCGCGCGCCGGGCTGCGCGCTGTCGGACGGCCGCCGGCGGTGATCGCACGCCTGGGCGACGCCGGCCGCACCGATGGGGCCATCGAACGGCCACCCCGGCGTGGCAGGACGGACAGTAGGAACCCGCGGCGGTGACCCTTCGGTCGGGCCGGTCGACGTTGCGACCGTGCTCCGGAGGATCTCGACTGCGCCGCCGGTGCGACTTCCGCACGCATCACCACCGACCCGAGGAGGGGATCCCATGTCGCATGCACGCGACGCCCGCCGAGCACTCCAGATCCTGTTGACCGCCACCGCCGCCCTCGTGCTGGCCCTGGGCATGAGCCTGGGCACCACGGGCGCACTCGCCCAGGAGGAGGACCCCGACGGCGAGGAGTTCTCCGAGGAGCAGGAGGCTCCCGAGGACGGCGAAGAGGACGGCGACGACACCGGCCTGCTCGACCAGGGCGAGGGCGGCGAGGAGTCCGACGAGGACGGCGCCGAGGCCCAGAGCGTCGAAGGAGAGGAGGACGGCGCCGAGGGTGACGACTTCGGGGACGACGAGGCCGACGCCCAGGGTGTCGAGGACGGGGGTGATGCACCCGAGGACGAGGGCTTCGGCGACGACGACGGTGACGGCGCCGGCGACGAGGGCGCCGAGGACGACACCGAGGTGATGGGCGAGAGCCTCGAGGCCGAGGACGAGACCGCTGAAGAGACCCCGGAGGGCGGCGTCGACGCCGGCTTCGGTGGCACCGCGGCCGGTGCCGGGTCGGGTGGCCTCGCGGTGCCCCACGCCGCGGCGGCGGGCCTGCTGGTGCTCGCACTCGCCGGCCATGCCCTCTACGGACGGAGCGAGACCGCGTGACGTCACCCGCCCCGTTCGAGGTCCACCCACCACGAGCAGGCACGCCATGACGGCACCCCGTCACACGGCAGGGCCGGCGTCCACGTCGCCGGCCCTGCCGCTGCTCGTCTACGCCACGGTCCTGGCCGCGGCCGCCCTGGCCGTCTGGTTGTCCGGCGGCGGGGGCGCGGTCGTCGGCCACGCGGCGGACGGCGGGGAGCTCGCCACCGCCGCCGAGGGCACCGGGCCCGCCGAGGCGTCGGCCCCGGACCCCGCCGGCGTTCGGATCGCGTCACTCGACCTCGCGATCGACACCATCCCACTCGGCCTCGACGACGAGGGCCGGCTCGAGGTGCCCGAGGACCCCTATCTCGGCGGCTGGTGGACCGGGGGCGCCAACCCCGGGGAGCGCGGGCCCGCCGTCATCGTCGGGCACGTGGACTCCTACGAGGGGCCGGGGGCGTTCTACGGACTCGAGGACATCCCGGCCGGCGAACGGGTGAGCATCGACCGGGAGGACGGCACGGCCGTGCACTTCCGTGTCGAACGCGTCGAACGACACCCGAAGGACGACTTCCCGACCACGGCCGTGTACGGGGACACGCCCGAGCCCACCCTGCGGCTGGTCACCTGCGCGGGAGAGTTCGACCCGACCACACGCAGCTACGAGGACAACGTGATCGTCTTCCTCGAACTCGAGGGCTGGAGCGGGCCCTCCTGAACCGCATCCACGCGGGGCCGCAGCTGACGTGCGACCGGACCCTGCCGCCCCACGGGCGCCGTCGCTCCCGCATTCCTCAGCGCAACAGCACCCGAAGCGCCGAGCGAGCGGCGTGGTAGCCCGACATCCCGTGCACCCCGGCCCCCGGCGGCGTCGACGATGAGCACAGCCGGACCCCGGGGATCCCGGTCGCGTACGGGTCCGCGGCGAGCCTGGGCCGCGCCACCAGCTGCACCGGGTCGGTGGCCCCACCCGCGATGTCCCCACCGATGTTGTTGGGGTTGTACGCCTCGAGGTCGGCCGGGGTCATGACGTGGCGGGCGACCACGCGCTCGGTGAAGCCCGGCGCGAACCGCTCGATCTGCGCATCGACCATGGAGGTCACGTCCCCCGTGTACCCGTGGGGGACGTGGGCGTAGGCCCAGATGGGCACGAGGTCGCCGACCGCCCGGTCCGGGTCGGCGAGGTACTGCTGGGCCACCAGGACGAAGGGCCGCTCGGGCAGTCGGCCGGCGTGGTTCGTGGCCTCCGTCTCGGCCAGCTCCTCGAGGTCGCCGGCGAGGTGCACCGTGCCCGCACGGCGGGCGGCCTCGG
This sequence comes from Nitriliruptoraceae bacterium, assembly GCA_007130695.1. Taxonomy (GTDB): domain Bacteria; phylum Actinomycetota; class Nitriliruptoria; order Nitriliruptorales; family Nitriliruptoraceae; genus SKLC01. Next base: position 2,175 of record SLRZ01000193.1, read on the forward strand.
CGGTCCACGGGATCCCGCCCCGCACCGCGTAGTCCACCTTGAACGCGCCGGGGCCGTAGCGCCACTTCCGTGCCCGTCGGTGGCCCCTGGCCGGCATGGCGTCGCCCGCGATGTGCGCGAGCTGCCGGGGGGTGACATCGAACAGCGCCACCCGTGCACGGGGCAGCTCGCCGAGCGACCCCACCCGCTGCCCCGTGACGATCCGGCCGCCGAGCTCCTCCAGCAGGCTCGCCAGCGCCCCGACGATGGCCTGGGAGCCGCCCCTGGCCACCGGCCAACCGTGGGCATGCCCGGCGGCCGTCATCATCAGTCCGGCCGAGGCGCTCAGCGGCATCGTCAGGGGCAGGTAGACGTGCGCCGCGATCCCCGCGAACAGGGCCCGGGCCTCCGGTGTCGAAAAACCGCGGGCGAAGGCGGTCGCCGAGAGCAGTGAGAGCAGTCCGGCCCGTCCGGTCGCCACCGGATGGCGGGGCACACGGACCATGGGGCCCAGCAGATCCGAGGCGACCGCGTCCCAGTCGGCGGTCGTCGGGCCGAACCGTCGACGCCACGCGTCCCCGTCCGCTCCGAGCCCGGCCGCCGTCTCCTCGAGGTCTCGGTACAGCACCCCGACCCGGCCGTCGTCCAGAGGGTGGGCGACCGCGACCTCCGGGTGGGCCCACTGCAGGCCGTGGCGCTCCAGCGGCAGCGACCGCAGGAACGGCGACGCCGCGCCGAAGGGGTGCACCGCCGAGCACACGTCGTGCACCAGGCCGGGGACGGTGAGGTCGTCGCGCGTCCTCGCGCCACCGCCGAGTTCGTCGGCGGCCTCGAGCACGACCACCTCGAAGCCCTCACGCGCCAGCGCGACGGCGGCGGCGAGCCCGTTCGGGCCGGCACCGACCACGACGGCGTGGGCCTCGAGGGAGCCCGTCATCGTCGCGACCCTTCCCCGGGCCCGTGCCCCGCGGCCCGGGCATCGGGTGCGGACCCGGGCGGCGGGGGCGGCGGGGGCGGCGGGTCCTCGGGTTCGAGCGGCTCGGTGGGCGCCAGGGCCTCGTGGTAGCCGTCCTGCCCGGCGGGCGTGGGTCCGAGTCCCTGCAGGTCGGCGGGTACGTCGTCCTGGCCGCTGCGGGATCGCTCCGCCAACGCCTCGCGCATCGCCTTGACGTGGGCCACGTCCCCACCGGGGCCGCCCTGGCGGCGGTCGAGCTCGGAGAGCCGGTGCGTGGGCCCGTAGACGATCAGGGTGTCGCCCGCGCGGATGCGGGTCGCGCCCGTCGGTGCCCCGTAGTAGGTCGTGGCGTCACGCTGCACGCCGAGGATCAGCAACCCCTCGTCGGCGGGCCGGACCTCCTGCAACGTCCGGCCGGCGATCCAGTCGCCGGCGTCGACGGCCAGTTCGGACACCGCGAACTCCCCGTGGATGTGCAGCAGCGACGCGTAGTCGCGGACGTCGAGGTCGGTGAACCGCGCCAGCAGCCGGCGGATCAACGGCTGGATCATCCGGTCGAAGCGTTGGCTGCGCGCGAGATAGAGCAGCAGTGCCAGGCCGCCGAGCAGCAGTGTGAGCCGCATCGCGGTGTCCCGGAAGGCCCCGGCCGTGGCGAACGACAACGCGAGCGTCGCGATGACGGTCACGATGCCGGCCTGGCCGATCAGCATCAGGGTCATCACGATCCGGCGACGGACCGGGTGGCGCACGATGCGCTCGGACTCGACGGTCGTGAACCCGGTGGTGGTCAGCGCCGAACGTGCCTGGAAGCGGGCCGACTCCCCCGACAGTCCCGTGAGGGTGAGCGCGGCGGTCGCGACACGCGCCACCAGCAGGGACATGGTGACGATCACCAGCACCGTCAGGATCGCGATCACGAGAGGACCTCCTGCTTCGCGGGCCACCCTAGTGGTCACCACGGACCACCCCGTCGCCACACGACCGCACGGGCCTGTTCGGCGGGGGCGGACCGAGGATCTAAGCTCCGCACCACATCGAGTTCCCGGGGCAACAGCACCGCCGCGACCGTGGTCGCGTTCTCCGCATGCCCCTGCCCATCACCCCCGAAGGCGGCGACTGTGAGCGACGAGCGGACCCCCACGACCGCCCCCGAGACGGACGCCGACGGCTCCGCACTGGACCGCTTCTTCCGGTTGCGTGAGCACGCCACCGACGTGCGGACCGAGGCCGTGGCCGGGCTGACGACCTTCCTCGCGATGGCCTACATCATCGTGGTCAACCCCGGGATCCTCAGCGAAGCCGGGATGGACTTCGGCGCCGTGTTCGTGGCGACCTGTGTGGCGGCGGCCCTGGGCACGCTCATCATGGGACTGTGGGCGCGCTACCCGATCGCGCAGGCGCCCGGCATGGGGCTCAACGCGTTCTTCGCGTTCACCGTCGTGCTGGGCATGGGCATCCCGTGGGAGACCGCCCTGGCCGGCACCTTCGTCTCCGGCGTGCTGTTCTTCCTGCTCACGGTCAGCGGGGCCCGTGAGGCCGTGGTCAACGCCATCCCCATGCAGCTCAAGCTGGCCGTCGGCGCCGGCATCGGCATCTTCATCGCCTTCATCGGACTGAAGAACGCCGGCATCGTCGAGGCCTACGAGCCCACGGCCGTCACCCTGGGCGACCTCACCTCTGCCGCGCCGCTGCTGGCCCTGTTCGGGATCGTGGTCACGGGGCTGTTCCTCCTGCGAGGACTGAAGGGCGGCGTGTTCTACGGCATCATCGCCACGGCCGTCGTGGGCATGGTGGTCGGGCACGTGGCGTTGCCGGGCGGCATCGTCTCGGCGGTCCCCAGCGCCGCACCGACCTTCGGCGAGGCCTTCCTCGCGATGCCGGAACTGCTGACCGTGCAGATGGCGATGGTCGTGTTCACGATGCTGTTCGTCGACTTCTTCGACACCGCCGGCACGCTCATCGCCGTGTCGAACCAGGCGGGCCTGCTCGATGATGAGGGCCGTCTGCCGCGGGCCAACCGGGCCCTGGTGTCCGACTCGATCGCCACGATGGGCGGTGCGGCGATGGGGACCTCGACCACGACCTCCTACATCGAGTCCGCAGCCGGTGTCGGTGCCGGTGGTCGCACCGGCCTGACCTCCGTGGTGACCGGCGGATTGTTCCTGCTCGCCCTGCCGTTCTTCCCGCTGATCGCGGTGCTGGGCGACCACCCGGAGATCACCGCGCCGGCGCTGGTGATCGTGGGCGTGATGATGGCCCGGGGCCTGGGTCAGATCGCGTGGGACGAGCTGGAGTACGCGATTCCGGCCTTCGTCACCGTCATCGCGATGCCGCTGACGTTCAGCATCGCCAACGGCATCGCCCTGGGGCTGTTCCTCTTCCCCCTGATGATGGCCTTCAAGGGGCGCATCCGCGAGGTGCACCCCGCCCTGTTCGTCCTGGCGGCGGTGTTCGCGTCCTACTTCATCTGGTTCGCCGAGTAG
>SLRZ01000266.1 GCA_007130695.1 Nitriliruptoraceae bacterium
ACCTCGATGGTGGCGCTGAAGGTGCAGCCCTCGTTCTCGTCGAAGGTCTCGACGTCGACCTCGGGCTGGGAGACCGCGGCGATCTCCTCCTTCTGCAGGGCCTCGGAGTAGTAGTCCGAGAGGGCGTTCTCCATCGCCTGCTGGGCGATCACGCCGTCCCCGAAGCGCTGCTCGAGCAGCCGACGGGGGGCCTTGCCCTTCCGGAAGCCGGGGATCTCGACCTGTTTGGCGAGTTCACGGGCGGCGGCGTCGAAGGCCTTCTTGACGCGCTTGGGTTCGACCTCGACGGTGAGCTTTACCTGGACCTCATCGAGGGTCTCGACGGACGTCTTCACGAGTCTGTGGCTTTCTTCAGCGGGCTTGGGGCTGGGGTGGCGTGTCGGCGACGGCGGGACGGGCCGCGACGTGCCGGGGAACTGGCCCGCAAATGGCGGGTCGCAGACGTGGTCCCGCGAGGTGTCACCGGAAGGGTACGCGCGGACCGTGGGGGCGATGGTTCCACCTCGCGCGGCGGGTGTCCATCCGGGCCGGTGGACTCCACCCTCGCGGTGGCGGCCGACGCCCGGGGTGGGCACTACGCTGCGCGGCGTCACGGGGTGTAGCGCAGCTTGGTTAGCGCGCGGCGTTTGGGACGCCGAGGTCGCCGGTTCGAATCCGGCCACCCCGACTCGCCGCCCCGCTGCCGGTGGTGTCCACACCGGCAGCGGGGCCTCGACCCGTCACCGGCGCCGCTCGGACTCCTTCTTGGTGATGAACTTGTCCACCTGCTTGTAGAGGTCGTCGCGGCACTCGAGCACGGCGGCCTCGAGGTCGGGGCGGCCGGAGGTGGCGACCATCTTGGGGGCCTTGGCGATCCAGCACTCGAGCGTCATGCGCTGCTTGCTGGTGTCGCGGTCCTTGACCGAGATCTCCAGTTCGAGGTCCTCGGTGGGCCAGCGGGACAGGCGGCGTGCGAGCTTGCCGTCGAGCAGCAGGTTGCGGACCTTGTCGTGCTCGTTCGAGCGGAACTCGGGCACGATGCGCAGGCGGTCCTCGATCGAGGCCATGAAGAGGGGCTCCTTGTCGTCCACGGGCCTCGGACGGTAGCCGTCCCGTTCGCCTGCGGCCCAAGCGCCCCGGCCGGACGGGCCGCGTCCGGCCGCGCCCTGGCCACCCCCGCGAACGCCGCCCCGGGCGCCGGGCTCGATAGGCTCCGCGGCACGCGGGTGTAGCTCAATGGTAGAGCCCCAGCCTTCCAAGCTGGTCATGGGGGTTCGATTCCCCTCACCCGCTCCAAGCGCGGGGAACGGGAGCGCCACGTCGGCCGTCGGCCGACGGGGTCGCCCTCCCTGTCCGTCTCGCAACACGTAGGAGGGCACGTGTCGGAGTCCAGTCGGTCCATCCCCGCGCGGGGCCGCGCCCGGGAGGAGGTGCTGGCCGACCTCGAGCGAATTGCGACCTCGGACGTGGACTGGCACGCCGGACGCGCCTTCAGCCTCGTCTACCACGCGTCCGACGAGCACAGCGCGCTGTTGAAGGCCGCCTACACGCGGTTCTTCTCGGAAAACGGCCTCAACCCGCTGGCGTTCGAATCACTGCGTCGCTTCGAGGCCGAGGTCGTGGCGATGACTGCAACGATGCTGCACGGCGGGCCGGAGGCGGCCGGCACGATGACCTCGGGCGGGTCCGAGTCGATCATGATGGCGGTCAAGACCTACCGCGACTGGGGGCGAGCCAAACTCGGCGTCGAGCGACCCGAACTCGTGCTGCCCGCCTCGGCCCATCCGGCGTTCTTCAAGGCCTGTCACTACCTGATGCTCGAGCCGGTGGTCGTGCCGCTGACCGACGACTTCCGCGCCGATGTCGCGGCCATGGGTGCGGCCGTCACCGACCAGACCGTGGCCGTCGTCGGCTCCGCACCCTGCTACCCCTACGGGGTGCTCGACCCGATCGAGGAGATCGGCGCGCTCGCCGCGGAGCGTGGCGTGGGTTTCCACGTGGACGGGTGTCTCGGCGGGTTCCTGCTGCCGTGGGTCGAGCGGCTCGGCCACCCGGTCGCGCCGTGGGACTTCCGCGTGGACGGGGTGACGTCGATCTCGGCGGACGTACACAAGTATGGCTTCGCGGCCAAGGGTGCCTCGACGATCACCTACCGCGACGCCGACCTGCGTCGCCACCAGTTCTACGTCTCCACCGACTGGGTCGGCGGGATCTACATCTCGCCGACCGCGGCCGGGACCCGACCGGGCGGCGCGATCGCCGCGGCCTGGGCGGCGCTGCAGACGATGGGCGAGGACGGCTATCTCGAACTGGCGGAGCGGATCGTCGATCTCGGATCGCGGATGATCGACGGCATCGAAGCGATTCCGGGCCTGCGGGTGCTGGGCGAACCGGTGATGCGGAGCGTGTTCGCCTTCGCCAGCGACGATGAGCAGGTCAACATCTTCGCCGTCGGTGACGTCCTTCGCCGGAAGGGCTGGCACCCGGACAAGCAGATCCGGCCCGATGCGCTGCACATGATGATCACCACGCCCCACGTCGACGTGGTCGAGCCATTCCTGGCCGACCTCGCGGAGGCGGTCGAGACGGTGCGCGGCCACCCGGAACTGGCCACCCAGGGCGAGGCCGCGATGTACGGGATGCTCTCGGAGATGCCCGATGAGCAGCAGGGCGACGCCGACGACTTCGTGCTGCAGGTCCTCGACGGCCTCTACCGCCCGGAGGGCTGAGGACCTCGGACCGGCTACGCCGCACGCGGCGCTCACTCCCCGGCCGTCGACCACTCGAGGGGCTCACCCTCCGAGAGCGTGTGCAGAGCCCCGCGGACGGAGACCTCCAGGGGCTCACCCTCCGAGAGCGTGTGCAGAGCCCCGCGGACGGAGACCTCCAGGGGCTCACCCGACTCCAGCAGGTAGACCTCCCGCTGTGCTTCGAGGTGGATGCGCAGTTGACGGCCCTGGAACCGCAGCGGGAAGGACAGCCGCTCCCAACCGTCGGGCAGATGCGGGTCGAACGAGAGATCGCCGCCGGCATCGCGCACCCCACCGAAACCGAAGACGAGCGCCTGCCAGACCCCACCCGCCGCGGCGACGTGGACCCCTTCGGAAGCGTTGCCCGCGAGGTCGGCGAGGTCCATCATCAGCGCGTACTCGAAGTACTCACGGGCCTTGTCCTCGTGGCCGGTCTCCGCCGCGACGATGCTCTGGACCGCCGCCGACAGGGACGAGTCACCGGTGGTCATGGGGTCGTAGTAGGCGAAGTCCCGGGCCTTCTGCTCACGCGAGAACTCGTCGCTGAGCAGGAACAGGGCGAGCACCACGTCCGCCTGCTTGATGACCTGGTAGCGGTAGATCACCAACGGGTGGTAGTGCAGCAGCAACGGGAACCGGTCGGGGGTGGTGGCCTTGAGATCCCAGGGCTCACGCTCGAGGAAGCGGGCATCCTGGGGGTGGATGCCGAGGTCGTCGTCGTAGGGGATGTGCATGGCCTCGGCGGCCCGCTCCCATTCCGCGACCTCGTCGGCTCCGAGTTTCACGGTGCTCTCGAGAGCACGGAACCCGTCGGGTCGGTCGCGTTCGAGGCCGCGCAGCACGGACGCGGAATAGCGCAGGTTGAAGCGCGCCATGAGGTTGGTGAAGGCATTGTCGTCGACGACCGTCGTGTACTCGTCGGGGCCGGTGACGGCATGGATGTGAAACGAGCCGCGGCTGTCGAAGAAGCCGAGGTCGGCCCAGAGCCGGGCGGTCTCCACCAGCATCTCGGCGCCCACCTCGAGGTGGAACTCGGGGTCGCCACGGACCTCCACGTAGCGGCGCAGGGCGTAGATGATGTCGGCATCGATGTGGTACTGCGCGGTGCCCGCCTGGTAGTAGGCCGATGCCTCCTCGCCGTTGATCGTCCGCCACGGGAACAGGGCACCGTCGTTACCCAACTGCTGGGCACGTCGGCGCGCGTGGCCGAGCATGCTGTGGCGGAAGCGCAGCAGGTTACGGGCGATCCGGGGCTGGGTGTAGGTGAGAAACGGCAGTATGTAGATCTCGGTGTCCCAGAAGTAGTGCCCCTCGTAGGCCTGCCCGGTCAACCCCTTGGCCGGGACACCGGTGCCCTCCGCCCGCCAGGACGCCTGGGCGAGCTGGAAGAGGTTCCAGCGCACGGCCTGCTGCACGCTCGCGGTCTGCTCGCCCACGTCGACCTGGACGTCGGCCCGGTCCCAGAAGTGGTCGAGGTGGCCGCGCTGCTGCTCGCAGAGGGCACCGAACCCGTCCCGCACGGCACGGTCCAGGGTGCGCTGGCACCGGGCGACGAGCTCACCCGGGGGCACGTCACGGGAGGACTGGTAGGTGACGTACTTGGTGATACGGATGGGGACGCCGGGCTGCGCATCGACCATGACGGCCATGCGCTCGACATCCTCCTCCTGCGAGTAGGTGATCTCGTGCTCGTTGTCGGTCTCGACGACGTGGTCCACCCCGAGCCCCAGGGTCATGCGGCTCCGGGAGGTCTCATAGCCGAGGCACAGCCGGTGGCCGTCGACCTGGCGCACCCGCGTGTTGAGCACCCGGTCCCGGAACGAGCGCGCCAGACGCGGGTCGGCGAGTGCCTGCTCACCGCTCTCGGTGTGCGAGGTGACCTCGGCGTCCTGCCGGTTGACGACCTTCGAGACCAACCAGACCGGGGCGCGGTCGGTGAGTTCGACCTCGTACTCGATCGCGACGAGGTGACGGTGCTCGAAGGAGACCAGCCGGCGGGTCGAGACGTGGACGTGCTTGCCGGAGGGGGTCGACCACTCCAGCTGCCGGGACAGCACGCCGTCACGCATGTCGAGGACCCGCTCGTAGGCGGGCAGGCGGGCCGTGGGCAGGTAGAGCGGCTCGTCGTCGACGTACAGCTCGAGGACCGTGGCATCGGGGACGTTGACGATCGTCTGCCCGGTGCGGGCCAGCCCGTAGGCCTCCTCCGCATGGTGGATCGGCCACGTCTCGTGGAAGCCGTTGACGAAGGTCCCCGGCGAGACCGAGGGCCGTCCCTCTTCGAAGGTCCCGCGGAAGCCGACGAACCCGTTGCCCTGCGAGAAGATCGTCTCGGCACGGTCGAGGTGGGAGGCGTCGAAGCGACGCTCCACGATCCGCCAGGGCTCCGGCGGGTAGAGGTGGCTCGGCAGGGGCACGACGTCGCGAGGCAGCATGGGCCCAGCCTAGGTGCGCACGGCCCTGATGGCCCGGCACCGCCACGGTGCAGGGCAGCTACCTACGAGGTGGCGACCTCGTCGACCGCCAGCTGCCGCAACCGGCGGTAGTCGACCTTGCCGTTGGGCGAACGGGCGATGCTCGCCACCTCGACGAGCCGGCGTGGGGCCTTGTAGGAGGCCAGGCGTTGCTTGACGTGGGCGATCACGTCGTCCTCGTCGAGCCCACCGGAACCGTCGTGCAGTTCCACGACGGCGGTGACCGCCTCCCCGAAACGCTCGTCGGGGACGCCGACCGCGACGGCGTCCCGGATGCGCGCGTGGGTCTTGAGGGCCTCCTCGACCTCCTCGGGGTAGACCTTCTCGCCACCGGTGTTGATGCACATCGAGCCACGACCCAGCAGCGTGAGCGTGCCGTCCGCCTCCACCATCGCGTAGTCCCCGGGGATGGAGTAGCGCTGCCCGTCGAGTTCGACGAAGGTCTCGGCGGTCTTGGCCGGGTCCTTGTAGTAGCCGACCGGTTGGAGGCCGCCGACGGCCACACGGCCGACCTGGTCGGACCCCGGTTCGACGTCGCGGCCGCGGTGGTCGATCACCCTCGCGTTCCGGCCCAGCGCGAACCGCGCGGTCGCCGAGGCACCGTCGGCGGTCGAGACCGAGGATCCCATCCCCAGGGCCTCCGAGGAAGAGAACTGGTCCACCAGCAGCATCTTCGGGTGGTGTCGCAACAGCCCCTGCTTGGTCTCCTCGCTCCACATCACCCCCGAGGAGAGGATGAACACCAGACTCGTGACGTCCCAGCGGTCCGGTTCCGCGTCGAGGTGACGCAGCATCGGCTTGGCGAAGGCGTCGCCGACGATCGCCATCGTGTTGACCCGTTCCCGGTGGACGGTGTCGAGCAGTTCGACGACGTCGAAGGAACGCCGCGTCAACGTGACGATGCTGCCGCCACTGTTCATCGCGGCGAACGACGAGAAGGCCGCGGTCCCGTGCATCAGCGGGCAGGCCGGCAGATGGACCGGGCCGGGGCCCTGGAGGGCCGCACGCACCGCGTCGAGGTCGCCCTCGCCCTCGTAGCTGACCGCGGCCGCACCGTTGAGGGCGGTGAACAGGTCGTGCTGGCGCCACATGACGCCCTTGGGGCTGCCGGTGGTCCCGCCGGTGTAGAGGAGGTAGAGATCCTCGGGGCTGCGCCCCCACCCGGCGACCGTGCGCGTGTCCGCGCCGGTGGCGGCGGTCTCGTAGTCCTGCGCCCAGACGGGGCAGGGACCGGTGGCGTCGTCGACCCACAGCCACAGGTCGACGTCGGGCAACTGGTGGCGGATGGACTCGATGCGCTCGGTGAAGGAGCCGTGGAAGACGACCGCTTCGACGTCCGCGTTGTCCCAGAGGTAGACGAGCTCGTCGTCCCCGTAGCGGTAGTTGGTGTTGACCGGGACGAGTCCCGCCTTGAACGCCGCGAACAGCGACTCGAGGTACTCCGGGCCGTTGTAGAGATACTGGGCCACCTTCGCCTGGGCCCCCAACCCGGCGTCCAGAAAGGCCCGGGCGACGCCGTCGGCGCGGCGGTCGAACTCCGCCCAGCTCACGACCCGGTCCCCGTGCACCTGGGCCGGGGCGTCCGGCATCCGTTCCGCGACGACTTCCCAGACGTCGGCGAAGTTCCAACCCAATGTGTCGCTCCCACTCGCTCCCGGAAGCGGAGCCTACTGGGCGGCGTCGCCGGCGCCCGGGCCGTGGTGGACCACGTCGGCGGCCAGCAGCTCCTCGACACGGGCGGCCCCGATGCCCAGGCCCAGCAGGACCTCACGGGTGTGCTCGCCGACCTCGGGGGCCGGCCCGCGCACCCCGACCTCGCCGGCGTCCATCGAGAACGGGGCGGCCAGGGTCTCGAACCGGCCGGCCACCGGGTGGTCGATGTGGGTGAACACCCCGGCGGCGTGGGCCTGGGGGTCGTCCATGAGCTCGGGCAGGGTGGCGACGCGGTCCCACAGGACCCCGGCGGCGTCCAGGCGGGCGGCCCAGTAGTCCACGGGGCGGGAGGCGAAGCGCTCGTCGAGGATCGCGATCACCTCCGGGCCGCGGCGGAAGCGCTTGCGGGCGTCATCGAAGCGCTCATCGACCGCCAGCTCCGGGAGCCCGATCTCCTCACAGAAGCGTGGCCAGACGCGCTGGTCGTGCGCGGCGAGGTTGATCCATGCCCCGTCCTGGCACCGGTAGCGGGTGTTGAGCGGGCTGATCGGTTCGTTTCGGCCCCGGGGGGTCGGCTGCCGGCGGTCGATCAGCGAGGCGCCGAGGTCGGAGCCGATCGTCCAGCTGCCCACGTGCAGCAGGTTGGTCTCCACCAGTTGGCCCTCACCGGTCCGTTCGCGTTGCAGCAGTGCCGCCAGCACGGCGGAGAGCAGAGCCAGGCCGGTGGCGTGGTCTCCCTGCCCCGGGCGGAACGCGGGCGGCGCCTGGTCCGGCTCGGCCACCAGGCTCATGATCCCGGCGCGACCGAAGAACGCGGTGAGGTCGAACGCGGTCCGGTCGGCCTCGGGGCCACGGGTGCCGAATCCGGTGACGACCCCGTAGATCAGCCGCGGGTGGGTCTGGCGCACCTGCTCGGGCCCGAGGCCGAAACGCGTCAGGCGCGAGGGCAGCAGGTTGGTGAGCAGCACGTCGGCGCCGCCGGCGAGGTCGAGGACGAGGTCGGCTCCCCGGGGGTCGGCCAGGTCGATCGCGACCGAGCGCTTGCCCCGGTTGTCGAGGTGGAACGGGAAGTCGGTGCGCGGGGTGCCCTCGGGCAGCGAGGGTTGCCGCAGCTTGCCGCGCATCGAATCACCGGTGAGCGGCTCGACCTTGATCACGTCCGCACCCAGGTCGGCCATCAGCGCACCGCAGCTCGGGGCGGCGATCCAGTTGGCCAACTCCAGGACGGTGCAGCCTTCCAGCGGTGCGCCCATGGGTGCCTCCTCGGGGGCCGGGGATCCGTGTCGGCACGGTCCACCGGCAGCGTAGGCAGCCTGGACGGCCCGGGGGCCGGCGGGGCGGTCGAGGTCAGCGTTCGACGTCCTGGTGGGCGGGCCCCACGTCGACGGGTGCGGCCGCCCGGCTGACCGCCACCCGGAAGCCCGCCCGCGTACCGCCCGAGGGCGAGCGGTCGATGTCGAGTGCACTGCCGTGGAGCAGCAGCAACTCCTGTGCCAAGGCCAGCCCGAGGCCCATCCCGCCGCCTCCCCGGGTGAGGTGGTCGCCGCCCCGGAAGAAGCGCTCGGTGACCCGGGCGCGCTCCCCCGGCGGGATACCCGGTCCGTCGTCGTCGACGACGACCTCACCCACGTCGCCGGCCGACCGCACGACGATCCGGACGGTGGTCTTGGGGGGCGTGTGGCTGGCGACGTTGGCGAGCAGGTTGTCCACCACGTGCTCGAGCATCGTCCGGTCACCGGGGACGACAACCGACTGCGCCTCCAGGCGGACCTCGCGGGGCTCGAGCTGCGTCCGGTGTCGCTCGACGGCCGAGGCCGTCAGCTCGGCGAGGTCCACCTCCCCTCGCGTCGTGACGCTCGCCCGGTGCTGCAGCCGCGAGAAGTCCAGCAGGGTGGAGATCATCGAGTCCAGCCGCTCGGCGTTGGTCTGGATGCGTGCGGCGAACTCCTCGATCTGCTCCGGGCTCAGGGTCCGCGCACGGTGCGCCAGCGTGTCGCCGAGGCCGACCACGACGGTCAACGGGGTGCGCAGTTCGTGCGACACGTTCGCGACGAAGTCCGCCTTGAGCCGGTACAGGTCCGCGTTCTCCAGCGCGTTCGAGGTCAGCGTCGCCAGTGCCTGGACCGCCTCCACGCCGACCGGGTCGTCGTCCCCGCAGGCGACCAGCAGTCCCCGGCGTGTCGAGCCCACCAGCAGCGGGGCGGCGATCAGCGCCTCGCAGTTGCACAGTGCGAGCAACTCGCGGACCCCCGGGTCGTCGATGTCCTCGTGGGTCATCACCCAGGCACGGCTCGTCGGGCGCAGGTCGCTCAGCGCCAGTCGCACCCGGTCGAACTCCTCGGGCACGCCGTGGGTCGCGGCCAGCCGGTAGGTCCGCCCCTCGATCGTGACCGCGGCCGCGACCGGGAACCCGAGGTCGGCCAGTCCCTCGACCGCGGCCGTGAAGACGGCCTGCTCCTGGAGCGTGCCGATCTGCTCACCCGCCTGGGCCACCCGACGGCTGGCCTGGGCTCGCCGCGTCTGGGCGAGCAGTTGGCGACGGAGCTGGTCGGCGATGAAGCCGGCCATCAGCGCCAGGGTGATCAGGACGCCGAGACGGACCAGGAGCTCACCGGCCTGGCCTGCGGCGGGGGCGTCCACCGCCCACACGGCGCCGAGGTAGACGGCCACGGTGAGCCCCAGCAGGCACACCCGACCGGTACTCCCGAACGTGGCGGCGAAGAACAGCGTGGTCAACGCGAAGACCGACCAGAGCGGAGAGGACAGGCCACCGGAGGCGAACACCAGCAGCCCCACGAGGAGGATGTCCGCGACCGACCACGTGACATAGCCGGCCATGGGCCAGGCACGTATCAACAGGCGACGCCACGGCAGCAGGCTCACCAGCGCGCATCCGGCGAGGCCGGCCGCCACCGCGGCCAGGTAGAGCTCGGGCCGCTCGACCCCGCCTCGCACCCACGGGTACAGGCCCACGGGCACCAGGACGAACAGGGTCGCCAGGACCCCGACGCGGACGAGTCGGACGCGGTAGTCGGCGAGCAGGTCCTCCTCGACCGGCTCCGGTTCCTCCGGCCACGGCACGTGGGCATCACCCTCGACGGCGGCGGGTCTCGCCCCTGCGCCCACGGTGCCCTTTCGACCTCGATGGCTCGAGGGAAGCAGACCCGTCCGGCACCGGGGAGTCGAGTGGGGGCCATCTTCGCGGTGCGCTCGGCCCTCAGTCGTCGCTGCGCAGGATGCCGACGACCAGCCACAACCCGAGGAACGCGGCCACCACGAAGAAGACCAGTGCGAGGGCGGGATAGCCGAGAATGGTCGCCTGGGTCTCGACACCCGCCATCATGGCGGCGCCGATGATCAGGGCCGCGAGGACCAGGCCCGCGACCAGCCGGTTGGCCAGCCGCTGGATCGCCCCGATCATCTGCTCGGCGTCCACGGCGTCGACACGCACGCGCAATGACCCGTCCGCGAGGTCGCCCAGGATCGTGTTGGCACGCCGCGGCAACTGTTCGACGAACTCCTTGGTGTCGAGCAGCCCGCGCAGCATCGAGCTCGGGGTGAGCTGGTCGACCATCGCCCGCTGCAGGACCTCCCCCGCGTACCGGCGGATCGCCGCGTCGGCGTCGAAGTCGGGCGCGAGTTCACCGGCGACCTGTTCCAGCGCCAACAGCGTGCGGCCGAGGAGGGTGAGCTCCGAGGGCGGGCGGACACCGTCCTGGCCCGAGATCCGGGTCATCTCGGTCAGGATGCGACCGGCGTGGGAGGTCCCGGGGGGCAGGTCCTGGTAGCTGGCGACCAGGCCGGCGACGTCACGCCGGAAGGCCGCCTCATCGAAGAAGGAGGTCGGGCGGCCGAGCGCGAGCCCGACGTCCGCGGCCTCGCCGGCCTGACCGTCCGAGAGCGCCACGAGGAGCCGCAGCATCCGCTCCCGGGTGCGCGAGTCGAGCCGGACCACCATCCCCACGTCGATCAACGCCAGGCGGTGGTCCGGGGTGAGCAGCACGTTGCCGGGGTGGGGGTCGGCGTGGACGAACCCGTCGGAGAGCATCTGCTGCATGTAGGCGCGGAACAGTTCGTCGACCAGAGCGTGCCCGTCGATGTCGAGCTGCGCGAGACCGGACAGGTCGGTGACCTTGGTGCCCGCCACGTGCTCCATCGTCAGCACCCGCGAGGTCGTCAGCCCCTCGACGTGATCGGGGACGGTCAGGAGCTCGAAGGCCGAGAGGTTGCTGCGGAACTCGCCGAGGCCGACGGCCTCCCGGCGGTAGTCGAGCTCGCGGACGAGCGAGCGCTCGAACTCCTCGACGATCTCGTCGAAGTGGTAACGCTCGCCGGCGTCGGTGTGATCGTCGAGGAACTGCGCCAGGCCGTGCAGCACCTCGAGGTCGTGCGCGACCGTCTCGCGGATCCCGGGACGCTGGACCTTGACGGCGACCTCCCGGCCGCCACGCATCACCGCATGGTGGACCTGGCCGAGAGAGGCGGAGGCGATGGGCTCCTCATCGAACGACTCGAACACGTTGGACAGCCGCCCGCCGAGGTCCTCCTCGACGACCGCGCGGATTTCGCCGAACGGCACCGGCGCGACGTCGTCCTGGAGTCGGGAGAGCGCCTCGATGTGGGTGTCGGGCAGGAGGTCACCGCGGGTCGAGAGCAGCTGTCCCAGCTTGATGAACGTCGGACCGAGAGACTCGAGGTCCGCGGCGAGGTCGGCGCCGGAACCGTCCCCGTCGGCTGCCTCACCCTCCCCCGAGGTGGCACCGAGTTCCTCCTCGAGCCCAGAGGAACTGACGAGATCGTGACCGCCGTTGCGGGCCAGCACGCGGGCGATCTCGGCGGAGCGCCGCAGCAGGTCGGGGCGCAGGACTCGTGGCACGTGGGCTCTCCCGGTGTCGGCCCGCGACCGTAGCCGTCGAGGGGCCGCCCGCTAGGCCGTTGCCGCGCGGGCGAGACGGTCGACGTCGGCCTCGTCGAGTTCGACGGTCGCGGCGGAGCAGTTCTCCTCGAGGTGGGCCACGCTCGAGGTGCCGGGGATCGGCAGCATGACCGGGGAACGCCGCAGCAGCCAGGCCAGGGCCAGCTGTGCCGGGGTCGCGTCGTGTTCGCGAGCGAGCTCGTCCAGCGGGCCGCCCGGACGCGCCAACGTGCCGGTCGCGACCGGGAACCAGGGGATGAAGGCGAGCCCGCGTTGCTCGCAGGCGGCCAGCACGGCCTCGTGCTCGCGGTCGACGAGGTTGTAGCGGTTCTGGACGCTGACGATCTCCGCCAGCCCGCTGGCCTCCTCGAGCTGTTCGACGGTGACCTCGGAGAGACCGATGTGGCGGATCACCCCGGCCTCCTGCAGGTCACGCAGCGCACCGAGCTGCTCCGCGACCGGAACCTGCGGATCGATGCGGTGGAGCTGGAAGAGATCGATGGCCTCGACCTGCAACCGCCGGCAGCTCAGGTGCGCCTGCTGGGTGAGGTACTCGGGCCGACCCACCGGGTGCCACTCTCCCGGCCCGGTGCGGACCAGCCCCGCCTTGGTGGCGATGACCAGCTCCTCGGGGTAGGGGTGCAGCGCCTCCGCGATCAGGCGCTCACTCACCTCGGGGCCGTAGGAGTCGGCGGTGTCGATGAGGTCGACACCGAGTTCGACGGCCCGTCGCAGCACCCGGACGGCCCCGTCGGGGTCGGCCGGCTCACCCCAGATGCCCTCGCCGGTCAGGCGCATCGCACCGAAGCCCAGCCGGTGCACCTCGAGATCACCGAGGCGGTGGGTCCCGCCGGCCCGCACGGGCGCCTGCCGCTCAACGGACACGGACAATCTCCTCGTCGGGGCGGGCCGCGGCGCCGGCGCCGTCAGCCGCAGCAGCCTCCACCGCAACAGCCCCCGGCGTCCGGGGCGCTCCCGCCCGCCATGGGCAGCTCGCCGCCGCTCGCGGTGACCCGACTGCGGGCGACCAGTGAGGGCAACCGGACGGTGTCCGAGCCTGCGCAGACGCAGTCGACGGGCTCGTCGGCCCGTTCCACGGCCCGGAGCTGTTCCGTGGTGTGGCCGCAGGAGCGGCAGCGGTACTCGTAGATCGGCATGGTCGTGAGGATAACCGTCCCCCCGATTCGCGGCGGCGCCACCGGTCGTCGGACGGCGGACGGGGCACGGCCACACGACCGTGACCCCGGCATGTGCAGTCTGCCAGGGGCCCTGCGGCCACCGTCGGGCGCCCCTACCACCCACCACCGGGCCGCGCGGAGGATGGGGGAACCTGTGGGTCGCAAACCAGAGGAGCATTCGCATGCAGGCCCACGTCCACGCATGCACGACGAGGTCGGCCACCCACGATCGCAACCAGGATCGTGCCGTGGTCGGCGACGCCGTGCTGGCGTCGACCGCCGACGTCGAGCACCGCGAGGTCGGCGGTCCGGCCATCATCGCCGTCCTCGACGGGCTCGGCGGGCACCCCGCCGGCGACGTCGCGAGCGAGGTTGCCGGGCAGATGCTCGCCAGCGCGGATGTCCCGGGCGGGGAGGACGGAACCTCACAGCTCCTGCAGCGCGCGGACATCATGCTCCAGGACGCCATGCGCGACCGGCCGGAACGCTTCGGGATGGGCACGACCGTGGCGATGCTCGCGCTCGGGGCGAACGGGCACGGCACGGTCGCGAACGTGGGTGATTCCACCGTGTTCCGGCTCGCGGACGGCGGGCACCTCGACCAGCTCACCGTGACCGACCGCGCGGCGGGGAGCACGATCCGCCAGTGCCTCGGCGCCACCGGCGACTACGTGGTGGAGCCGCACGCCTTCCGGATCGAACTCTCCCCGGGCGAGCTGTACCTGCTGGCCACCGACGGACTGACCGACGTGGTCCCCCTCCCCGACATCGAGGCGGCGCTGCGGCGCGACCCGGCGCACGCCGTGGAGGTCCTGCACGCCGCGGTGGACGAGGCCGGCCGCCCGGACGACGTCACCATCGTGGTCGTCGAGACCCTCGACGGCGACGCTCAGACGTAGGCGTTCTCGACGCCCGAGTCGCGTACGAACAGGCAGGGCGCCGACACCGGCCCACGCAGGCGACGGAGCGCATCGAAGTCCACCTGGCTCGAGAGTGCGAGGACGTGCAGGTCCGCGCCGGTCGCGTCCCCGATCGCCTCGACGAAGGGGCGCTGCACGACGTGTGCCTCCGGCGGCCCCGGGAGACGCGCGACCTCGGCGAGTTCGCGGAGATAGCCCTCGGCGGGTTCCACGTCGTCGGCGTCCGCGACGGCGGTGATCAGGCGCAGGTCGGCGTTCCAGGCGCCAACGAGCCGCTGGGCGAGCAGCAGCGCGAGGTCGGAGTGGTAGAGGTGGTCCTCCACCTCCCACCGTGGGCCCTGTTCGTGCACCCACAGCGAGATCCTGGCCGCGTCCTCCTCGCCGTCATCGCCGTCGTCGCCGTCGGGTGGCCCCTCCAGGTCCGGCGGGGTGAGCACGACCCCGATGTCGCGGTCGAAGGCCTCACGCAGCAACCGGCGCACCCCGGCGTCCTGGTCCGCCTCCTCCGGGAACGCGGTCACGATCATGTTGGCCGACTGTGACTCGTCGGTACCCACCGCACGCAGGGTCGCGGCCGGGCCCCGTGCCGCGTCGTCCACCTCGATGATGGTGCTGGTGGCCTGCAACCCGGCCTCGGTGAGTTCCTCGACCGCCGACCGGAGGGCCTCTGCGAATTCCTCGGCCGGTGCTCCCCCGGCTCCCGAGATGGCCACCAGCTTCGCCGGGCCGCCCTCCTCCGCCAGGTGGGGGAGCCAGTAACACGCACGTTCGAGGTCGTCGAGGGAGGTCACGGGCGCCAGCAGGTGGGCCGACCAGGTGCGTTCCTCCGAACTCCGGACCTCTCGCGCCTTGCGCGATGCCCACCGCGCCAGCGCCAGCAGCGCGGCGCTGCGGATGTCGGTGACCGGTCGGGCCAGGTTTCGGCGGGTGAGCCACAGCACGAACCCGAGGCCCGTCAGCAGGGCCACGACGGCGAGCCAGGCGTGGATCACGAGCATGCCGGCGATGCACCCCACCGTGCCGAGCAGCGGCACCGGCCAGGGCACCGCGAACGTGGGCCGGTAGCTCGGCAGGTCGATGACGGTCTCGACGAGCACCGCGATGTTGATCGCCGCGTAGGTCACGAGGAAGACCATGGTGATCAACGGGGCGATCGCGTTGAGGTCCCGGGCGAGCAGGGCGGCAGCGACGACGACGATCGTCACCACCAGCGCGTTTCGTGGTTCGCCCCGCCCGTCCCGCCGGGCGAGCCAGGACGCGCCGGGCGGGACCCGGTGCTCCGCCAGTGCCTGCAGGATGCGGGGTGCCCCCACCAGCGACGCCAGCGCCGAGGAAAACGTGGCGGCGAGCAGGCCGGCGATGACCGCGGGGGCCCAGGCCGAGCGCTCGGCCATGACCAGGTAGTTGCCGGCGAGTTCCTCCATGGGCGCGGCGAACGCCAACCACACCGCGACGCCGAGGTAGACGGCCAGGCTGACCCCGACCGCCGCGAGGGTCCCCCGAAGGATGCTGCGCCGGGGGTCGCGCAGTTCACCGGAGAGGTTCAGCCCCGCCATGATGCCGGTGGTCGCGGGGAAGAACACGGCGAACACCGCCCACACGTCGACGCCCGGGAAACCCTCCTCGGGGGCGCCCGGGAAGTCGCCGGTCAGCGGCGGCCGCTGGTCGAGGTCACCGGTCACCACGGCCACGACGACCGCGACCAGGGAGACCGCGACGATTCCCAGGATGACGAACTGCGTGCGGAACGCCGCCTTGGTGCTGATCAGGGCCACGGTGACCAGCACGACCACCATCGCGACGTCGATGAGCAGTGCCGGGTGTGGACCGAAGGCCGCCTGCCACCCTTCACGGAACCCGAAGACGTAGAGGACGATCACCAGGCTCTGGGAGAGGTACAGGGGCAGGCCGACCGCGCCGCCCGCCTCCACCCCGAACGAGCGGGAGACCAGCGCGTAGGCCCCGCCCGCCCCCGGCGCCACGTTGGTCGACATCGACGCGAGCGAGAGGGCGGTCAGGCCGGTGACCAGGAAGGCCACCGTGATGATCCCGAGCGCCCCGAGCAGCCCGGCGTTGCCGACCACCCATCCGGTGCGCAGGTAGAGGATGACACCGAGGATCGTCAGCAACGTCGGGACGAACACACCCTCGACGGTCCCGTAACGCCGGGCCCCGTCCGACTCGGTCTCCTGCCCCACCTGCTGGCCTCGTCCCTCGTGCCGGGTGTGCGGTCCCACCGTCGCCGAGGATCGCACACCGTGCCCGGCCCGTCGGGGCGCGGCCACCGCCGTCCGGGCAGCTCCGCCCCGCGAACGTCAGCCGTGCGGGAGCAGCACCTGGCGCACCGCGGCGCCATCGGCGAGACGGTCCATCGCCGTATTGACCTGCTCGAGCGGCAGCGAGGCGGTATGCAGCCGCTCGACGGGGAGCCGGCCCGCCCGCCACAGCTCCACGAGGCGGGGCAGGTCACGCTCGGGCACCGACCCGCCGAGGTAGGACCCGACCAGCGTGCGGGCCTCACCCACGAGCTGTGCCGCGGGGATCCGGAGCTCCTCGGTCGGGTGGGGCAACCCCATGGAGACGGTCGTGCCGCCGCGGGCCGTGACGGCCCAGGCGTCGGCCAGGACCCTCGCGGAGCCCACCGCCTCGAAGGCGTACTCCACTCCCCCGGCGACCAGGTCGCGCACGGCCTCGACGGTGCCGTCCGTCGGATCCACGGTCTCGGTCGCCCCGAGTTCGAGGGCCAGCTCGCGCTTGGCCGCGACCGGGTCGACCGCGACGAGCGGGTTCGCGCCCGCGACGGCGGCGCCGAGGACGGCCGAGAGCCCCACACCGCCGAGCCCGAGGACCGCGACCGACTCCCCCGGGCGGACCCCGGCGGTGTTCAGCACCGCCCCCGCGCCGGTCAACAGTGCACAGCCGAACAACGCGGCGCTCGCCGGTGGCAGATCATCGGGCACGAGCACCACCGAGCCCCGGTCGACCACCGCGTACTCGGCGAACGCACTGACCCCGAGGTGGTGGTGGACCGTCCCGCCGTGGTGGGGGCCGAAGCGCCGCCCACCCCGCAGCAGTTCACCCGCGGTGTTGGCGGCGGCGGCCCGGGGGCACAGGGCGGGGCTCCCGGCCGCACAGGCGGGACAGGACCCGCAACGGGGCACGAAGACCATCACGACCCGGTCCCCCGTGCCGATCCCGTGGACCCCCACCCCGGCCTCGACGACCTCACCGGCCGCTTCGTGGCCGAGCACCATCGGGGTCGGACGTGGACGGTTGCCGTCGACCACCGACAGGTCGGAGTGGCAGACCCCGGCGGCGTCGATGCGCACCAGCAACTCCCCCGGCCCCGGGGGCGCGAGCTCGAGTTCGACCACCTCCAGGGGGCGGCTGTCCGCGTAGGGCCGCGGGCGGGCGTCGGCGACCAGGACGGCGGCACGGGTGCGCACGGCGACTCCTCGCTTCTATCCTCACGGTTCCTCGACCCACGTTTCTACCCGACCCACGCCCGGCACACGTGGAGGACCCGTGACACCGCGACCCACCACCGGGGACACCGGGTCCGACGACCCGGGCTCCCTGCGCCGGCACGACTTCCCCGTGCTGCGGCCGCAGCCGACACGATGGCACGACAACGACCACTACGGCCATGTGAACAACGTCGTGCACTACGCCTACTTCGACACGGCCGTGAACGGCTACCTGATGGAGGCCACGGGCACCGACATCCGGGAGCTCGAGGCGATCGGGCTGGTGGTCGAGACCGGCTGCACCTACCTCGCGCCGGTCAGCTTCCCGGACCACCTGTGGGTCGGGCTGGCGGTCGAGCGGCTCGGCACGTCCTCGGTCACCTACCGGCTGGCGCTGTTCCGGGAGGACGACCCGGCCCCGACGGCACTCGCCCGGTTCGTGCACGTCTACGT
The DNA here is from genome assembly GCA_007130695.1 of Nitriliruptoraceae bacterium. GTDB lineage: Bacteria > Actinomycetota > Nitriliruptoria > Nitriliruptorales > Nitriliruptoraceae > SKLC01. The sequence goes on from SLRZ01000266.1 coordinate 17,790, forward strand.
CGAACGCGACACGCGCACCTCCACCGCGATACCCCCGGTGATCCGGTCGGCGCTCGAACCGCTCACCGACGGCCCCCCGGGCCCGCAGTAGGGTGCAGCGTTCCCGCGGTCCGGGCCCCCCACCGCGGGCCCTACGGGCAAGGGAGCACGCTGATGGAGACCACGAGCCGGTTCGTGGAGACCAACGGCATCCGGATGCACCTCACCGAGGCGGGTACGGGGCCGCTCGTGGTGCTGCTGCACGGCTTCCCGGAGCTCGGGCACTCCTACCGCCACCAGCTCGAGGCACTGGCCGCTGCCGGCTACCACGCCGTCGCGCCCGACCAGCGTGGGTACGGACGCACCGACGCCCCCACGGATCCGCTCCAGTACACCCAGTTCCACCTGGCCGGCGACGTGGTGGGTCTCATCCAGGAGATCGGCGCGACGCAGGCGGTGGTGGTCGGGCACGACTGGGGCTCCCCGTTGGCCGCGAATCTGGCGCTGTTCCGGCCGGACGTGGTCCGGGGCCTGGTGATGCTCAGCGTCCCCTACGCCCCACGGGGCAGCACCGACATCCTCACCGGACTGGAACAGGGCCTCGGTCCCCACAACTACCAGTCCTACTTCCAGACCGACGCCGCGCAGGCCGAGCTCGAGGCCGACGTGCGCCACACCATGCGCGCCACCCTCATCGGCCTCTCCGGCGACAGCTCCGGGCAGGGGCTGGCCACCGCCGAACAGGGATGGCTGGCCATGATGGGCGACCTGCCCGAGCAACTGCCCCCGTGGCTCGACGAGGACGACCTCGACTTCTACACGGAACAGTTCGAGCGTTCCGGGTTCCTGGGTGGGTTGAACTGGTACCGCGTGTCGCGAACGAACTGGGAGCTGTTGGCCCCGTGGCACCACGCGCCGGTGCTGCCGCCGGCACTGTTCGTCGGCGGCGACCGCGACCCCGTGCTGGCCTGGCCCGGGATGCGCGACTACGTCGGCCGCATGCAGGCCCTGGTCCCGAACCTGACCCGAGCCGAGGTGCTGGAGGGCTGCGGCCACTGGACCCAGCAGGAACGCCCGGAGCAGGTCAACGAACTGCTGAA
>SLRZ01000230.1 GCA_007130695.1 Nitriliruptoraceae bacterium
CATCCTCGTGGCGGTGGGCATCGTCGACGCGATGGAATCGCGCATCATCGGTGGGGCCCTGCAGCTGATCATCGACGAGTTCGGCATCAGCGACACGCAGGCCGGCGCGATCCCCACCGCGGTCACGATCGCCGGCGCGATCGTGACGCTGCCCGCCGGCTACCTCGCCGACCGCTACAACCGCAGCAACCTCATCGCCCTGGTGGTGCTGAGCTGGGCCTTCCTGCTCATGGGCACCGCACTGGCGGTGAGCTTCGCGATGTTCTTCGCCGTCCGTGTCGTCCTCGGCGCCGCCGACAGCATCGACAACCCGGCCTCCGGCAGCCTCCTGGGGGACTACTACCCGCCGCTGACCCGGGCCAAGGCCTTCGGCTGGGCACGGTTGACGACCTATGCCGGCGGCGCCATGGGCACGATCTACGGCGGCGTCGTCGGCGAGCTGTTCGGGTGGCGCTGGGCCTACGCCCTCATGGCGATCCCCGGCCTGGTGTGCGCCTGGCTGTGCTGGCGGATGCGTGAACCCATCCGTGGCTTCATCGACCAGGTCACCGCGCTCGCCTCCGCCGATCCGATCCCTGCGCCCGCGAGCCCGGACGACGCCGACGTGCCGCTGACCGCCAAGTTCAGTGAGCTCGGTGCCGGCACGGCACGCTCCGCACGCAACCGCACGGTGCTCGCGACCGCGCTCGCCAGCACCTTCGTCATGCTCGCCGTGGGCGTGGGCCTCGCCCTCGGGCGGGGCCTCGGTGGCGGCACCGGCATTCTGCTCGGCCTGCTGCTCGGGGCGCTCACCGCGACGGCGTGCTGGCACCGGCGGGACCGGCTCGGCGACCTGCTCACCCCGCTCGCGCGGTCGACCGCGACCGAGCGCCCCACCGACGGCAGCCTCGACAACCTCCGCCGACAGCTCGACTTCAAGGGCCAGCTCCGGTACGTCGGACGCATTCCCACCCTGCGGCTGGTCACGCTCGGGCTCATGGCGATGAGTTTCGGCCTCGGGGGGATCATCTTCTGGGTCCCGACGCTGATGCACCGCAATTTCGACATCCCCATCAGCACGGCCTCCTCGCTCGCCGGCGGCGTCGCCGTCATCGGGCTCGTGGGCGGCACCATGTACGGGGGCCGGCTCGGGCGCCTGTGGCACGGCACCCGCAAGGGCGGACGCCTGCTCGCCGGGGGCGGCGGCCTGTTCATCGGGGCACTGCTGCTGGGTGTGGCGCTGGCGCAACCGTCGGTGGCGCTCTTCGCGCTGGTGCTGCTGGTCTCCACCGCGTTCTCGGCGCTGGCGATCCCCAACCTCATGGCGTCGGTGGCCGACGTCATGATCGCGAGCTCCCGCGGGATCGGCTTCTCCCTGCTGCAGTTCCTGGTCGCCGCCGCGGCGGCGTTCGCCCCGATGATCGTGGGGATGATCTCCGACGCCACCGGCTCGCTGGTCACCGGCATGTACGCCCTGGTGCTGCCGGGAGCGCTCGGCGGTGTGCTGGTGCTGCTGGCCCGCAAGCACTTCGACCGCGACGCCGGCCTCGTGCTGGACGCGGCCCGCGAGGAGGCCGACCGCTAGGCCGCTGGGCTCCGGGACACCCGCGCCGGCATTGACACCAGCATCCCGACCGGCTATCAATTCGGTTTCCGTAGTATTGGTGGAGGGGCGCTCCCGTCCGCCGCGACGCAAGGACCCACCGTGGCACGTCCCGGCGCCCGCTCAGCGCCGGCGGTGCCGGGGGGTCGCGCCGGAGGTCGGCTCGGGCTCAGGCACCGCGTCGGAGTCGAGGGATGGCTCGGGCACCGCACCGGAGTCGGCGGAGGGCTCAGGCACCGCGTCGGTGCCCACGGACGGCTCGGGGGTCGCCAGCCCCTCGGCGATCTCGTCGTCGACCGCCTTCTCGACCGTCTCCTCGACCGTGTCGTCGACGTCGCCGTCCCTCGGCTCCGGCTGAACCGGCTGCGCCGCCCCGGGCCCACCGGGCCGGGGCGAGGCCGCCGGGGTGAGCCGCTCCTGCAGCGGCAGCTCCTCGAGTCGCAGGGCGGCGACCAGCGCGAGCAGCACGGCGGGCAGGGCCAGGGTGAACACCAGGGTGATGGCGGCGGCGAGCTCCGTCGCGAACAGCCCCTGGAGGTGCTCCGGGAGCTGGGTGGCGACCTCGGGGTCGTTGAGCAGCCGTTCGGCGTCGATGCCGTCCGGCAGCTCTTCCTCGCCACCGAGCCCCGACTCGAGGCCGGACATCAGCCGGTTGTTCATCACCGCCCCGAAGACCGCCAGCCCGACGGTGCCGCCGGTCATGCGGAAGAACTGCGCGGAGGCCGTCGCGGCACCGAGGTCCTCGGTGGCGACGGCGTTCTGGATGGCCAGCACGATCACCTGCATGATCATCCCGAGGCCGACACCGATCACCGCCATGTAGACGAAGATCTGGCTGACCATGGTCTGGGGCGTCATCGTCACCAGCAGTCCGTACCCGCCGGCCATCACCGTGGTGCCGGCGACGGGGAAGACCTTGTAGCGCCCCCAACGGGTGATCAGCCGGCCCGAGATGATGCTGCTGAGCACCATGCCGAGCATCAGCGGGGTCAGCAGGAGCCCGGAACGGGTGGCGGAGACGCCGGTGACCGCCTGCAGGAACAGCGGGATGAAGATGATCGTGCCGAACAGCGCGACCCCGACGAGGAAGCCCAGCAGGCTGCCGATCGTGAAGACGCGGTTGGAGAAGAGGTGCAGGGGCACGATCGGCTCACCCGCGCGACGCTCCACCGGCACCAGCAGACCGAAGCAGACGACGGCGGTCCCCGCCATCACGAGGATCGTCGGCGACTCCCAGGCGTAGACGCTGCCACCCCACACACTGATCAGCAGCAGCGCGGTGATGCCCAGCGTCAGCAGCGCGGCGCCGAGCCAGTCGATGTCCCGCTTCCTCGGGGTGTGTTTGATGTGCAGGTAGCGCTGCGAGACGAACAGCGCGGCCAGCCCCACCGGGATGTTGACGAAGAAGATCCACCGCCAGGTGAGGTGGTCGGCGAAGAAGCCGCCCATGAGCGGGCCCGCGACGCTGGAGAACGCGAAGACCGCCCCGATGTAGCCCTGGTACCGGCCACGCTGCCGGGGCGCGACGACGTCGGCGATGATCGCCTGGGTCAACGTCATCAGCGCGCCGCCGAACAGCCCCTGCAGTGCACGGGACCCGACCAGTTGCAGGATCGACTGCGACACCCCGCACAGCACCGAGGCCACGACGAAGCCGATGATGGCGATCTGGTACAGCGGCTTGCGGCCGTAGATGTCGGACAGCTTGCCGATGACGGGCACCGACACCGTCGCGGTGAGCAGGTACGCCGTGACGACCCAGGACAGCTCGGAGAGACCCCCCAGGTCGTCGACGATCACCGGCAGCGCCGTGGAGACGTTCGTCATCGTCAGGCCGGGCAGGAGCATCGCGACCATGAGCCCGGCGTAGACCAGCTGGATCTCGCGGTGGGTGAGCTCGGGGGACGCCGGCGGTGGCGCGGCTGGCGACGGATCGTCGTGGTCCTCGCTCATGGGCAGTCCTCGTGCTCGAGCAGTCCGCGCAGGTCCGTCTGCAGGCGCGCGAGCAGTCCGGCCAGCGTCATCAGTTCCTCGTCGTCCCACCCGCTGGTGGCGCGACCCAGCATCCGGCCGCGGACCTCGGTCGAGCGCTCGAGCAGCCGCTCCCCTGAAGGCGTGAGCCGCAGCTGCGTCCGTCGCCGGTCGGCCTCGCTGCTGCGCCGCTCGACGTACCCCTCGGCCACCGACTGCTCCACCAGGCGGCTGGCGGTCGATGCGTCGACCGCCAGGATCGCGGCGAGGTCCTTGACGCCGGGCGAGTCGCCCGGGGCGGACTCGATCGCCCGCAGGGTGCGCAGCGTGGCCAGCTCGACGTCGTGGCCGACCTGTTCGGAGAACCACCGCAGCAGTCGTGGATGCATCCACAACCGGCGGAGATCGACCAGCGCCTCGTCGAGGGAGACGTGCGCCGCGGTGCGGTCGGTGGAGAGGGTCACCCAGGCTCCGAGGGATGGCGGAGAAATCCGTTGCATGTAGCATACAAGTAATTATTCGGACCGACAACGAGCAAGCGAGAGCGAGGACCGTTTCATGAGCATCGACTTCAGATTCCCGGCCGAGGTGGAGGACGCCCGCGCCCGTGTACGCGAGTTCTTCGAGACCCATGTCCTGCCCGTCGAGCGGCAGGCCGCCGAAGAGGGTTGGGAGCGCGGCAGCTGGATCCGCTCGATCGGCGAACTGCGCGAGAAGGCCAAGGAAGCGGGCGTGTGGCTCCCCCACATGCCCGAGGAGTGGGGCGGGATGGGCCTGTCCACCACCGCCATGGCCAGCGTGAACGCCGAGGCCGCCCGCACGCGCATGGGGTCGTTCGTCATCAACTGTCAGGCGCCCGACGAGGGCAACATGCACACCCTGCTCGAGTGGGCCACCGACGACCAGAAGGAACGCTACCTGCGCCCCCTGTGCGAGGGCCGCGCCCGCTCCTGCTTCGCCATGACCGAACCCGAGGTCGCCGGCTCCGACCCCACCCTCATCCAGACCCACGCCGTCAGGGACGGCGACGACTGGATCATCAACGGCCACAAGTGGTTCATCTCCGGCGCCCGCGGCGCCAACTTCGGCATCCTCATCGCCCGCACCGAGGACGACCCCCACATCCCCCAGGCCGCCAACACCGCCTTCCTCGTCGACTTCCCCTCCGAGGGCTGGGAGATCGTGCGCGACATCGAGACCATGTCGGGCAGCCACAACCACTGCGAGATCAACATCACCGACCTCCGGGTGCCCGACGCCAACCGGCTCGGCGGCCGCGGCGAGGGCCACCTGCTCGGCCAGGCCCGCCTCGGTCCCGCCCGCCTGGCCCACTGCATGCGCTGGATCGGCCAGGCCGAGACCGCGCTGGAGATGATGGTCGAGCGCTCACAGAACCGGTTCGCCCACGGGTCGCTGCTGAGCGAGAAGCAGGGCATCCAGTGGATGATCTCCGACTCGATCATGGAGCTCTACCAGAGCAAGCTGATGGTGCTCCATGCCGCCTACCGGATCGAGAACGGCGACGACTTCAAGAACGAGGTCTCCATGGCCAAGCACCACGTGGCCAACAGCCTGTGGAAGATCGTCGACCGCTCCATGCAGGTGCACGGGGCGCTGGGCTACTCCACCGACGCGCCGCTGGCCGGGATGCTCCAGCAGGCCCGGTGGAGCCGGTTCGCCGACGGCGCCGACGAGGTGCACCAGATGCGCATCGCCCAGATCGCCCTGCGCGTCTTCGAGGAGGACGGCAACCTCGACCGGGCGCTGGGAGAGCTGCCGCTCTGAGGCCCACGGGGCCGGCCGGCCCGGATTCGGACGCCTCGGGGGCCACCCGCACCCCCGGAGGCGGTGTTTCGGCTTCCGATGCATAGAGTGCCCGCGACCGTCGCACCCGTGAGCAGGAGCATCCGGTGGCCGACCCCGCCAAGCCGACACCCCACCCGACGC
>SLRZ01000253.1 GCA_007130695.1 Nitriliruptoraceae bacterium
CGGACGCCGCCGACAGCGAGCGCCGCGAGGCCGCCTCCGCCGCCCCGGACGAACCGGCCGAGGAGCCCGCCGGCCCCCGCCACCGGGTCACCGAGCGCCCCACCGGCCTCGACCGCGGCCTGCTGACCCTCGCCCGCCTCGAGGCGGCCGAACGGGACTCGACGATCTCCGCCACCCTGGATTGAGGCTTCGCCGACCCGCCCGAGCCGTGGCGGCGCGGGCGGGTCGGGGATCACGGGTGCGTCCGGCCCGGACCCCACGCACTGGCGGGAGACGCGGGCGGCACCCATTAGGCTCGCGGCCCCATGCGTCTGCTGCTGTCATCCGGTCCGTTGTTCGCCCGTCCCCTCGACTGGGCGTGCGCCGTCGTGGCCGAGGCGGGCTACGACGGCCTCGAGCTGATGGTCACGCAGGACCCCAGCACCCAGGATCCGGAGCGCATCACCTCCACGGCCCGGCAGGAGGGTCTGCCGGTCCCCGTGGTCCACGGTCCCTTCCTGCTGGTGACCCGCCGGGTGTTCGGCACCGACCTCGTCGCCAAGGCACGCCAGTCGCTGGAGTTGGCGGGCGCCGTGGGCGCCGATCTCATGATCGTCCACCCACCCTTCCGCTGGCAGCGCGAGTTCCACCGCTGGTTGCTGGAGGACGGCGACGACGAGGCCGCCGAGCTCGGGACCCGCGTGGGGGTGGAGAACCTCTATCCCGTCCAGGTCGCGGGCCGGCCCGTGCGCTTCCACCGCTACACCGAACCCGACCACCTCGCACCGTTCCGCAACGTCGTCCTCGACACCAGCCACTTCGGCGTCGCCGAGGTGGACATCAACGTCGCCTACGAGCGACTCCGGCAGCGTTCGGTGCACCTGCACGTGTCGGACTACCGGGGCGGGGGCCGCGACAGCCACGCGCCGCTCGGGCACGGGATACTGCCGCTGGCACGGTTCCTCCACCGCGTCGGTGCCGACGCGCGGTCGGGCGAGACGGAGGCCTCGATCACCCTCGAGCTCGACTGCCGGCGCTACCTCGACGACCGCTCGGCGCTGGTCGGCTACCTGCGCCAGGAGCTGCACAAATGCCGCGCCCTGCTCGACGGGGCACCTGCCGAGGAGGTGCTCGGGCGTCCGGACGTGGTGTCGGTGGCGCCGGGGTCCCTCGACGACGACGCCGATCAACCCACGGCGCCCCCGAATAGCTAGTCCTCATATATCATCGAACAATGGTCCATTCGGACCAAGGACGTCCGACCGGCCCTGACATACCATGTGGCCTGGACTCGTTCGCTGACCGGGAGCCCGCATGCGCACAGGAACGTCGCTGCTGCTGGTGGTGCTGCTCGCCGCGATCGTCGTGGCGGCGGCCGTCCAGCTGACCCGCGCGATGGCGCTGTGAGCATGATGGCGACGACGGAGGAGCAGCTCGATCCCGAGGTCGTAGGCCTCGTGGACCGCGCGAAGGCCGGCGACGCCGCCGCCTTCGCCGACCTCTACGACCGCTACGTGGACCAGGTCTTCGCCTACGTCTACCGCCGGGTCGGCCACCGCCAGCTCGCCGAGGACCTCGTCGGTGACGTCTTCCTGCGGGCCTACCGGCGTCTGTCCTCCTTCGAGTGGCAGGGCGTGGATCTCGGCGCCTGGATCATCACCATCGCCCGCAACCGGGTGCACGACCACTTCAAGTCGGCCCGGTTCCGGCTCGAACGCTCGACCGACGAGGTCCGCGACGAGCCACCCACCGGTCACGCCTCCAGCGACGACCCCGAACGGGTCACCATGGGCCGTGACCTCGCCCGGTCGCTGGGCCAGGCGCTCGAGCGCCTCAAGACCGAGCACCGTGAGGTCATCGAGCTGCGGTTCATCCACGACCTCTCGGTCGCGGAGACGGCCGCCATCCTCGACCGCTCCGTGGGGGCCACCAAGGCCCTGCAGTACCGGGCCCTGCGGTCCCTGGCTTCGGAGGTCAGCGACAACCCCGACCTCGCCCGGCTCGCTGCCGCCGGCCTCGGGGGGCTGCTGGCGGTCCTGAAGATGATGCCGTTGTGAACAATTTGAGCGATCTGCGCACAGAAGCGGCCGGCCGGCGTCACCGGTCCCCGTCCCGCTCGTTGACATCAGTGTCGAGAGTGAGAGTGCCGTGAGGAACCGCCACCGCCGTGTCGCCGAGGAGCTCGAGTCGCTCCTCGAGGGAAGTGCGTCCACCGACGAGGTCAGCGGTGAGGCACGGCGCCTGGCGACCCTGGCCACCACCGTCGCCGAGGAACGGCCGGGACCGGTCGCCACCCTGACCGACGACCGTCGCCTGGCCATGCGCGACCGCCTCCTGGACGACATCGTGGCGCTCGACGCACCGGCGACACCCGCCGCCGTCGCCAACGCCGGTCGGGCCACCCGCCGGGCCCGCGCCGCCGTGGCCTCCGGCATCGCCTCGGCACTGATCGCCGGTACCGGCGTGACCGTCGCCGCCCAGGAGGCCCTGCCCGGCGACGTCCTCTACGGCCTGAAGAAGGGCACCGAGTCGGTGCGCATGAACCTGGCCAGCGACGCGACCCAGGCGGCCCGCCTCGAGCTGCGCTTCGCCGAGGAACGGCTCGAGGAGGTCACCACCGGCCTCCGCCGCGTCCCGTCCGCCTCGCTGGTGGACTCGCTCGCCGAGATGGACCGACGCTCGCTGGCGGGGGCGCAGCAGTTGATCCTGGACGCGGAGCGTTCCGGCGAGGGCGAACTGCTCGCCGAGGTCGACGCCTTCATCGAGCGACAGTCCACCGGCATCGTCGACATCTTCCCCCGCCTGCCGATCGAGGTCCGGCCCCACGCCGAGGACTCACTGGCCACGTTGCGCGAGATCCGCTCGGAACTGCTCGTGCCCGCCATCGAAGCCTGCGACTGCATCGACCTCATGCCGGCCAGCTACACCGACAGCGACTTCGTCGGCCGGGCATCGTCCGACTCGCTGCCGCCGGCACCCCCGGAGCAGGAGACGGAGTCCTCCTCGGCCTCCTCGTCCGCCGATGACGACGAGGCCACCTCGGAGCCCGACCGGTCGAACCTGCGCGAGCCCATCGAGAACGTCACGCGCGACCGCAACACCTCGGACGGCGACGGGGTCGGCAGTCGGCTGCTGGAGCCGCTCGGCGAGACCGGCGAGAAGGTCGGCGGTGCGGTCGACGACACGGTCGACCGGACGACCGACTCGGTCGGCGAGGTGGTCGAAGAGGGCGGCGACCTGGTCGAGGACACCACCGACGCCGTCGAGGACACGCTCGACAAGACCACCGAGTCGGTCGGTGACCTGTTGGGGTCCACCACGGACACCGCGGACCGGCTCCTGGGCCGCTGACCCGGGACCCGCGGGCCCCGGCCACACCTGGCCCACCCCACGCCCGGCCACCTCGACCTCGGGGCTCGTCCACCGACCTCGACACGCCTCCGGTCGCTCGGACGGCCGCCGGCGACGCCGATGGTCCCGGACGTCAGCCCGGACCGGGCTGCTCGGCCCGGACGTGGCAACGGTGACCGGCCTCCGCCCCGCTCGCCCTCGGAGGGTCGGCGAGTGAGGACCGGTCCGCACCCGCGACAACAGGGTTCGTCGCGCGCCCCACGCACACCGGGCACTGGCCGCCGCCCCCCGACGTACCCGTGACCGGGATACCTCGTTGGGGGCCGTGAGCAAGACGACGCCCGTGCATCAGCCGTCCTTCGGCCTTCACACGGGACCGACCGGACGATCACCGTTCCTGACCCATGGAGGTTTCGGGGGATGAAGAGCACCCGAATCTGGCGACTCGGCACGGCCGCACTGGCCGCCAGCGCCCTATTGATGACTACCGCCGGCGGCGTCGCCTCGGCCCAATCCGTCGGTGACGTCATCGGCGACACCCCCCTCGAGGAGCTCACGCCCGATGAGCTCGACGAAATTCTCGACCAGCTCGACCTCGAGAACCTCGACGAACTGCTCGAGCTCCTCGACCAGGAGGACGACGGCGACCCGTCCGACGGGGACGACGAGACGGACCCGGCCGACGCGCCCGACACCGACGCCGGTGACGTGGACGTCCCCGCGGCCGACCTCGGTGGCTTCATCGGTGAGGCCAGCGCCACGGGGCTGTCCATCGGTGTGGGTTTGCCCGGCGAGCTCGCCGAGCCGCTGGCTCCCCTGTTCGACGCGCTCGGGATCGCCGGCACGGGCGACAACGCGATCGCCATCAACCTCGCCGAGACCAACGCCAACCTGCAGCGCGCTGCAGAGGGCGAAGAGGTCGACGGCCTGGCCAACGCGCTGATCCTCAACCTCCTGCTGGGCTCCGGCGCCGCCGACCAGCCGGGTTCCTGCCAGGGCGCGGACACCGTCGCCCTCCCCGACGAGCAGACCCCGGTGCTGCGCGTCACCGTTGCCGACATCGACTGTGAGCAGGACGACGAGCGCGCCTTCGCCTCCGCCCACGTCGCCGGTGCCAGCATCAACCTCGGCAACCTGATCGACCTCGCCGGCGCCGAGGCGCTGCGTGAGGGCCTCGACGAGCTGTTCGAACCCGTCAACGACCAGTTGCTGGCCGAGATCAACGCCGCCTGCGACGAGGTGCTGGTTCCCGTCGGCGAGGGCCTCGAGGCGCTGCCGATCCTCAACCTCGACGGCGCCCAGCTCTGCGAGGCCGTCGAGCTCAACCTCCAGAACGTCCTCAACGTCGACGTGCCGCTGCTGGACGTCGACCTGCTCGAGGCCTCCAGCGAGGTCACGCACGTCGACGACGTGGTGACCGCCACCGCCACCTCCGGACTGGCCAACCTGCAGTTCGCCGGCCTGGTCTGCGTGGAAGCCAACGAGCCGGGCCAGGAGCTGGTGTTCACCTCGACCGCCAGCACCGACGGTGACACCGGGACCTCGGAGGCGCAGGCCTCCAACGCGACCGCCCGTCTGTGCGGGAACTCGCCGCTCGCTCAGATCCTCGACGCGGAGACGCTGCTGAACTCCATCGAGATCGCGGGGACGGGCGCCGCCGAACTCGTCGACGGCACGGGTGAGATCACCTCAGCCATCGAGGAAGGTCTCGCGACGCTCCTCGTCGACACCGAGAACAGCCTCAGCACGGTGACCGACACCCAGCAGGACGGCGCCGGAGCCGCCGCCGAGGCCCGCCTCGACGTGCTCAACCTCCAGCTCTTCCGCGGGGTCGAGCCCCTGGCCGAGTCGCCCCTGGGCGACATCACCGTCAGCGTGACCGCGATGGACACCGCCGCCGGCGTCAACGCCGCCCCCGACGGGCAGACCGTCCCCGCCCAGGCCGACGACCCGGATCCGGCGGAGCCCGAGCAGGACCTGCCTCGCACGGGCGCGTCCCTGGCCGGCCTGGTCGGATTGGCAGCGCTCGGCGCCGCGACCGCGCTGCGTCGCCGCGACGAGGACTGACACCCACGCACCACCACAGTGAAGGGGCGGGCCCATGGGCCCGCCCCTTCACTGTGGTGGTGCGTGGGTGTCAGTCCTCGTCGCGGCGACG
>SLRZ01000005.1 GCA_007130695.1 Nitriliruptoraceae bacterium
CGCCGAGCCACCATCCTCGGCGATCGTCCCGCTGAGCACAACGGCACGTGCCCGTCGCGCGCCGCCCCATCCTGATCACCCCGAACGCCTCGCCTCCAGCTATTCGGCACCAGCCGCAGGTAGTCCTACCCGCGGCCGAACCCGGCCTGCGCCCACCGGTCACGCGAATTCCGTTCGGCGAGTGGGGTGGGGCCATCCGGGCCGTTTCGGACACCCGGCACGTGTCCGCGTGTTGGGCGGTCGACGTCGGACGAAGCCACGGGCGAGGGGACGATCGTGGTTGACTCCGCACCGGGGACGACACGAACCGGAAGGGGCCACGGTGAGCGGGACGCTAGGCGACGCGGTCGACCGGTTCGTGCGTGTCGTCGGCCAGGACCTCGCGGCCCTGGCGAGCGCCCGGGGGATGGGCACCGACCGGTCCGCGGGCGACGTCGAGGACGAGGCGATCGCGCTGGTCGAGGCGTTCGTGGACGCCGACGTGCACCACAGCGACGAACAGCTCGACGGCTACCTGGACCTCGTGCGAGCGAGGCGGTCCGGCAGCCTGTCACGCACGGATGCGCAGGGCCTGCGCCGTGCGGGCGCGCTCACCGGTCGTCGGCGGCTGCTCGGGGATCCCACGCAGCTGTTCGAGGTGCTGGTTGCTGCGGACGCGACCGACGAGGGGCAGCGCAGCTGGCGCTACCTCAAGGCCGCGATCGCCCTGGGGCACGCGGTCGCGGCGCTGGACCTGCACACCTCCCGCGAGGAGCTCGACGCGATCGAACGCTTCCGCCGAACGCTGTTGGCGGCCATGACCGCCAAGGGGGTCGTGCACCCCTCCCTGCGCCAGCCGGACGGCGGCTTCTTCGCCGCTGGTGGTCCGGCTCGCCGCACACCGGCCCCGAGCGCCGTCGAGGAACTCATGGCGCTCCAGGCGGACGCGTCCAGCGGGCCCTCGACCCCGCCTCCGGCGCCGCCCGGCGACGCGAACACGAGGACCGGAGCTTCGCCCGAACCGGCGCACGCAAGACCTCAGGGCGACCGGGACGCCACGGGCCGAGCGGACGACGACCCTCCCGCCCGTGACCTCGAGGAGGTGCTCGGCGAACTCGAGTCGCTGATCGGCCTGGACCCGGTGAAGCTCGAGATCGAGCGCGTCGCCGACCTCGTCCGGGTGCAACTGCTGCGCCAGGAGCGCGGGCTGCCCACGATGCCGATCTCCCGGCACCTGGTGTTCACCGGAAACCCCGGGACCGGCAAGACGACCGTGGCCCGCCTGGTCGCCGAGATCTACCGGGCCCTGGGGGTGCTGACACGGGGCCATCTGGTGGAGACCGACCGGTCCGGGCTGGTGGCGGGCTATGTCGGCCAGACCGCCGAGCGGACGGGCCAGGTCGTCACCGACGCGCTCGACGGCGTGCTGCTGATCGACGAGGCCTACGGGCTGTCGCGCGGGGGAGGCGACCAGGACTACGGGCGCGAGGCGATCGACACGCTGGTCAAGCTGATGGAGGACCACCGCGACCGCCTGGTCGTGATCGTGACCGGCTATCCCGACGAGATGGCGACGTTCATCGACGCGAACCCGGGCCTGGCGTCGAGGTTCCCGCGCACCATCCGCTTCCCGGACTACGACGGGGCCGAACTGGCCCGAATCGCGGAGCACCTCGCCCGGACACACCACTACCGCTACGACGACGAGGCACGACGGGTCCTGGAGCGCCACCTCGACTCGCTCGTCGGCACCCCCGGGTTCGGCAACGCCCGCACCGTGCGCAACGTGTTCGAGGCGGCCGTCTCCTGCCAGGCCTCCCGGCTGATGGGCGCCAGCGAACCCGACGACGAGGACCTGGTCACGCTCACCGCCGAGGACGTCACCGGCGGGATCGAACGGGCCACCTGAGCAGCCCCGTGGCTGCGGAGGGGCAATGGCGCAGCGTCGAGTGCGGTCACGGGGCCCTGGACTTGATCGCACGTGCCCGGCCCCCGCGTGGTGGGCCGGCCGCCGGGGTACCGTGACCAGCAACCTCACACGGGACGCGGGATGGAGCGACGGGCGCTGGTGCGCTCCCTCGGGCTGGTCGGCCTGAGCGTGGTCGCCTCGACGTGCTCGGCGGGCCCACGCACGCGTTCCCCGCAGACCGCCGCCCCGGGGCCGACCCCGCCGCGCAGGCCGCCGGAGCCACCCCCTGCCGAGCCCGCGCCGGCGCCGGCGCCACCCCCCGAACCGGAACCCGACGAGGGCTCCGAGCCGCCGACCGAGGAACCCCCGGAGCCGCAACCGAAACCCGACCCGGGAACGACGGACGGGACCGGACCACGGCGGATCGAGGTGATCTGCCGTGACGCGCTCGGGCTGACGGCGGCGGGGACGGCCGCCGTGACCCACCGGCCGACGCGGCTCACGCTGCACCACACGGCGGTGCGCCTGTCGTCCGCGTCGCTGGCTCCCGAGCACCTGCGCCGCCACCAGGACAACCATCGCGCGCAGGGCTGGTCCGACATCGCCTACCACTACGCGGTCGACATCGCGGGCAACGTCTACGAACTGCGCCACCCGTCCATCCCGGGGGACACGTACACCGACTACGACACGACCGGCCACCTGCAGGTCGTCTGCGAGGGCAACTTCGAGGTCCAGCAGCCGACGGACGCGTTGCTCACCGCCGTGGCCGGACTCTTCGCGGGGTTGTCGCTGACCCACGGGGTGGCGCCGGAGTCCCTGGGCAGCCACCGCGATTTCGTGCCCACCACCGCCTGCCCGGGCGGAGGCCTGCTGGCGCGGGTCGACGACCTGCGAGCCGAGGTGACCCGCCTGCACGCCGCGGGTGCGGTCGGGCTCTCCCACCTGTGCGGTTCCGAGGGCCGGGAGCGCGTGCGCACGATCGAGTCGGCCTGACCAGGCGCCGACGGCAGCCCTGGTGGGCGGTACGCGCGCGGGTGGCGGTGACCGGACGTCCCGCAGGCACCGAGGAAAGCGGTGCCACGACCAAAGGGGGATACTGCAACCCACCCCTCGGCCCCCGACCGACGGGTCCGGGAGCGCATGTTGACGGGCCAGGCACCGGAGCAGGAGCACGACCGGCCGCGCGCTGCCCCGGCGGCACACGTGCCGCCCGACTCGGTGCTGGTCACCGGGGAGTGCGTCGACGGGCGGTGGCGCCTCGAGCGGTGCCTGGCCAGTGGGGCCGATGACGCACTGTGGCTCGCCCGCGACGAGCGCCTCGACCGTGAGGTGGCGCTGCGTTTCGTCGGGGCCCACATGCTGGCCGACGAGGACGACCGGGCCCTGGTCGCGCGGGAGGCGGCCCTGCTCGCCCGCGTCGAGCATCAGAACGTCGTGTGCCTCTTCGACATCCTCGAGGACGCCACGGGCCTGTACTTCGTCACCGAGTACGTCGAGGGGCGATCGTTGCAGGAACTGTGCGACCACCCCACCCGCTGTCCGGACCAGGTGGTCGCGGCCGTGGGCCTGCAGTTGGCCCGGGGCCTGCGCGCCGTGCACGAGCAGAACGTCATCCACCACGACCTGCGCAGCGACAACGTGCGGATCCTGCCCAACGGTGTGGTCAAGCTGCTGAACTTCGGGTCCGCCACCGGCTACACCTCGGCCGACCGCACCACGTCCGCGATGGACCCGGCGGCCTACCTGGCCCCGGAACAGTTCGAGGGCGCACGCGTCGACCACCGTGTCGACCTGTACTCCCTCGGCCTGTTGCTGTGGGAGTTGTCCGCCGGGGTGCGTCCCTTCCCGGAGCACTCCACGGCCGCGACCCTCCAGACCCGTCTGATCGCCGAGCCGGCGACCCTGAAGAGCGTGCACCGTCGCGTCTCGACCCGCCTGTCCGCGGTGATCGAACGGGCGACCCGGCGGTGGCCCGAACAACGATGGCAGTCAGCGGCCGAACTCGAGGAGGCCCTGACCAACCTCTGCGGCCATCGGCCCGAACTCCTCGTGCAGGCACACCTGGCCAAGACCGGCCTGGCCTGACGCGTGGGAGTGGGGGCGGTCCGCCGGGGGTCTCGGGCCGACAGGCGGGGGGCGATCGACCGCGGGATGGTCAGTTGGCGTCGGCCTGTTCGAGCCAGCGCAGCAGCGTGCGGACCCCGAACCCGGTGCCGTGGCGCGGCTGGTGGTGGCGGTCCTCGTCCTGCCAGAACGGTCCCGCGATGTCGAGGTGGACCCAGGGCAGTCCGTCGACGAACTCCCGCAGGAACAGCGCCGCCATCGTGGCACCTGCCTCGTCGCCCCGGCCGAGGCTGTCGAGGTCGGCCACGTCGGAGTCGAGGTTGTCGCGCAGGTCCTCCCACAGCGGCAGGTGCCAGGTGGATTCCCCGGCCTCGTGCGCGGCGGCCAGCACCTGACGCAGCAGGTCGTCGTCGTTGCCGAACGCCCCGGCGGCCCGCTTGCCCAGGGCCCGCATCGCCGCACCCGTCAGCGTGGCGATGTCGACGATGGCGTCATGGCCCTCCTCGGCGGCCAGCACCAGCCCGTCGGCCATCACCAGGCGCCCCTCGGCATCGGTGTTCATGACCTCGACGGTGGTGCCCCCACGGATGGTGATGACGTCGCTGGGGCGCTGGGCGTCGCCGGAGGGCATGTTCTCGGCGAGGCAGAGGTAGCCGGTCACCTCGACGGGGATGTCGAGTTCGGCCAGAGCGGTGAAGGCGCCCGCCACGACGGCCGCACCCCCCATGTCGCCCTTCATGTGCTCCATGGCGGTGGAGGGCTTGAGCGAGATGCCTCCGGTGTCGAAAGTGATGCCCTTGCCGACCAGCGCCACCCGGGCGACCGGGTGCTCGGGCCGGTGGCGCAGCCGCACCAGGCGCGGGGGGCGGGCCGAGCCGCGTGCGACGGCGAGGTGGCCGCCGCAGGCCTCGTCGTCCAGGCGCTGCTCGTCCCACACCTCGACCTCGATCGTGGTGTCGCCCAGCAGCCGTTCGACCTCGGCGACGACCTCCACGGGGCCCATCCGGTTGGGTGGGGTGGTGACCAGGTCGCGGGCGACGCACTGTGCCCGCGCGTGCAAACCGGCGCGGCGGACGGCCTCACTCGCGGCGTCCTCCAGGGCCGAGGGCACCGTCAGCGTGACGGTCTCCAGGGCCAGCGGGGTGGCCTCGCTACGGGCGGCGTCGTAGCGGTAGGCGCCGAGCAGCGCCCCCTCCGCGGTCGCCCGTACCGCCGAGGCGGTCACGGCGGTCATCGCCAGGGTGGTCGCGATGGTGGTGCACGTCGGCGCCAGCGCGCGCACGGCCGCCCCGGCGGCCCGGCGCAACCGTTCGTCGTCGAGTTCGTCGAGCCGACCGAGCCCGACCAGGGTCACCCGCCCGCAGTTCATGCCGGGGGCGGCGAGGTGCAGCAGTTCGCCGCACTTGCCACGGAACGACGCGTCCCGCGGCACCTCGTCGATGCCGAGTGCACGCAGGGCGGCCTCGGCACCGGGGCCCTCGATGGCGCCACGGAAGACCGGGACGACCAGCGCGTCGACC
>SLRZ01000213.1 GCA_007130695.1 Nitriliruptoraceae bacterium
GTCCGGGCTCGGCCGCGTGCTGTTCGCCCGTGACCCCGACGGGGTGCTCGACACCACCCGCAGCGGTGCGGTCCCCAGCGACGAACGCTCCACCGAGCGGCTGGCCGCC
This sequence comes from Nitriliruptoraceae bacterium, assembly GCA_007130695.1. Classification (GTDB taxonomy): domain Bacteria; phylum Actinomycetota; class Nitriliruptoria; order Nitriliruptorales; family Nitriliruptoraceae; genus SKLC01. Next base: position 110 of record SLRZ01000213.1, read on the forward strand.
ATCGCCGCCCGGGCCGGGGGCACCATCACCGTCGAGACCACCGACCCGGACCCGGCCACAGCGGCCTGGCGACCGGCCGACGAGGCGCCGCCCGAGCTGTCACGTGCCCGCCTCGGGCGCACCATCGACGCAGCCTGGCACCGCACCTCCTACTCGCGCCTGACCGCCGACACGCACCGGCCGCTGGTGGCCAGCGAACACGAAGAGACCCTGGTCGACGACGAGGAGCTCGCCCCGGGCGAGGCCACCGAGCCGACCACGCCGACCCCGGCGCCCGAGGCGGACGAGGACCGGCTCCGGGCGGTTCCGGTCGTCCTCGACGACGTCGGCGGGGGCGCGGAGTTCGGCACGTTCGTCCACGCCGTGCTCGAGCACACCGACTTCACCGCCGGGGACCTCGCCGGCGAGCTCGCCGCGATCACCGACGACGAACGCGACCGCCGCCGGCCGGTCCTGCGCGACCGGACGACCCTGCTCGACGGGCTGGCCCGGGCGATCGAGACACCGCTGGGGCCGCTGGCCGGCGGACGGCGCCTGCGTGACCTCACCCGGACCGACCGGCTCGACGAACTCGACTTCGAACTACCCCTGGATCCGCGGCTGGCCGAGGCGCCCAGCGTCGCGCGCATCGGTGAGCTGCTGGCCGAGCACCTGCCGGCCGACGACCCGCTGGCCGGCTATGCCGAACAGCTGCGTGCCCCCCGGTTCCACCACGACCTGCGCGGATTCCTCACCGGCAGCATCGACCTGGTCCTGCGCATCCCCGACGGCCAGGGTGGACAGCGCTACCTCGTCGCCGACCACAAGACCAACCGGCTCGGCGGCTTCGACGAACCGTTGAGCGCCTGGCACTACCGGCCCGCGGCCATGGCCGACGCGATGGTGCGCGGCCACTACCCGCTGCAGGCCCTGCTCTACCAGGTGGCGCTGCACCGCTACCTGCGCTGGCGCCTGCCCGACTACGAGCCGGCCACCCACCTCGGCGGGGCGCTGTATCTGTTCCTGCGCGGGATGACCGGCACCGACACCCCGGTGGTGGACGGCCAGCCGTGCGGGGTGTTCGCCTGGCGGCCACCCGCCTCGCTGGTGGTGGCCACCAGCGACCTGTTGGACGGAGGCCGCCGGTGAGCACCCCGATCTCCACCCTGCCCCACCAGCCGGCCGGTGCGACCGGCGGCGACCCCGACGACGTACGCCTGGTCGCCGACTGCCCGCCGGAACTCGCCCCCTTCAACGAGGCGGGGGTGCTCCACCCCGCCGACGTCCACACGGCACGGATGCTGTGTGGCCTGACCGGATGCACGGAACCGGCGGTGCGGCTGGCCACCGCGCTGGCGGTGCGCGGCCCACGGGTCGGGCACGTCTGTGTCGACCTCGCCACCGTCCACCGCACCGTCACCGACGTCGACGACGACCCCGACGCGGTCCGCCGCCTTCCGTGGCCCGAGGACCCGGCGGCCTGGATCGAGGAGGTCGCACGGGCCGAGGCGCTGGTCGCCCGCCCCGGCGAGGGCGGCCCGCCCCGGCCGCTGACCCTCGACGGGTCGCGGCTCTACCTCGACCGCTACTGGCGCTACGAACGGCAGGTCGGCGAGGTGCTGCGCACCCGTGCGGCCAGAACGGTCACCGGCGTCGACACGGGTGCGCTGCGCCGGGGCCTCGACCGGCTGTTCGGGCCGGTCGACAGGCAAGGCCCGGACCTGCAGCGGCTGGCGGCCGCGACCGCGGTCACCCGGGCGCTGACCGTCGTCGCCGGTGGCCCCGGGACCGGCAAGACCACCACGGTGGCCCGCATCCTGGCGCTGCTCGACGAGCAGGCGACCGCCCTCGGTGCCGCCCCGCCCCGGGTGGCGTTGGCGGCGCCGACCGGCAAGGCCGCCGCCCGGCTCGAGGAGTCCCTACGCGAAGCGCTGGAGCGCGACGAGCTCGACCCGGGGGTGCGCGAACGGTTGGCCGGGGCCGAGGCCTCCACCATCCACCGGCTGCTGCGACGGCACCCGGGCAGCAGCAGCCGCTTCCGCCACGACGCCGGCGAACCGCTCCCCCACGACGTCGTGATCGTCGACGAGGCGTCGATGGTGTCGCTCGCGCTGATGGCCAAGCTCATCGACGCGCTGCCCGAACAGACCCGCCTGGTCCTGGTCGGCGACCCCCAGCAGTTGCGGTCGGTGGAGGCCGGCGCCGTGCTGGGCGACATCGTCGGCCCGGCCCTGCGAGGCCTGCGGTTGAGCGCGCCGGCACGCCGGGCGCTGCAGGAGACCACCGGCGAGGATCTCGACGGGATCGGCGAGGTCACCGAACCGGGGATCGGGGACGGGATCGTCGTCCTGCAGCGCATGCACCGCTTCGGGGAGACCTCCGGGATCGCCGACCTCGCGGCGGCGATCCAGTCCGGGGACGGCGACCGGGTGATGGCGGTCCTGCGCGCCGGGCACCCCGACGTCGCCTGGCAGGAGCGCGAGCCGGACGCCACCGACGAGAGCGGCACCGACCTGTCGACCGTGCGCGGTGAGGTCACCGCGGTCGCCCGCCGGTCGCGTGACGCCGCCGCCGAGGGCGACGCCGACGGGGCCCTGGCCGCGCTCGACGAGGCCCGCGTGCTGTGCGCCCACCGGCGGGGACCGTTCGGCGTGAGCACCTGGGTGCCGCGTGTGGAGTCGTGGCTGGGCGGCGACGCGGCCGGTGCCCGGGGCGGGTGGCCCGTGGGGCGGCCGGTGCTGATCACCCGCAACGACCACCAGCTGCGGATCTACAACGGCGACGTGGGCGTGGTGGTGGCCACCGACGACGGCCCGCGGGTCGCGTTCCCCTCGCCGGAGGGGCCGCGGCTGATCCCGCCGAGCCGCCTGGACGCCGCCGAGACCGTCCATGCGATGACGATCCACAAGAGCCAGGGTTCACAGTTCCACCACGCCGTGGTGGTGCTGCCGACCGCGACCTCGCTGATCCTGTCCCGTGAACTGCTCTACACGGGCGTGACCCGCGCCCAGGACCGGGTGACGTTGATCGGCTCCGAGGAGACGGTCCGGGCGGGCGTCGCCCGGGTGGTCCACCGGGCCTCCGGGCTGCGTGCACGGTTGTGGCCCGACGACCCGGTCGTGCCCGACCCCTCCGGCGGGCCGGACTCCGTAGCACCGTCGCCCGCAGCGCACGACGAGGCCGACGCCGAGGCCGGGGCGGACGAGTCCGGCGGTCCCGAGCGTCCTCGGATGGTCCAGTCCACCATCTACGACCTCTGACGTCCCCCATCGTCCCCACGACGCGCCCGCCGGAAAGTCACCCGCTGCCGACCGCCGTCGGCCCGTCCCGGTAGGCACGCCGGAGCGCGTCGAGATCGAAGCGCCGCATCGCCAGGAACTCCTCGGTGACGCGGGCGACCTGTTCTCTCGAGCCCTCGACCATCATGCGGTCGAGTTCGGCCGGGGAGATCTGCCACGACAGCCCGAACCGGTCCCTGATCCAGCCGCACTGCTCGGCCTCGGCCACCGCCGACAGCGCGTCGGTGTAGCGGTCGAGTTCGGCCTGGTCGTCACACTCGACCAGCAGCGAGACGGCCTCGTTGAACCCGAAGTCGTGCGCGAGGCCGCTGTCCATCGCGGCGAACGACTGCCCGGCCAACCGGAAGCTGCCGTACATCACCTCACCCTCGACCTCCGGGGCGGCGTCGGGCCCGTAGGGCACCAGCAGGTCGATGCCGGAGTCGGGGAAGAGGGAGGTGTAGAGGGTCATCGCCTCCTCGGCGCGGCCACGAACGTCGCCGACGAACAGCAGGGTGGGCGTGATGCGCTGGGCCGGTACGCCGCCCGGGGCCAACGACAGTTGCCAGGACAGCCCGTACCGGTCGGTGGTCCAACCGAACCGCTCACTGAAGGGGTAGCTGCCGAGCTCCATCAGCACGGTCCCGCCCTCCGCCAGCCGCTGCCAGTAGCGGTCGACCTCGTCGGCGGTCTCGCAGGCCACCGCGAAGGAGACCGACGGGTTGAAGGTGAACAGCGGACCGGCACTGATGGCCATGAAGCGTTGGCCGAACAGCTCGAAGGTGACCAGATCGGTCTCGCCGGACGGTGGAGCGGGCAGGGTCACGCTCGCGGTGACCCGCGAGTCCGGGAAGACCTCGCAGTAGAAGTCGGCCGCCTCCACGGCCTGCGTGTCGAACCACAGATGGGGGGTGATGCCCTGCATGCCGTTCTCCTTTCCCGAGCCGGCCGGCGCGGTCGCCCGACACTGACGGTGACGGTGAACAGCTTCCGCTCTCCCGTCAACCGTTGCCCTCACCCGAGTGTCGGTCCGTTGGCCTGCAACGTGGCCACCTCCTCGTCGGAGCGGGAGTCAGCCGTCGGCCAGCACCGCGTGGCTCTGTCCGACCGCGATGCGGATCCCTTGCTCCATGCCCATGGCCAGGACCTTCTCCAGTTCCGCGCCGGTGTCGCAGCATCGTGCAGCCAGACCCGGAAGTCACCACCGGTTGACCGCGTTTCGACACCCAGAAGGCCGCGACCATGACCGCTGTGCAGATGAATCCGTACCTGCAGTTCCAGGACCAGGCCCGCGAGGCGATGGACTTCTACCGGTCCGTCTTCGGTGGCGAGCTGACGATGATGACCTTCGCCGAGGGGGGCGCCGACCCGTCCAGCGACGACCGGATCATGCACGCACAGCTGGTCGGCGACGACGAGCCGAGCCTGCGTGGCTACGACGAGGCCTTGGCGGACGGAGGGGAGGTCATCGAGCCGCTCGAACAGGCGCCGTGGGGTGATTACTCCGGCGCCTGCGTCGACCGGTTCGGGACCAGCTGGATGGCCAACATCGGCAGCTCCCCCGGCTGACGGCCGCCGGGCGGGCGGCGTGCGGCGATGCGGCCGATGCCGGGTCGTGCCGGTGGGCCGACCGGTTGCCCCGGAGGCCTTCGACAGCCACCCGCACCGTCCGCCTCATCGCTGCGACGTGGCCGGCCCACCAGCGGTGCCGAGGTGCTCGCGGACGAGCATTGCGCACCGTGACGCGTCGTCCCACCAGGGGTGGTGCCCGCCCGCCACCTCGACGTGGTCCGCTGCCGGTATCAGCGCCGCGGCGCGGGCGCCGTCGGCGGCGTCCTGGAACACGTCGTCGCGACCCCAGACGAAACGCGTCGCGGTGGCGATGGTGCGCAGTTCGCCGTCGGTCAGTTCCAGGTGACGACGGATGTGGCGTCCCTCGAAGAGCACCGGCATCAGGGAACGGAACGTCGGGCCGCTGATATTGGCGAGCGCCGCGACCACGGCGAACATCTCGTCCGGGGCCGCATCCACCGCCGGTCGACCCACGACGCTCGCGAAGAACCGTCGCGACA
>SLRZ01000024.1 GCA_007130695.1 Nitriliruptoraceae bacterium
GCGAGCGTCTACACCTGGTGACCATCCGGTACGGCTGCGCCGGGGCCGGGGCGCAGCCGATGCTCGTGACGGGTCAGCCACCCACCTCGAAGCGGGCGAAACGGGCGATCTCGACCTTCTCGCCGAGGACGGCCTGGACCTCGCTGACCTTCTCGGCGACGGTCTTGGAGTCGTCCATCACGAAGGGCTGGTTGAGCAGGACGTAGTCCTCGTAGACCTTCTTGACCTTGCCCTCCACGATCTTCTCGATGATGTGGTCGGGCTTGCCCTGTTCGACGGCTTCCTTGCGGGCGAACTCCTGCTCCTTGGAGATCAGGTCCTCGTCGACCTGGTCCTCGCGCACCACCAGGGGCTTGGCCGCGGCGATGTGCATGGCCAGGTCCTTGGCGAGCTGCCCGAAGGTCTCGCCCTTGGCGACGAAGTCGGTCTCGCAGGAGAGCTGGAGCAGGACCCCGACCTTGGGGGGCAGCCCCGGGCTCGGCGCGTGGAGGTAGCTGTAGACCATTCCCTCCCCGGCCGTGCGGTCGGCGGCGCGGGCGTCCATCTTGGCGCCGGTGCGCTCACGGACGAGTTCGGCGGCCTTCTCGGGATCGCCGTCGGCGTCCTCGAGGGCCTTCTTGCACGCCATCATCGGGGCGTTGGTCAGCTCACGGAGCTTCTTGACGTCTGCGGCGGAGATCGCCATGGGTGCCTCCTGGGGGCGTGACGGGCCGCGCGCCTTGACGGCGCGGCCCGTCGATGGGGCGTGTGGCTGGGTCAGCCCTGCTGGGGGTCCTCGGTGGGGGCGGGCTCGGCCTGCTCGGCCTCGGGCGCCTGCTCGCCGGCGGGCTGTTCGGCCTCGGGCGCCGGCTCGGCAGCCGCCGGCTCCTCGGCCGGAACGGCGTCGCTGCCGCTGGCGTGGGCGGCCTGCTGAGCGGCCTGCTGCCGCTCGAGCTCGATCTCCCACTCGGCCTTGGGCTCGGACGCCCCGGCGAGTCCGCTGCTCTCGGAGGCGGCGGCCTGCGCCGCCTGCGCGCGCAGTTCGTCGTCGGGCGAGCGCGAGGCCCGCAACAGCAGTCCGTCGGCGACGGCGTCGGCGATGATGCGGGTCAGCAGCGCGGAGCTGCGGATCGCGTCGTCGTTGCCGGGCACGGGGAACTGGACCATGTCGGGGTCGCAGTTGGTGTCGAGGATGCTGATCACCGGGATCTTGAGGCGGTTGGCCTCCTTGACGGCCAGCTCCTCGATGACGGAGTCCACGACCCACACGGCGTCGGGGAGCTTGCCCATCTCGCGGATGCCGCCGAGGTTGGTCTGCAGCTTCTCGTGCTCACGGTTGAGCTGCAGGACCTCCTTCTTCGGCAGCAGTTCGAAGGTGCCGGCCTGCTCCATCGCCTCGAGTTCCTTGAGGCGGGCGATGCGGCCCTTGATGGTCTCGAAGTTGGTGAGCATGCCGCCCATCCAACGCTCGGTGACGTAGGGCATGCCGACACGGCCGGCCTGCCATTCGATGGTCTCGCGCGCCTGCTTCTTGGTTCCGACGAACAGCACCTGCCCACCGTTGGCGACCAGGTCGCGGGTGAACGAGTACGCCTTCTCGATGTATCCGACGGTCTGCCGGATGTCGATGACGTAGATGCCGTTGCGCTCGCCGTAGATGAAGCGACGCATCTTGGGGTTCCAGCGACGGGTCTGGTGTCCGAAGTGGACACCGGCCTCGAGCAGCTGGCGCATGGTGACGACGGCCACGAAAGTTCCTCTCGGGTTCGGTTGGGCCTCCGCCCGCGTCGTCCGGGGCCGACTCACGGCGTGGTGCCGTCTCGAGCCGGGTGCTGCGACCCACCCCACGCAACAGCGTGGAGCACCGGGGCCGCCCGTCGGCGAACGTGTGGAATGGGCGTGACGAGAGGCCCACCGAGTGGCGGGCCCTGCAGGGAGGATAGCGGCCCCCACGGGAGGGCGTCCACCGGGCCCCGGGGTCTCACCCCGCGCCCACGGGGCGGCCCGGACGGGCCAGCCGAGGCGGTGGGCCACCGGGGGTCGTCGGGGCCCCGTTCGTACCCACTGCGGGAGGCGGTCGGGTCGTCGGGGTGGCCCCGGCCCCGGGAGCGCGTGCCCCCGGCCCGACCAGCGAGGGCCGGCCCGGGTGGGAGAACAGCGTCATCGGGTCGAAGTGCACCCCGTTTCGTCGGGCGCTGAGGTGCAGGCCCTCATCCGCGTGGCCGTGCCCGTGCCCGCCGGGGGCCAGCACACCGAGCCGTTGGCCGGCCGAGACCCGCTGACCGGCGGCGACGGCGGGCGTGCGCAGGGGCCCGTAGGCGGTCCGGATCCCGTCGGCGTGGTCGATGCTCACCCACACGGTCCCCGCGACCGGGCCGGCGTGGGCCACCCGGCCCGCCGCGGCGGCCCCGACCCGGTCACCGGGCTGCGCGGCGAGGTCGACGCCGCGGTGACCGGGGCCGTAAGCGCTGGTCGGCGGCTCGAAATCCCGCAGGACCTCGCCGGGCACGGGCAGCGAATACGCGAGTTCCTGCGAGGAGGAGGCCACCGCCGGCGACGGCACGAGCGCGTCGGCACCGACGCCGGACGCCAGGAGCACGCCGGCCCCCAGTACCCCGACGCCCCGCAGCAGGGACCGCCGGCGGGCCCACCACCGTGCCGACCCGTCCGGCACCGCATCGACCACATCGGCGCCCTTCCGTCACTGCCGAGCGACGCGGGCGACGCTAACGGGCCGTGGGCACGGTCCGGCGACGGATCGCCCGCGGACGGTGGACGAGGCGGCGGACCCGTGCCGGTCGGCGGGGATCGGCCGGGAGTCGAGCGGGACTCACGGGCGTCGGGCCGGGTCCGCGTCAGCCGCCGATGCGCTCGGCGAGCTTGGCGCGCAGGCTCATCACGGCCTTGGTGTGGATCTGGCAGATCCGTGATTCGGTGACCCCGAGCACGTCGCCGACCTGGGAGAGGGTCATGCCCTCGAAGTAGTACAGGCCGAGCACGGTCTGCTCTCGCTCCGTGAGCCGCCCGATGGCCGAGCGCAGCATGCGCTTGGTCTCCTGCTCGTCGAGCGAGTCCTCCGGCAGCACCGTGTTGAGGTCCTGGAGGGTGTCGACCATCGAGATGCGGTCGCCGCCGTCGCCGACGTCGAGGACCTCGTCGAGCGCCGCCACCGAGGTGAGCGACATCTTCGTCAGGGTCTCCGCGAGCTCCTCGAGGGAGATGTCGAGTTCCGTGGCGAGTTCGTCGTCGGTGGGGCTGCGGTGCAGTTCGGCTTCGAGGCGGGCGACGGCCGCCTCGATCCTGCGGGCCTTGGCGCGTACGGACCGCGGGACCCAGTCGACCGAGCGGAGCTCGTCGATGATCGCCCCCTTGATGCGGGTGATCGCGTAGGTCTCGAACTTGTAGCCCTTCGAGAGGTCGAACTTCTCGATGGCGTCCATCAGCCCGAAGATGCCGTAGGACACGAGGTCGCTGTGTTCGACGTTGGGGGGCATGCCGACGGCCACGCGCCCGGCGACGTACTTCACCAGCGGCGCGTAGTGGAGGATGAGCTGCTCACGGATCTCCGGGGAGCCCGTGTCGCGGTACTGCCCCCACAACGCCTGGACCTGGCCTTCCACCCGGCCTCCCGTCGCCAGCGTCGTCGGACCGTGCTGCCCCGTCGTGCGCGCCATCCTAGCCCTCGCCTGTCGTTCCGGCGGCCCGAGCGCGCGGATGGGCCCGCGCGTGGACTTCCTGGAGTCGCCCGCGGGACAGGTGGGTGTAACGCTGGGTGGTGGCCAGCGAGGCGTGCCCCAGCAGTTCCTGCACCTGCCGCAGGTCCGCCCCGCCGTCGAGCAGGTGGGTCGCGAACGCATGGCGGAGCGTGTGGGGGGTCACGTGCCCCAGGCCCGCCCCGCGGGCGGCGCGGGCGACCGCCGTCCTGGCGTCCCTGACCCCGAGTCGCGCCCCGCGGGTGTTGAGCAGCAGGGCGGAGGTCGTGTCCCCGTCGGCCAGGCGCCCTCGGGCGTCGGCGAGGTAGTTGCGGCAGGCGGCCACCGCGGGGGCCCCGAGGGGGACGATCCGCTCCTTGCCGCCCTTCCCGGCGAGCCGGACCTGCCGCTGGGGCAGGTCGAGCGCCGCCAGGTCGAGGCTGCAGACCTCGGACACGCGGGCGCCGCTGGCGTAGAGCAGTTCGAGCAGCGCCCGGTCCCGCAGCCCCACCGGGGTGTCGGCGTCCGGCGCGACGAGCAGGCGCGCGATCTCGTCCACCCGCAGGACCCGTGGGAGCGGGCGTCCCGCACGCGGGCTCTCGAGGGTCGCGGCGGGGTCGCTCGGCACCACGCCGCGTCGGACGAGGAGCCCGAACCAGGTCCGGGCCACCGACGAGCGCCGGGCGATGGTGGCCCGTGCCAGCTCGCGTTCCGCCAGCGAGGCGAGGTAGCGACGCAGGGTCAGGCGGCCGACCTCGGCCGGGTGCTCGATGCCCCAGTCGACACAGGTCCGGGCGAGGTCGAGCGCATCGCCCCGGTAGGCGGCCACCGTGTTGTCACGACGGCCGCGCTCGAGTGCCACGTGCTCGACGAGGAGTTCGACGGCGACGGCCCAGGGCTCGGGCAGGAAACCGGGTGTGGCCGGTTCGTCACCGGTGGCGTGGCGGGGCCGCTCTCCTGCCACGTGCGCCACCGGCCTCTCCACTCGTTGCAGCGACCCCTCACCACCCCAGGTTCCCCGGGGAGCCTGATGGCTCGGGTAGGGGGTGTCAAGTGTTGTTCCCTCCTGTGGGTCGGCCCGTGCCCTCCGATCGGCCCCGGTGGGTCCCGGTACGAGGCTCAGGGAGCGCGCCGCAGCCGGACCCCCTCGAGGCTCTCGGCGAGCACCCCCGCGATCTGTCCCTGGGTCAGCACCGACAGCAGGACGGGAACCGACCGGCCCGTGGCGACGGCGAGGTCATCGACGCGCACCGGGCGGGGCCAGGCCTCGCGCAGGGCACGGGCCACGTCGGGGGGTAACCCGAGCGTGCCGCCACCCGGCGTGTCCGGCCCCGTCGGCCCGCGCGCCGGGCCCGAGGACGTGCCCGCACCGAGCGCGTCGAGGACGTCCTCTGGTCCCCGGCAGGGAGCGGCGCCCTCGGCGAGCAGCCGGTGGGGGGCCGCCGACCCCGGGGCTCGGATGTCACCCGGCACGGCCAGCACGGGGACCCCACGGTCGGCCGCGGCGCCGGCGGTGACCAGCGCCCCCGACCGGTTGCCGCCCTCGACCACGACCAGCGCGCCCACGAGGCCCGCGACCACGCGGTTGCGCAGGCGCACGTTGCCGGCGTGGGGCCGTTCGTGCGGCAGCAGTTCGGACACCAGGCTGCCGCCGTGGTCGAGGACGCGGTCGAACAGCCCACCCGGCGCCGCATGGCCCCGCGGATACGACACCGCGTGTCCGCAGCCGAGCACGACGGTGGTTCCTCCCGGCTCCTCGAGCGCCGCCTGGTGTGCGGCCGCGTCGATCCCGCGGGCGCCCCCGGAGACGATGTGGCCACCCGCGCGGGCGATCGTGGCCGAGAGCCAGGACGCGACACCGGTGCCGTACCCGGTCGCCCGACGAGCCCCGACGAGCCCGACGGCCGGGGTGATCCCGGGCGCCTGGCCCGTCCAGGCGAGCAGGACCGGCCCGTCGGTGTGGGGCCAGCCGGCGGCGAGCCCGGCGGGATAGGCGCGGTCGCCGACCAGTGCGACGGTCACACCGAGGCGCCGCCAGGTCCCCGCGATGGACGCGATCGCGTCCGCCTGACCGTCCGCCGGAGCCGGCAGCACGGCGCGCAGGCGTTCGTCGGGCCCACCCTCGGCGCGGTCACGGCAGGTCCGCCGCAGCGCCTCACCGGTGCGCCGCGGCGCGAGCAGCCAGGCCAGCACGCGCGCCAGCAGGTCCGGGTCCGTACCCGGGGCCGCGATCCGCTCCGTGGCCGGCGAAGCGCTCACGGTGCGGCCGTCACGACGGGCAGGCGGTAGGCCACGGCTTCCTCGACATGCTCGACCCCGACCAGTTCGTCGCCCGAGAGGTCGGCGGCGGTGCGGGCCACGCGCAGACAGCGGTCGAAGGCACGGGCGGACAACCCGAGCGCGTCGATCGCCCGCGCCAGGGCCGCCAGGGCCCTCGGGGCCGTGGCCCGACGGAGCTGGGCGGGGGTCGCGTCGCGGCAGCGGGCACCCGGACCCCAGCGCCGCCGGGCCGCGGCACGGGCCTCGGCCACCCGGCCGGCCACGACCCGTGTGGACTCACCGTCCGGCGGCCCGGTCAGTCGGGCCCGTTCGAGGGGCCGCAGTTCGACCTGGAGGTCGAGCCGGTCCAGCAGCGGGCCCGACAACCGGCCCCGGTAGCGCTCGATGCGGTCGGGCCGGCATGCACACGGCCGTGACGGGCTGCCCAGGTTGCCGCACGGGCAGGGGTTGGTGGCGGCGACCAGCAGTACCGACGCGGGGTAGCGCACCCGGGCCCGCGCCCGGGTGATGCACACCTCGCCCCGTTCGAGCGGCTGTCGGAGCGCGTCGAGGACCCACCTCGGCGTCTCGAGCAGTTCATCCATCAGCAGCACCCCGCGGTGGGCGAGGCTGAGCTCGCCCGGCCGGGGGACGCCGCCACCGCCCCCCACCAGACCGGCCGCGGAGACCGTGTGGTGCGGTTCACGCAACGGCGGGGTCATGGCCAGCGGGGCGTCGGGTGGCCGTTCGCCGGCCACGGAGTGGATCGCGGCCACCTCGAGGGCCGCATCCGCGTCGAGCGGCGGCAGGATCCCGGGCAGCCGCCGGGCGAGCATGGTCTTGCCGCACCCCGGCGGGCCCGTCAGCAGCAGATGGTGATCGCCGGCGGCGGCGAGTTCGAGCGCCCGTCGGGCCATCGGCTGGCCCCGCACCTCGAGGAGGTCCGGGCCGACACGGTCGATCGCGGCGGCGGCCGGCGCGGCGAACCGGGCCGGCCGGATGCCCCGCAGGACCCCGACCACCTCGGCCAGATCCGCCACGGCGACCACCTCGAGATCCTCGACGAGGGCCGCCTCACTGGCTGCTGCGTCCGGGACCAGCAGCCGGCGTGCCCCCTGCTCGCGTGCCCCCGCGGCCGCCGGCAGTACCCCGGGCACGGCGCGGACACTGCCGTCGAGGCCCACTTCGCCGACGGCCCAGACGCCGGCGAGCTCCGGGACCTGTCCGGAGGCCATCAGCACCGCGACGGCGAGTGGGAGGTCGAAGCCCGAGCCCACCTTCGGCAGGTCGGCGGGGGCGAGGTTGGCGACCACGCGTTGCTGGGGCCAGGTGAGCCCGCAGTGCTGGATCGCGGTCCTGATGCGGTCCTCGGCCTCCCGCACCGTGGTGTCCGGCAGGCCTGTCAGCCGGAGGCCGGGCAACCCCTGGGTGCAGGCACATTCCAGGCGGACGTGACGGGCCTCGAGCCCAACCAGGGCGATGCCGTGTACGCGGGCGAGCGTCACAGCGCCCCCAACAGGTGATGGAGCACCGGGGCGCGGCCGAGGTCGATCGCCACCACGTCGAGGCGGACCCGGCGGGTGTGCAGGTGGGCCTGGCGGAGGAACGCCCCGGTCAGGGCACGCACCCGGGCGGCCTTTCGCGGCGAGACCGCCGCGAGCGCCCCGCCGAAGCGATCGGCGTCCCGGCGGGTCTTGACCTCGACCACGACCAGTTCACCGGCAGCCCGGTCGATGGCGACGAGATCGAGCTCCCCGCGCAGCTCTCCCGCGGCGAGCCGCCAGTTGCGTGCCAGCAGCTCGAGCCCGTCCTCCTCGACGAGGTGGTCGGCGGCCAACTGCTCGCCAAATGGTCCCAGCCCGCCGTGCGGCGGCGGAAGGGCGAGTTCGATGCGGTGGTAACTGCTCATGTGGCGACGCTACGACGGCGGGGACGCCCGGCGGCCGCGAGGTGCCGGGCGCCTGTGGAGAAAGCCGGGCGGCCGGGTCGGGGGCGTCGTTCGTCCGGTCCCCCGCCCGACCCGACCGGTGCGGGGCGGGCATGATGGCCGCATGAGTGCCAACGACCGAACCGACCCGACCGCCACCCGCCCGGCCTTCGCCGCCCACCGACCCGCCACGGCGGGCGACCCCCTCGACGTCTACCGCGACCAGGAGCGACCGGCCCACCCGACGCGGCCCTGGGTGCTGTCGAACTTCGTCGCAGGGATCGACGGCGCGATCGCCATCGACGGGCGCGTCGACGGCCTGTCCTCCCCCGAGGACCAGACCGTGTTCGCGCTGCTGCGCTCGCTGGCCGACGTGGTGCTCGTCGGCGCCGGGACGTTCCGCGCGGAGCGCTACCCCCCGATCCGGCTCTCCCCGCAGGTGCAGTCGGAGCGCGAGGCACGGGGACAGCGGCCGGCCCCCACCCTCGCGGTGGTCTCACGCTCGCTCCAGCTCGACTGGGACCGGCCCTCGTTCACGCAGGCCGAGACCCGACCGGTCGTGCTCACCACCGAGGCGAGCGACGCGGGCACCCGCGAGCGTGCCTCGCAGGTCGCCGACGTCGTACTCGCCGGCACGGAGCACGTCGAGGTCACCACGGCCCTCGAGGCGCTGCACGCGCGGGGTCACCGGATCGTGCTGTGCGAGGGCGGCACCGCGTTGATGGCCGAACTGCTGACCGCGGGCCTGCTCGACGAGCTGTGTCTCACCATCGCCCCGCTGGTCGGCGGGGACCCCTCACGGATCATCGCGGACGAGCCGCGGCCCGCGCTCACCAGGTTCGAGCTCGCCCAGGTACTGACCGCCGGGGACGAGCTCTACCTGCGCTACCTCCTGCGCGACGGTGCGAGCGGAGCCGACCCCGGTGCCTGAGCTCTCCGGCCTCACCCGGCTGCTCACCGAACTCGACTACCCGATGGTGGTCGTGACCACCACCGCCCCCGACGGCGAACGGTCGGGGTGCGTGGTGGGCTTCCTCACCCAGTGCAGCGTGCACCCGCCCCGCCTGGCGGTCTTCCTGTCGGTGACCAACCACACCTTCCGGGTCGCCGAACGCGCCGACCACCTCGCGGTGCACTTCCTCACCCACGACCAGCGCGACCTCGCCGAGTGGTTCGGCTCCACCACCGGCGACGAGACCGACAAGTTCGACGACCTCGCCTGGAGCCCGGGCCCGGGTGGCGTCCCGCTGCTCGAGGCGTGCCCCCACCGGGTCGTCGGCCGGATCCTGGACCGGCGGTCCACCGGCGATCACGTGTGCCACGTGCTGGCGCCGGTCGCGGCCGCCCACGACGAGGGACCCTTGCGGCAGTTGGGCTTCCAGGCGGTCCTCGACCTCGAGCCCGGCCACGACCCCTGACCCGCCCGTTCGGCCATGGGTGCGATCGTGGACCGGCGTCTAGAACAGCCCGAAACCCCAGGCCAGCAGCGCGACGATGACGACGATCGCGACCGCGAGCAGGATGAGGTCGTTGCGCTTGTCGTCGCGGTACCGACGTGTCGCGTTGAAGCCCATCGTCACGGCTCCCTGGTCGAGGCGGCCACACGGCGCAGACACCGGCGAGGAACGTGCCCGGTGCGGGGGCGGCGGGGACGCCGATCGTACCCCCACAGCCGCCGGCCCCCGCGAGGTAGCCTCCCGGCCCATGGCCGGCCCCTCCCCCACACGCACCCGACGGCGCACCCCCGCGCCGTCCCTGCGGCGTGAACGGGTCCACTGGGACCTCGGATCGGTCGTGGCCGGCGTCGACGAGGTGGGGTGCGGCGCGTGGGCCGGGCCCGTCACCTATGCCGCGGTGGTCCTGCCGCGGACCCGGCGGCTGTACAAGCTGCGCGACTCGAAACTGTTGCGGCCCGAGGAACGCGAGCACCTGGCCGCCCGGCTGGAACGCTTCGCGCTGGGCATCGGGCTCGGCCACGCCGGCAACGACGAGATCGACCGGTTGGGCCTGAGCACCGCACGACGCCTGGCGGCCCGGCGGGCGGTGGACGACCTCCCGCTACGGCCCGACGCGATCCTGCTGGACGGCTCCTGGGACTTCCTGTCGGACTACGGCACGGTGAACGAACGGATCATCCGGGGGGATGCCCACTGCGCCTCGATCGCGGCGGCCTCGATCGTCGCCAAGGTCGCCCGCGACGCCATGATGCGTGAACTCGCACCGGGCTTTCCGCCCTACGGCTTCGCCTCCAACAAGGGCTACCCGGCGCCCGTGCACCGCGAGGCACTGCACACGTACGGTCCCTGCGACCTGCACCGCCGTTCGTGGACCCCGATCGCGGCGCTCGACCAGTTGACCCTGGCGCTGTAGGCGCGGTCGCGCTCAGTGCGCCGGCGGCAGCCCGGCGACGGTGCGGGCCCCCGGCTCGGGACCGGCGGCCGCGGCGTCCTCGGCGTCCTGCCCGACCCCTCCGTGGGCGCCGTCACCCTCACCCGTCGTCTCCCGTCGGTCGGGTACCTCGTGGGTGGTGCCGGTGAGCAGGCCACCGTTGTCGACGGGCCAGATGATGACCGCGGCACGGCCCACGAGGTGGTCGGTCGGGACGAACCCGAGCGAGCGCCGGGAGTCCGACGAGTTCGGCCGGTTGTCGCCGAGGAAGAACAGGCGGTCCTCGGGCACGGTGACGGGGCCGAAGTCGGACTGGTCGTCGTAGAGCACGTAGGGCTCGTCGAGGGGCTCGCCGTTGACGAAGACCTGTCCCTCGTCGATGAGGATCTCGTCACCCGGCAGGCCGATGACCCGCTTGACGAAGTCGCGGGCACTGGCCGGCACGAGGCCGATGAACTGGCCGACGACCCGCACGGCGCGTTGCGCACCGTTCTGCCCCTCGGGCGCGGCGCCGAACTCGTCGCCCTCGAAGACCCAGATCTCCCCGCGCCGCGGCTCACGGAAATGGTTGGTGATCTTCTCCACCACCATGCGGTCGTTGATCTGGAGCGTGGCCTCCATCGAACTCGACGGGATGTAGAAGACCTGGACGACGAACGTGCGCAGCAGGAACGCCAGGACGAAGGCGATCAGCAGCAACACGGGCAGTTCCCGGAGGAACGAACCCGAGCCACCACCCTTGGCCTTCTCGCGCCCCTTGCGCTTCTCGGGCTCGACGGGAGAAGCGCCCACGGGACCCACCGCGTCGTCTTGGGGGCCGTTCGAGGCCCCACCGTCCGTGGGGGGCTCGACGGCCTCATCGGAGGCGGGACGCTCGAAATCAGACATTGTGGCAAGCCTACCGGCGTGGGGTCGAAACCTCGCGGCACGTGACGGGCCCGCGCGCCCCGCGCCGCGCCGCGCCGGGAACAGGCATCGAGGGCGCCGGTCGGCGCCCTCGTGGCGTGTCGAGACGCGAGCGGCTCCTAGCGGTTGGTGGGCTCGCGACGTTCCTTGATCCGCGCCTTCTTGCCGACCCGGTCGCGCAGGTAGTACAGCTTCGCCCGACGCACGGAGCCGCGACGCGACACCTCGATGTGGTCGATGACGGGGCTGTGCAGGGGGAAGGTGCGCTCCACCCCGACACCGAAGCTGACCTTGCGCACGGTGAAGGTCTCGCGCAGTCCGCCACCCTTGCGGGCGATCACGACACCCTCGAAGACCTGGATGCGGGACCGTGTGCCCTCGACGACCTTGACGTGGACCTTGACGGAGTCCCCGGGCCAGAATTCCGGGATGTCGTCGCGCAGGCGCGACTTCTCGACGACGTCGACCTTGTTCATGATGCAGCTTCCGATGGATGGGGCGTGGGGACACGTGGCCCGCGTTGCTCGCCGCGGGGCGAAGAGAATGGCCTGCCTCGAGCGACGGTGCGCGGGAGACGGGCGGGCCAGGGCGTCGTGGGCCGACAGCGACGTGCGCTGCGCTCGAGGGGAGGATACGGGCGCGACCCTCACGCGGCAACCCGCGCCGCTCGTCAGCCCTCGAGCAGGTCCGGTCGACGTCGCCGGGTCAACTCCTCGGCCCGGGCCGCCCGCCACTCCTCGACGCGCCCGTGATCACCGGAGCGCAGGATCTCGGGGACCTCTCGGCCCCGGACGGCCAGCGGGCGGGTGTAGTGGGGGTACTCGAGACGCCCGTTCGAGAACGACTCGTCGAGCGGGGAGTCGGCGTTGCCCACCACCCCCGGAAGGAGACGGACCACGGCCTCGACCAGCGCGGCGGCGGCGACCTCGCCGCCGAGCAGCACGAAGTCCCCGATCGAGACCTCGTCGGTGGCCACGTCCTCGTGCACCCGTTCGTCGATGCCCTCGTAGCGGCCACAGCACAGCACCAGGCGGGGCTCCGCAGCCAGTTCGCGGACCAGCGGCTGGGTCAGCGGCACGCCCCGCGGGGTCAACAGCACCGTGCGCGGACGTGTTCCCCCGACCTCGAAGGCCGCCCCGGGCGGAGGAGCGTCACGCCCGGTCGTGGCCGAGGCGGGCAGGTCGTTCCACACGGCCTCGGCGGCCGCGAACCACACGTCGGGCCGCATCACCATGCCCGCCCCACCCCCGTACGGCGCGTCGTCGACGCTGCGGTGACGGTCGGTCGTCCAGTCGCGCAGGTCGTGCACCCGCAGGTCCAGCGTGCCGTCGGCCGCCGCCCGGCCCAGCAGGGAGACGTCGAAGGGCCCGCCGAACCACTCGGGGAAGATCGTGAGCACGTCGATGCGCATCTGCGGTGGTCTCCTGCCGTGCGTCCTCGAGCGCTTCTGCGTGCATCCTCGGGCGCTTCTGGTCGCCCCGGTCAGCCGACCACGTCGTCGAGCAGGCCGGCGGGCGGATCGATGACCACCAGGCGCTCGTCGTCGTGCTCGTCGAGTTCGATCCCGACGTAGTCGTCGACGGCGGGCAGCAGCCACCGACTGCCGTCGACGCGCTCGACCTCCAGCAGGTCGTACTCGGCCGCATCGGGCAGGTCGACCAGGGCACGGACACTGCCCAGGTCGACGCCTTCGGTGTCGACCACCCGCATGCCCACCAGTTCGTGGGCGAAGTAGACCTCGTGCTCGGCCGGCTCCAGCGGGGCTGCCCGAACCTCCAGACCGCGGAGCAGTTCCGCGGCGGTGCGGTCGGTGACGTCCTCGAAGCGCACCAGCAGCCGCCCCTGGTGGGCACGACTGCTGGCGACGGTCGTGGGTCGCCCGCCCAGCGTCACCGGGGTCCCGGCGACGAGACGGTCCGGGATGTCGGTGAGGAGTTCGCAGGAGACCTCACCGCGGATGCCGTGGGCCTTGACGACCCGTGCGACCACGACCAGCTGCTCATCGGGTGTCGGCAACCGCCAACCCTCTCGTGAAGGAGCACCCGGCCGCGCCGGGCCGCGAACGCGGTGCTAGTCGACGATCTCGACGGTGATGTTCTCGTCGTCGAGCGAACCGGCGGCCTTGACCAGCGTCCGGATCGCCTTGGCGGTCCGGCCACGCTTGCCGATGACCTTGCCCAGATCCTCGTCGTGCACGTGGAGGTTGAGTACGACCTCGCGGTCGTCCTCCTCGGCCTCGATGCGCACGTCGTCGGGGTGGTCGACCAGCTGCTTGGCCACGAACTCCAGGACGTTCTCGGACCTCAAGACGACTCCTCCTCGCCGCCCTCGGCGGTGTCGTCGGAGGCGGCCTCGGCGGCCGCACTGGCCTTCGCCTCGGCGGCCTGCTCGGCCTCTTCGGCGGCCTTGGCCTTGGCCTTCTTCGACAGCTTCACCTTCTCGCCCCCGGCGCTGCGGTCGCGCTTGGGCTTGTCGCCGGGCTTGAACTCCTCCCAGACACCCTCGATGCGCAGCAGCTTCTTGACCTGGTCGGTCGGCTGGGCGCCGTTGCGCAGCCAGTGCAGGGCACGCTCGCCGTCGAGCTTGATCTCGGAGGGCTGCGACAGCGGGTGGTACTCGCCGATGATCTCGAGGAAGCGCCCGTCGCGGGGGGCCCGCGAGTCGGCGACGACGATGCGGTAGTGCGGTGCCTTCTTCGCGCCCTCGCGGCGCAGGCGGAGCTTGACGGCCATGTTCGGTTGCCTTCGACGTCGGCGGCGCATGATGCGCCGGGTTTCGGCCGGCCCGGACCCGCACGGTCGCACGTCGTCGTGGTGACGCGGACGGTGGGGCGGAGGACGACCCTGGGGACGGCGCACGGTGCCCGCGCGCCTCGTGGCACCCCTGAAGGGAGCGACACGGCCGGACAGGAGGGGAGCCTCGAGCCCGGCACGTCACAGAGCCTACCGGGCCTGCTCCCCGGCCGCGAGGCCGACCCGGGTACCTCGTCGCGCGAAGAGCACCCCGGTGACGACGCCGAGCGCCGCGCCACCGCCGAGCCAGAGGGCCGTCTCCGCGAACGCGGTCTTGAGCACCATCACGGCGATGAAGGCCGGCCCGGTGAAGACCAGGGCGTGGGCGATTGCCCACAGCACCGGCGAGGCGAGCCGCTCGCGGAGCTCCCCGGTGACCGTGCCCTCGCCCAGGACGCGGATCTCCTCGACCAGCCTTCCCAGACGCACGTACAGCACGATCGTGGCGATCCCGAGGACCGCGAGCACCCCCGCCGAGACCGTGATCCAGCCCTCCGAGAACGACCACTGGCTGCCGGCGAGGTGACCACCGCTGGCGAACAGCAGGAACCCGGCACCGACGGTCAGCGGCGAGGAGGCCATCGCCAGCCGCGCCCACGGCAGCAGTTCACGGGCGCGCTCCAGCGCCAGCAGGCCGAAGCCCGAGGCGGCGAGCAGCAGCCCACCACCGATGAGCAGGGCCGCCGCGACGACGTGGATGACCAGGATCGGCTGGTAGAGCACTTCGGACCTCGCGGGTCACGGTCACCTCGAACGGGCGACCTCGAGCGGACGACGTGCCGGTGGCGTGGCGCGCCCGGTGTCGTGGCCGGGCGGCCTCAGCGGCGCTTGCCACCCTTCTTCGGGGCGGGCTGGAGGCCCTGGAAGCCGCCCATGCCGCCCGGCATGCCGCCGCCGGCACGCTGCTGCAGCTGCTGCAGCGCCGCGGCCTGGCCGGCCTGGCCCTTCTTGCCCTTGGGCTTCGCGCCCTGCTGGCCCTGCATCTTCGACGCCGACTTCATGATCTTCTGGATCTCGCCGAACTGCTTCACCAGCCGGTTGACCTCCGGCACGGTGGTGCCCGACCCGGCGGCGATGCGCTTGCGGCGCCGGCCGTTGAGGATCTTGGGCTTGGCCCGTTCCTCGGGGGTCATCGAGCGGATGATCGCCTCCACCCGGGCGAGCTGCTTGTCGTCGACGTCGACGTCCTTGAGCTGCTTGCCCATCCCGGGCAGCATCCCGAGCAGTCCCTGCAGCGGACCCATCTTCTTCAGCATCTGCATCTGCTGGAGGAAGTCCTCGAGGGTGAAGTCGCCCGACATCAGGGCCTGCTCGGCCTGGGCGGCCTCCTCCTCGGAGTAGGTCTCCTCCGCCTTCTCGATGAGCGTCATCACGTCGCCCATGCCGAGGATGCGCGACGCCATGCGGTCGGGGTGGAACGCCTCGAAGTCCTCGAGCTTCTCCCCGATCGAGGCGAACTTGATCGGCTGGCCCGTGACCTCGCGCACCGACAGCGCGGCACCGCCGCGGGCGTCACCGTCGAGCTTGGACAGGATCACCCCGTCGAAGCCCACGGAGTCCTGGAACGCCTTGGCGACGTTGACGGCCTCCTGGCCGATCATCGCGTCGATGACGAACAGCGTCTCGAGGCTGCCGGCCTTCTCGGCCGCCACGTCCTTGATCGACTTCGCCTGGGCGAGCAGCTCCTCGTCGACGTGCAGGCGACCCGCGGTGTCGATGATCACCACGTCGCACCCGGTCTCGCGGGCCTTGTCGAGGGACTCGGCGGCGACCGGCACCGGGTCGCCCTCGGTCACCGGGGCGTAGACGTGCACGCCGGCCTTGTCGGCGCCGATCTTGAGCTGCTGCACGGCGGCCGGACGCTGCAGGTCGCAGGCCACCAGCATGGGGTGGCGGCCCTTGGACTTCAGCAGCCGCGCGAGCTTGCCGGCGGCGGTCGTCTTCCCGGAGCCCTGCAGCCCGGCGAGCACGATCACGGCCGGGGAGCCCTTGAGCTCCAGCCCGACGCTCTCGCCGCCGAGCGCACGCTTGAGTTCCTCGTCGACGGCCTTGATCACCTGCTGCGAGGGGTTGAGCGCGGCGGCCACCTCCTCGCCGACCAGGCGCTCACGGAGCCGTTCGACGATCCCCTTGACGACCTTGAAGTTCACGTCCGCCTCGAGCAGGGCGAGACGGATCTCCTTCAGCGTCGCGTCGACGGTCTTCTCGTCGAGCCGACCGCGTCCCTTGACGCGGTCGAGCGCGGCGTCGAGCTTGCTGGAGAGCGTGTCGAACACAGCGGGCCTCGTGGCTCATTCGGCGGGTGGTGTCGGGCCGCGAGGGTAGCGGCGGGCCGTCAGACGTCGAGGTCGGCGAACAGCCCGTCCACGAACGCATCCGGGTCGAACGGGGCGAGATCGTCGATCTCCTCACCGAGGCCCACCAGCTTGACCGGCAGGTCCAGCTCCCGTTGGACGGCCACGACGATCCCGCCCTTGGACGAGCCGTCCAGTTTCGTCAGCGCGATGCCGGTCACCTCGACGGCCTCGAGGAAGGCCCGGGCCTGGGCGATGCCGTTCTGCCCGGTGGTCGCGTCGAGGACCAGGAGGGTCTCCTCGAGCGGTCCGGCCTGCTTCTCCACGACGCGCTTGACCTTGCCGAGCTCGTCCATCAGCTCGCGCTTGTTGTGCAGGCGCCCGGCGGTGTCGACGATGAGCAGGTCGGCGTCGGTGGCCTTGGCGGCCTGGTAGCCCTCGTAGGCCACGGCGGCCGGGTCGGCGCCCTCGTCCTTGCGGATCAGCCGCGCATCCGTGCGCTCCGCCCAGATGCCGAGCTGGTCGGCGGCGGCGGCGCGGAAGGTGTCGGCGGCGGCGAGCACCACACTGCGGCCCTCCCGCTGCTCGATGGCGGCGAGCTTGCCAATCGTGGTCGTCTTGCCCGTCCCGTTGACCCCGGTGATCAGCCACACGGTCGGGTCGTCGTCGCTGGTCCGCGCCAGGCTGCGGTCCGGGACGCCCAGGGCGGCGCGCAACTCCTGCTTGAGCAGTTCGAGCACGGCCGCACCGGTGGTCGCCCCCTCTTCGCGGGCCCGGCGCTGGAGTTCCTCGACGATCTCCATCGTCGCCGTCACGCCGACGTCCGCGGCGATCAACGCCTCCTCGAGGCCCTCCCAGGCCTCGTCGGTGACGCCGCGACCGAACAGGTCGGCCACCGAGGCACCGAGGGTGTTGCGGGTGCGGGTGAGCCGGCGCCGGAAGCGCTCCCGCGTGGTGAGCGGCTCCTCCACCTCTTCGACCGGCGGCGCCTCCGGAACCGGGGGCGCCTCCGGCGTGATGGCCTCGGGCGTGTCCGGGATCTCGACGTCGGTTGCGGACGTCGCCTCGTCGGTCTCCGCGGGTGGCGCGGCCTCGGTGGCCGTGCCCCCGCGATCGAGCGTGTCACCACCGGCGTCGGTCCACTGCTCCGCGCGCCCGTGCTCCGGGCCACGACGCCGGGTGACCACGAGGCCGGCGGCCATGCCGAGCACGATCACGCCGATGAGGACGGCGAGGATCACGATTTCGACGGTCATCGAAAATCTTCCGCGAGTTCGGACACGTTCAGTCGAACGCTACCGGGCGACCGCCGGTCTGGTCCCACCGGACTCTGGCCCGCGGACGGGGGCAGGCCCGGGGAGCTGCCGCGGCCCTCCCGTGCCCCGACTCCGCCGCCTCCGCGCCCGGTGTACGGCCGCCTCGCCTCCTGGAAGCGCCGCCGCCTCCTGTGGACGGCCGCGACCGCCCGCACCACCGTCGGCGCGCTCGTGGCGCATCGTCGGAGCGCGCAGCGAGAACTTCCACAGCCCCGGACCTGAAACACTTGCACCGATCGCTCATCGAACGCATACTCGATCTCCTCATGTCGTTCTGTTCCCGCCCCGTTTGCCGGCCGTCCCACCACGACGGCCGACACCGCCACGTCGCCCGCGAGCGCGGTGGCGGCTACCACACCGGCGACGGCGAGGTGGGACCGAACCTGCGCGACAAGGTGCGCCACGCCCGCCGGGCGCTGGACGCCGTGCTGGCGGCCGCGAGCGACCCGGACGAGCCCGGTGGAGGCGAACTGGGTGGGCTGTTCGACCTGATGGGCGCGATCGACACCGCCCAGGCCGCCGCGGTCGAGCTGACCGCCAAGACCCAACGTGACGGGCTGGCCGAACGCCGGACCTCGCTGCCGCTGGACGGGCTGCTGGCCTTCAAGTCCCGTGCCACCTACGGGGACCGGCGGGCCCTGTGCTCGATCGCCGAACAGTTGCCCTCCATGCCCAACCTGCGGGCCGCCTTCCGCGCGGGTGCGGTCGGGTGGGCCGAGGTCCGTGCCGTGGTGGCCGAAGCCCGGCCCCTGTCCGCCGATCAGCGGGCCCAGCTGGACGAAGGCTTCGCCGACCTCTCCCGCCTCGCCCGCCTCGAGGCCGACCGGCTCGTCGACGCCGTGCGCGACCGGGTCGCACAACTGCGCCCCGAGCTCGAGCGGCAACGTGAACGGCGGCTGATCGAACACCGCTACCTCGCCCTCCAACCCGGCCTCGACGGGTCCGGGTCCGGCTACTTCGAACTCGACGCCCCCGCCTACGCCGCGGTGGCCGAAGCCATCGACGCCGCGGTCGCACCGTTGGCCGCCGGCCCCAGGGACGTGACCAGGGATGCGGTCGGCGA
>SLRZ01000288.1 GCA_007130695.1 Nitriliruptoraceae bacterium
ACCAAACCGGGCTCGCCGGCGCCGTCGCCAGCGTCGGCTGCGGCTTCGACCTCGCCACCGCCATCGCCGTCGGCACTGGGGTGTTCGTCGGCGGACTCCGGGTCGTCGTGGCCAGCACCCGGCGTCGGGGACTCGGCGGGGCCAGGCGAGTCGTGGCCAGCCCCCGGCGTGCAGGACCCGTCAGGACCGGGGTGGTCGTGGCCGACATCGGACTCGCCAGAACCCCCGGCACCGCCGTCGGCACGGGGGATCTCGCGGCCCACCCGAGGGTCGCGGTCACTAGGGAAGGGTTTGTTGGTCATGAACACAGGTTCGCACACGCGTGTGACATCTGGCCGGTGGGATCACTCGAACCTGGGGAAAGTTCCGCGACACATCCCTCGAGGGCCGTGCGCGGAAGCAGCCGACGTGCGCCTCGACGTTCAGTCCCCGAGCGGCAACGAAATCCGACCGTCGTCGAGGAGGTCGAAGTGCGGGTTGTACGCGACCTCCCACAGGTGGCCCTCGGGGTCCTCGAAGTAGCCCGAGTAGCCGCCCCAGTCGGTGTGCCTCGCAGCCTTGCGGATCCGGCCGCCGGCCCGGTTCGCGGTCCGGAGGGTCTCGTCGACCTGCTCCTCCGACCCGACGTTGGTCGCGAGCGCCACCCCTCGGAAACCCGTCGGGCGTCCCGCGGCGAGGTGCGCGTCCTCGGCGAGGCCGTGACGGTCGAACAGGCTCAGAGCGATGTTGTCGCCCTGGAGGAAGGTGACGGTGCCGTCCACGGAGGCGGGGGAGATCCGCCAGCCGAGCGCTTCATAGAAGCGGGCCACGTTCCGCAGGTCGTCGACTCCGAGGGTGACGATGCTGATGTGTGGCACGGGTCCGTCCTCCACCGTCCGGAGCGCCCGGGGAGGCGCCCACGGGATAACGCTACTGGGCCCCCGGTCGGCGCCTAGAGGCGTTCGGCCACCGACGTCGGAGGGAGAGCGAGGGGTGATCGAGGGCGGCCCCGGGCGGTCGACGGTGATCTGTCGGACGGTCAGCGCAGCTCGCCCGGCCGCAGCCCCCAGACGTTGCTGTCGCAGCGCGGCGCCGCGGGGTCGCCGGCAGGACCGGCGATCATGGCGGCCCGGCGGGTGCCTTCGAGGGTGAAGCCGAGCCGGCGGGCGACGGCGTTCGATGCGGCGTTGTCGGCCGCAGCCTCCAGCCCGATGTAGCCGAGCTGTAACCGCTCGAGTCCGAGCCGGCACACCAGGCGGGTCCCCCGGGTGGCCACGCCCCGCCCCCTGGCCTCGGGGGCCACCCAGTACCCCACCTCGCCGGCGAGGTCGGCGAGATCGAGGGAGAGCCCGACCGCCCCGAGGACGACGTCCGTCGCCGTGTCGACGGCGAGCAGGTGCGCTCCCGTTCCCTCCTCGACGCCCGCGCGGGACGACAGGGACGCGAACGAGCGGGCGTGGTGCTCCAGGTAGGGCGAGGGGACACGGGTCCACCGCTGGATCTCGGGGTCCTGACAGATCCGCAGGATGGCGGGGACGTCCTCGGGTGTGGCGCGGCGGAGCCGTAGCTCCCCGTCGACGAGGGTGTCGAGGTCGAAGCGCATACGCCTCCCCGCTGGAGTGGCCCGGCCGTCGAACGCTACCGTCGCGGGTCCGCGGTCCGCCTGCATCGACGGTGTGGGTGAACGACCCGGACCGCGCCGCCCTCGGCGATCGACCCAGCTCAACGCGGGTCGCGCCCCGATCGAGAGCAACGAGGCCAACCGTGACCCGCGTCTTCTCCGGCATGCAACCCTCGGGCGAGCCGCACCTGGGCAACCTCCTGGGTGCCTGGGTCAACTGGGTCGGCATGCAGGACCGGGCGGACTGCATCTACTGCGTGGTCGATCTGCACGCGATCACGTCACCGAACGAGCACGACCCGGCCACGCTGCGACAGCGCACGGTGGACCTGGCGACCGGGATGCTGGCGGTGGGTGTGGACCCGGAGCGCTCGGTGTTGTTCGTCCAGTCCCATCTCCACGAGCACGCGGAGTGCGCCTGGCTGCTGAACTGCGTGACGAGCTTCGGTGAGCTCCGCAAGCAGCCGCAGTTCAAGGAGAAGTCCGAGGGGCGCGAGTCCGTCAGCGCCGGGCTGTTCGACTACCCGGTGCTGCAGGCCGCGGACATCCTGCTCTATCACGCCGACGAGGTGCCGGTGGGCGAGGACCAGCGCCACCACATCGAGTTGGCACGCGACATCGGGCAGCGTTTCAACCACCGCTTCGGCGACGTGTTCGCGCTGCCGAAGGCGATCCACCCGACGGCGGCGGCGAGGGTCATGGACCTCCAGGACCCTACGACGAAGATGTCGAAGTCGCAGTCGAGCGAGAAGGGCATCGTCCGGGTCCTCGACGAGGCGAAGAAGATCGAGAAGAAGTTCAAGAGCGCGGTCACCGACTCGGCCGCCGACATCCGCTACGACCGTGACGAGAAGCCCGGGGTGTCCAACCTGCTCGAGATCTTCGCCGCGGTGACGGGGCGGGAGATCGACGGGCTGGCGGCCGAGTACGACGGCCGGGGCTACGGGGCGTTCAAGGGCGCGGTCGCCGAGGCGGTGGTGGAGCGGCTCCGGCCGGTGCAGGAGCGCTACGCGGAACTGACCGACGACCGTGGGGAGGTCGCCCGCGTGCTCGAGCGGGGCGCGGAGAAGGCCCGAGCGATCGCCGCGCCGACGCTGGCCAGCGCGCAGGAGGCGATGGGGCTGCTGCCCCGCGGTGAGGCGTAGGTCCCCCTCCGCGGCGAGGCGTGGGCCCCGTCCCGCCTCGATGTGACCGGCCCGGGGCCGCGTGGTACCGCGCCCGGGTCAGAGGTAACCGCGCAGCGAAGCGGCCTCGACGACCCGGTCGACCGCGAGGGCGAAGGCGGCCTGGCGCAGGTTGATGCCCTCGTGGCGGTCCTGGAAGTCCCGCACGGTGCGGTAGGCCTGGTCGAGCTTGTGCTCGAGGCGGCCGACGACGTCGTCGTGGCTCCAGTGCAGCTCCTGGTTGTTCTGCACCCACTCGAAGTAGCTGACGATGACCCCGCCGGCGTTGGCGAGGATGTCGGGGACCACGACGATGCCGCGTTCGGTGAGTTCGGCGTCGGCGAGCGGAGTGACCGGGTGGTTGGCGCCCTCGACGATCACGTCGGCGCGGATGTCGCCGGCGTTCTCGTCGGTGATCACCCCGCCGAGCGCCGCCGGCATCAGCACGTCGACGTCCAACCCCAGCAGTTCGTCGTTGGAGATGGGCTCACTGCCCGGACAGTCGACCACGCTGCCGGTCTCGGCGAGGTGGGCGCGGACCTCGCCGATGTCGAGGCCCTGATCGGCGTGGATGGCCCCGTGCACGTCGGAGACCGCCACGACCCGGTAGCCGCGGTCACGGGCGAGGCGTGCCGCCCAGGAGCCGACGTTGCCGAAACCCTGGATGGCCAGGGTGGCGCCCTCGACGTCGCGGCCGAGGTCGCGCAGCGCGGCGTCGCCGGTGACGACGGCACCCCGGCCGGTGGCCTCCTCGCGACCCTGGGATCCGCCCAGCGCGATGGGCTTGCCGGTCACGATCTGGTTGGTGTGCCCGTACTTGCGCCCGTACTCGTCGAGGATCCACGACATCGTCTGGGCGTCGGTGTTCATATCGGGCGCGGGGATGTCACGGGTGGGTCCGAGGACGCTGCTGATCTGGCCCGTGTAGCGGCGGGTGAGCCGCTCGAGTTCGGCGGGGCTCATGTGCGAGGGGTCGATCTGGACGCCACCCTTGGCGCCACCGAAGGGCAGGTCGACCAGCGCGGTCTTCCAGGTCATCAGCGAGGCCAGTGCACGGACCTCGTCGAGGTCGGCCTCGGCGTGGTAGCGGATGCCGCCCTTGTACGGGCCCCGGGCACCGTTGTGCTGGACCCGGTAGCCGTAGACGACCTCCATCCGGCCGTCGTCGTGGCGGACCGGTACCTGGACCTGCAGTTCCCGGTAGGTGCCCGACAGGACGTCGATCGCGCTGTCGGAGATGCGGGTGATCTCGGCTGCGTGATGGAAGAAGTGGTTGACGGCCTCGAACGGGCCCATGTCGGCTTTCGGGGGCTGCATGCATCCTCCGGTCGGCGTCGCGGCGCTGCTGCACGTCGGCGTCGATCCAACCACTTCTCGGCGGGCGGGGCCCGGCCCATGGTCGGTGCCACGACGGTGGCTGAGGGTCGAAGGAAGGCCGGTGCTAGGCTCGGGCACCGACCGCGGGAGGGGTCGCCTCGGCGGCCGCGCCCTCGCGACGATCCGGCGGTGACCCACCCCGCCGGGTACCCGGACGACGGCGACACCTTCGAGGGAGACCATGGCGAGCAAGGTCACCGAGCGCGGCCCGGCGGCCCGCAGGCCCTTCCTGCTCGAGCTGTACGGCTCGGCGCTGGGCAAGAAGTACGTCATGGCCATCACCGGCATCGTGTGGATGGGTTACGTGCTCGCCCACATGATCGGCAACCTCAAGCTCTACCAGGGCGCCGACTACATCAACGAGTACGCCGAGTTCCTGCGCCAGGACCTGATGTCGCCGATCATCGCGCAGGGCGCGACCCTGTGGCTGCTGCGCAGCGTGCTGATCGTGGCGCTGGTCCTGCACGTGGTGGCCGCCTACCAGTTGACGGTGATGAACAAGAAGGCGCGGCCGGAGAGCTACCGCAGTCGACGGGACTTCGTCGCGGCGGACTTCGCGTCCCGCACGATGCGCTGGACCGGCGTGATCGTGCTGCTGTTCATCCTCTTCCACGTGGCCGACATCACCCTGGGCTGGGCGAACCCCGACCCCGACGGTTCCGTCTTCGACCGCACCGTGGCCAGTTTCCAGAACCCGGCGTCCGCCGGCTTCTATCTGCTGGCCAACCTGGCACTGGGCTTCCACCTCTACCACGGCTCCTGGAGCCTGTTCCAGAGCATGGGGTGGAACAACCCGCGTTTCAACCATTGGCGGCGGGCGTTCGCGATCGCCTTCGCGGTGATCGTGGTCGTGCCCAACCTGTCGTTCCCGATCGCCGTGCAGCTGGGCATCATCTCGTAGCTGCCCGCACCCGCACTGGAGCCAAGCAATGACGCTGGACTCGAAGGTCCCCGACGCGCCCATCGAAAAGATGTGGGACAACCACAAGTTCGACATGCGTCTGGTGGCGCCGAACAACAAGCGCAAGTTCGAGGTGATCGTGGTCGGCACCGGCCTCGGTGGCGCCTCGGCGGCGGCGACCATGGGTGAGCTCGGCTACAACGTCAAGGCGTTCACCTACCACGACTCCCCGCGTCGGGCGCACTCGATCGCGGCCCAGGGCGGGATCAACGCCGCCAAGGACTACCACGGCGAGGGTGACTCGGTCTTCCGCCTGTTCTACGACACGGTCAAGGGCGGGGACTACCGCTCGCGCGAGGCCAACGTCTACCGGCTGGC
>SLRZ01000048.1 GCA_007130695.1 Nitriliruptoraceae bacterium
ACATCCGCCGCGGCCAACGACAACACACCTCCGACCCACCCCTCCGACGAACCCTGCAACCCGACTGACCACCCCCGTCCACCAGGCCAGCAGCACCCCGGACCGAGACCGACAAGCCACAGGTTTCGCGACACCTCGAAGAAAGACCGACAGGGCCCGGCGCCGGATTCACGGCCACCCGCCTGGATCCGCTCCCGTGGCTGACCTCCGGTGCACCCCACGTGTTCCGGAGATCAGCCGTGCGCTGTCGTCCACCGGTTCTTCGGGTCTGCGGCACGACCCGCTGACCCGTTGCCCGACCGGCCCGCTGACCAGCCGCCCCACCCGCCCGCTGACCCGTCGCCCAACCGGCCCACCGACCCCGCTACAGCCCGTCAGGACTCGGTGGCACCGAGAAGGTCGTCGAGGACGGCCCGGGGGACCTTGCCGAGGCCGTCCCTGGGAATGGCTCCCACGATCGTGACCTCGCGTGGGGCGAACGCCGCCGGATGCTGCCGGCGCACGTGTGCCCGCAGATCCTCCAGCGTCGGCGGTCGCGACGGGTCGTCCGGCGCCACCGCCGCCACGACGACCTGGCCCCACTCCGGATCCTCACGACCCGTGGCCACCGCGTCATGGACACCGGGATGCGACCGCAGGGCCTCCGTCACGGCGGCCAGCGGCACGTTCTCCCCGCCCGAGATCACCACGTCGTCGGCGCGCCCGAGGACCTCCAGCCGCCCGTCGACCCAGCGGCCCACGTCGCCGGTCACGAACCACCCTTCGTCGTCGATCGCCGCGGCCGTCGCCGCCGGATCGCCCCGGTACCCGGAGAATCGCACCGGCCCCCGAAGTCGGATGCGTCCGTCGGCCCCCACCGCCGCTTCCACGCCATCGAGCGGCACACCGTCGTACACGCAACCGCCGCAGGTCTCGCTCATCCCGTACGACAACACCAACCGTGCCCCCGCGTCACGGGCCCGTTGAAGCAGCTCCGGCGACGCCGGGGCGCCGCCCAGCAGCACCGTGGAGAACCGGGCGAGGTCCACCCCAGCCGACAACAGTCGTGAGAGCTGCGTGGGCACCAGCGACACGTGCGCGGCGTCCGCGGCGTCGACCGCCGCCACGTCGAAGCCGTCATGGACCACCGGTGCCGCCTGCGACGCCCACGACCGCAACAGCGTCTGCAACCCGGCCACGTGGTGGGTCGGCAGGCACCCGAGCCACGCCTCACCGGTCCCACACCCCAGCCGCCGCAGGCTCGCGGTGGTCGAAGCGGTCACCGCCTCGTGCGAGAGCACCACGCCCTTGGGCTCGCCGGTGGACCCGGACGTCGCCACCACCAACGCCACCTCCGGAGCAACCGCCGCCCCCTCCGGCGCCGGGAGGTCCTCGACCTCCACACGGCCGTCCGACGTGGTCGACACCAGCCGCGCCGCCTGCAGCCGCCCCAGCACCCGGGTGACCTCGGCGTCCGGTGCGTCGGGGGCCAGGGGCAGGACGGCGTCGCCGTCGTCCCAGGTCCGGCGCAGCCACGGGCCGATGTCGCTCGGGCGCAGGCGGAGCGCGACCAGTCGGTTCGCCACGAAACACCACCTCGCAGGTCCGGCCGGCGCGGGGGCGGCATCGCCGCCCTGCGGGGCGCGCGGGGCCGGATCGGTATCGTAGGCCCGCCCTCGACCCGTACTGGAGTGAGCTGGTGGTCTCCGAGCTGTTTGACACCCGGCGTTGGCGCGCCGTCGAGGGGTTCGACGACCTCGTCGACATCACCTATCACCGGGCCGTCGACGCCGAATCGGGGGGGCGAGCCACCGACCTCGGCACCGTCCGGATCGCCTTCGACCGCCCCGAGATCCGCAACGCCTTCCGCCCCTCCAGCGTGGACGAGCTCTACCGCGCCCTCGACCACGCCCGGCAGACCTCCGACGTGGGCTGTGTGCTGTTGACCGGCAACGGGCCGAGCCCCCGGGACGGCGGCTGGGCGTTCTGCTCCGGCGGCGACCAGCGCATCCGAGGCAGGGACGGCTACCGCTACGCGAGCGACGAGACCGCAGACAGCATCGACCCCGCCCGATCCGGACGACTGCACATCCTCGAGGTGCAGCGGCTCATCCGGACCATGCCCAAGGTGGTCATCTGCGTGGTGCCGGGCTGGGCCGCAGGTGGTGGGCACTCGCTGCACGTGGTCTCCGACCTCACGCTCGCCTCCCGTGAGCACGCCCGCTTCAAGCAGACCGACCTCGACGTCGCGTCGTTCGACGGCGGCTTCGGGTCGGCCTACCTCGCCAAGCAGGTGGGCCAGAAGTTCGCCCGCGAGATCTTCTTCCTCGGCGACGAGTACTCCGCCGACGACGCCAACCGGATGGGGATGGTCAACGCCGTCGTGGACCACGACCGGCTCGAGGACGTCGCGCTCGAGTGGGCGGCGAAGATCAACGCCAAGTCGCCCACCGCCACCCGGATGCTGAAGTTCGCGATGAACCTCGCCGACGACGGGCTCATGGGCCAGCAGGTGTTCGCCGGCGAGGCCACCCGCCTGGCCTACATGACCGACGAGGCGCAGGAGGGCCGC
This sequence comes from Nitriliruptoraceae bacterium, assembly GCA_007130695.1. Classification (GTDB taxonomy): domain Bacteria; phylum Actinomycetota; class Nitriliruptoria; order Nitriliruptorales; family Nitriliruptoraceae; genus SKLC01. The sequence goes on from SLRZ01000048.1 coordinate 2,552, forward strand.
GACAGCTTCCTCGAGAAGCGCGAGCCCGACTGGTCGGCCTTCCCCTGGCACTACTGATGACCCGGACATGAACGTCTGGGTGGAGGCGGCACGGCCGCGGACGCTGCCCGCGGCGATCGTGCCGGTGCTGGTGGGCACGGCCGCCGCCGCGCGGCCGGTCGCCGAGCTCGACTGGGTGCGCGCCGGGCTGGCGCTGCTCGTCGCCCTGGCGCTGCAGGTCGCCGTCAACTACGCCAACGACCTCTTCGACGGGCTCAAGGGCGTCGACACCGAGGCACGCACGGGGCCCCGGCGCGCGGTGGCCAGCGGACTGGCGAGCCCCGCCGGCATGCGCAACGCCATGATCGGGGCGCTGGCGGTCGCGGCCGTGGCCGGGCTGGTGCTCGCCGTGCTGGTCGGATGGGAGCTGCTGCTGGTCGGGCTCGTGGCGATGCTCGCCGCCCTGGGCTATTCGGGGGGCCGGCGCCCCTACGCCTCCCGGGGGCTGGGCGAGGTCAGCGTGTTCGTCTTCTTCGGGCTGGTGGCCACGGTCGGCTCCCAGTACGTGCAGGACGAGACCGTCGGTGTGCTCGCCGTCGTCGCGGCCGTCCCCGTCGGGGCGATCGCCACGGCCCTGCTGGTGATCAACAACCTGCGCGACATCCCCACCGACGAGCTCGCCGGCAAGCGCACGCTCGCGGTCCGCCTGGGGGAGCGGCGTACCGTGCACCTGTTCGTCGGGCTGCTGTGGTCCGGCATCGTGTTCGCCCCGCTGCTGGCGTTCTCCATGCAGGAAGGCGGGCCGCTGCTCGCGGTGCTGGCCTTTCCGTTCGCCGGGCGGGCGACCGGGATCGTGCACGCCGCCGCGCCCTCCGCCCAGCCCGACGGCGAGGCGCTGGCCGACCGGCAGCGGGGCCCCGCCATGATCGCCGCGCTGGGAGCCACGGCGCGCTACCAGTTGGCGTTCGGCGTCCTGTTGGCCGCCGGGCTCGCGATGGGAGGCACCTGATGGAGCTGCGCACCTTCCGGGTCCCCATGCGCCACCGGTTCCGCCGGGTCACCACCCGCGAGGGGGTGCTGCTCGGCGGCGACGCCGGGTGGGGGGAGTTCTCGCCGTTCCCCGAGTACGGCCCGCAGATCACCGCGCAGTGGCTGGCGGCCGCCACCGAAGCGGCGACCGAACCGTTCCCCGACCCCGTCCGCCACCGGGTCCCGGTGAACACGACCGTGCCCGCGGTCGACGCGGCCACGGCGTACGACCTCGTGGCGGCCTCCGGGTGCCGCACCGCCAAGGTCAAGGTCGCCGAGCCCGGACAGCAGCTCGCCGACGACCTCGACCGGGTCGCCGCCGTCCGCGACGCGCTGGGGCCCGACGGCCGCTTGCGCGTCGACGCCAACGCCGCCTGGGACGTCGAGACCGCGGTCCACGCGCTCGGACGTCTGGACCGGGCCGCGGGCGGTCTCGAGTACGCCGAGCAGCCCTGCCCGGGCCTGGACGAGCTCGCCGAACTGCGCCGCCGCGTGGACGTGCGGCTGGCCGCGGACGAGTCGGTGCGCACCGCCGAGGACCCGCTGCGGATCGCGGGCCTGTCCGCCGCCGACGTGATCGTGGTCAAGGTCCAGCCTCTCGGCGGGGTGTGGCGGGCGCTGGAGGTGGTCGAGGCCGCCGGGCTGCCGGCCGTGGTGTCCTCGGCCGTGGAGACCTCGGTCGGGCTCGCCGCCGGCGTCGCGCTGGCCGCCGCGCTGCCCGAGCTGCCCCACGCCTGCGGGCTCGGGACCGCCACCCTGCTGGCCGGCGACCTCACCAGCAGGCCGCTCGAGCCCGTCGACGGGGAGATCGAGGTCCGGCGGGTCGCCCCCGAGGCGGCGCTGCTCGACCAGTGGGCACCGTCACCGGAGGACTCGCTCGTCCTCCTCGAGCGCATGCAGGCCGCGGCCGAGGCGCGCAGCGCCGGGACGGGGCCGGCATGAGGGCCGCCAACCCGTCGCACGCGCTGGCGCTGGTCGTCGTCGACGAACTCGCGCGGGGCGGCACCACCGACGCGGTGCTCGCGCCCGGCTCCCGGTCGACCGCCCTGGCGATGGCGCTGCACGACGACGAGCGGATCCGCCTGCACGTCGAGATCGACGAACGCTCCGCGGCGTTCCTCGCGGTCGGCCTCGCCCGGGGGTCCGGACGACCCGCCGTCGTGGTCACGACCTCCGGCTCGGCGGTCGCCAATCTCCATCCCGGCGTCGTCGAGGCGGACACCGGGCGGGTCCCGCTGGTCGTGCTCAGCGCCGACCGGCCCCCCGAACTGCGCCACACCGGCGCGAACCAGACCATCGACCAGCTCAAGCTCTTCGGCGACGCCGTGCGGCACTTCGTCGAGGTCGGTGTGCCCACCGACCGGGACGGCGAGGTCGCCTACTGGCGTTCCACCGTGTGCCGGCTACTGGCCGAGGCCCGGGGGCTGTCCGGCCCGCCCGGGCCGGTGCACGCCAACCTCGCCTTCCGCGAACCCACGGTGCCGCTGGCCGACGACGGACGGGCGCCGGCCGCGTTCTTCGCGGGCGACCTCGACGGACGCCCGGGCGGGGCACCCTGGAGCGCGGTGCGGCGCCCAGCCCGCCGGTTGGACCCCACCGCGCTCGACGACCTGGCCGCACGGGTCGGGTCGGTCGAACGTGGGCTCGTGGTGGTCGGCCAGACCGGGGCCGACCCCGACCCGGTGCTGCGCCTCGCCGAGACCCTGGGGTGGCCGGTCGTCGCCGAGCCCCCATCCGACGCCCGCCGCGGGCCCGCGGCGGTGGACTGCGCCCACCATCTGCTCGCCCACCCGGGCTTCGCGACCGCCCACGTCCCCGACCTGGTGCTGCGGGTCGGGCGCACCGGGATCTCGCCGGCCGTGGCGCGCCGACTGGGCCCGGACGTGCCGCAGCTCCTGCTCGACCCCGACGGCTCCTGGGACGACCCCGACCGTGCCGTCGCCGAGATCCTCGTCGCCGACGTCGCAGACACCTGCACCCGGCTCGCCGACGCGCTGGCCGGGTCCGGGCCACCGGACGGGGACAACCGCTCCGGCGGACCGGGCGGTGCCGACGACGACCGGACCGGCTGGCGCGCTTCCTGGCGGCACGCGGAGCAGGCGGCCAGGGCGGCGATCGACGGGCTGTTGGACAGCCGCGACGAGCCCACCGAGCCCCGGACCGCCCGCGACGTCGCGGCCTCGGTGCCCGCCGGCGGCACCCTCGTGGCCGCCTCGTCGATGCCGATCCGGGACCTCGACCGCTACGCGGCCCCCCGCGGCGGGCTGCGGGTGGTGGCCAACCGCGGCGCCTCCGGTATCGACGGGTTCGTGTCCACGGCGCTCGGTGTGGCACTGGCCGGCGACGGGACCACCGTCGCGCTCGCGGGTGACCTGTCGCTGCTCCACGACGCCAACGGGCTGCTGCTCTCGCCCGACGCCGACCGGCTCGACGTGACGTTCGTGGTCGTCGACAACGACGGCGGGGGCATCTTCCACTTCCTGCCCCAGGCCCGGTTCACCGACTCCTTCGAGCGGGTCTTCGGCACCCCCCACGGCCGTGACCTCGAACGGTTCGCGGCGTTCCACGAACTCGGCTACCGGTACGTCGAAGCACCCGGGGAACTGCCCGGCGCGGTCGCCAGCGCGATCGGCGCCGGCGGCCTCCAGCTGGTCCATGTTCGCACCGACCGGCACGCCAACGTCGAGGTGCAGCGGGGGCTGACGGCGGCCGTCGCCGCCGCGCTCGACGGGCTGGGCTGAGATCGGACCGCCGGCGGGGATGTGACGAGCGGCTCGCAGATCCGAGCTGCCGGTGTCGCCGCCGCCGCGGGTGTGACGTGGCGTTTGCGGTCCTGAACCGCTGGTGTCGCAGCCTGGTGGGGTGTGACGCGGGGTGTGCAGGGCCGATGGTCTGATGTCGCAGCCAGTCCGAGACGCTGGTGTCGCAGCCAGCCCTCGTCGTCGCCGTCCGGCCGGGGGCGCCGGTCGGGCCGCCGGTCGGTGGGCGTCAGGACGGCGCGACGTCGAGGGCCGCCTGCATCGCCAGCAGCTTCAGCCGGGTCTCCTCGAGCTCGTCCTCCGGCAGCGAGGCGGCCACGACCCCGACGCCGGCGAACAACCGGGCCCGGGCACCGGCCAGTTCCGCACAGCGCAGGGCGATGCCCCACTCGCCGTCGCCGTCGGGCGTGGTCCAACCCACCGGACCCGCGTACCGGCCACGGTCCATGCCCTCGAGCTCGGCGATCACCGCCAGCGACCGCGCCCGGGGCGTGCCCCCGACAGCGGCGGTGGGATGCAGCGCGGCGACCAGCTGCAGGGCCGACTCCTCGCCCCGCAGCCGGCCCTCGAACGTCGTCGCCAGATGCTGGACGTTGTCCAGGCGCAGCAGCCGCGGGTCGGACTCATGGTCCAGTTGCTCGCACCGTGGCCGCAGGACCTCCTCGACGGACTCCGCCGCGAGCCGGTGCTCCCACCGGTCCTTGTCGGAGGCGAGCAGGGCCGCACCCAGGGCGGCGTCGGTGGCCTCGTCGGGGTCGCGACCGGCCGTGCCCGCCAGGACCCGCGACGTCACCCGACGGCCCCGACGGGAGAGCAGCAGCTCCGGGGTCGCGCCGACCAGGCCGTCGACGACGAAGGTGTGACAGGAGGGGAAGCGTTCGGTCAGCCGGCGGGCGAGCTCGAGCGGATCGAACGGGTCGCGGGCCCACACGGCGTGGTCGCGGGCCAGGACCACCTTCTGGAGTTCCCCGTCGCCGATCCGTTCCACGGCCCGGGCCACGGCCTCGAGCCAGTGCAGGTCGGGCACGGTCGAGCCGGCGTAGCGCGGGCGGTCGCGGACCGGGGTGTGCGGGGCGTCGGTGGCGGGGCCGGGTGCGGGCGCGGCACCGGCGGGGTCGATGTGGGTGAGGAACGTGGTCCCGTCGCGGCGGCCGACGACCACCCGCGGCACCACCAGCGCGGAGCCGGCCGAGTCGGGCGAGAACGTGAACGACCCCAGGGCGACCAGGCCACTGCCGGGCAGGCCGACCGGGTCGTCGACCTGCGCCTCGAGGTCGCGCAGCGCCGCGTCGGCCTCCTCGATCCGGCCCGGGCCCGGTCCCGGACGCAGGCGCACCGCCTCGCCCCAGCCGACCAGTCCCTCGCCGTCGCGCACCCAGGCCAGCGCGTCGGCGACCGGCGGCAACGCCAGCAGCGGCCGGTCGTCGTCGAGGACGCGGGTGGTGACCGACAGGCTCACGCGGTGCTCCCGGCCGGACCCCCGTCCGCGTCCTGCGGGTCCCCGTCCGTGGCCGCCGGGTCCCCGGCCGCCAGTTCCTCGCCGACGCGGGCCGCGGCCGTGGCGAGCAGGCGGCGGCGCAGATGGTGGGCCACCAGCCGCTCGGTGGCGGGAAGCATCTGCTGGTAGGCGGTCACGAGCCGTTCCGCGGCCTCGTCGTCGGAGGCGGCGGTGCCGCGGACGGGGTCACGCACGAAGCGGAGGAAGGCCTCCACTGCGTGCTCGGCGATCCCACTCACGGCGGCGTCGGTCCGGCGCGCGAGGTCGAGCAGTTCCCCCAGCGGCAGGCCGGCGTCCAGCAGCCGCAGCCCGGCGCGCACGGCGGCCGCGTCGGCTTCGGAGTAGCGGGCGATCCCGTCCGGGTCGGTGTGGTGGGCCAGCAGGAGCCCGGCCCGTTCCAGCGCTTCCAGCAGGGTCCGACCCGCGCCGGTGGCGTCCGCCAGGCCGTCGAGGTCGTAGGGCGCGTGCTCGTCGTCGACGACGGCGGCCACCAGCGCCGCGTCGGGGGCGTCGAGGTCCTGCGGCTCGGGCATGGGCGGTCCGTGGTCGCGGCGTCGGCCCAAGGCTAGAGCAGCCGCCCGGGTCCGCTCGACGCCGTCGGGAGACGCTCGCCGCCGGACGTGGCCGCCGCGTGGGTCAGCGGCCGAAGAGCTTCCGGCGTTTGCCGCCCCGGCCCGGGCCGCCCTTGGCGGTGAAGTTCATGGTGTCGAGCGCGGGCCGGGCGGGCTCGGGTTCAGGGACGTCGTCCCGCTCCGCGCGCACCGGCTCGGAGGGGATCCGGTCGTGCGCGCCGGCCGCGGGCTGCGCCGGGGCGGGCGGCGGCGGGGGAGGGCTCGATGCGGCCGGTGCCGGTGCCGGGGCAGCGGCCGTCGGTTCCGTGGGCTCCTCGTTCCCCAAGCCCTCGAGGTCCGCGAACAACTGACCGAAGTCGTCGTCGGCCGCCGGTGCGGCGGCCGAACCGGCGGCGGGAGCGGCTTCGTGCGACGCGGCGCCGTCCAGCGACTGGATCGCCTGTTCCAGGGCGGAGAACTCGGAGAGTTCGGCACCGGGTGCGTGGCCGTTGCCGTTGGCGGCCGGTGCCGCCTGGACCGGGGGCGCGGCGGGGTGGCCGTCGACCGCGTGCCCGTTGTTCTCGTGCCCGTTGGTGGCGGGTGCGTGGCCGTTGGTCTGTACCGGGGCCCCGGGGGCCGGCGTGGTGGGCCGGGTGGGCACCGGGTCGGGTTCGTCGCTGCCCAGGGCGCCGAGCTCGCGGAGCAGGTCGCTGGGCACGGTGTCGCGTTCCGCGGGGGCGAGCCCGGGGGCCGCGTGTGGCTGCGCGGGGCGTTCGGGCACGGTGACGGGTTCGGGGACCTCGAGGTCGACCTGCCCGACCCACGGCACCGGCTCGTCCGGGTAGGGCTCGTGGCTCCCGATCGCGCTGGAGATCCGCACGCCGTTGGCCGGCAGCAGATGACCCGCCGGGCACTGCCCGAGGGGGTCGACCGCCACGTCGGTACCACAGTCCACGCAGTGCACTCGGGACACGTTCTCGCTCCTCGTCGACCGCCTCACGGTTTCGGCGCCGCGGCCGGTCCCGTGACGGGGGTAGCCTGCGGCGGCGAAGGCGCCTTCACCAACAGTGTCGGCACGTTCCCCCTACGCGTTGAGGGCCTGGTGACCTCCACTTCCGATTCGACCGGGTTGCCGGCCGCCGGGCGCGACGGCAAGGACGCCGCGCTCGTCCAGGCGATGTTCGACCGCGTCGCGCCGCGCTACGACCTCGCCAACGCCTGTCTGTCGCTCGGGCAGGACGCCCACTGGCGCCGCGTGACGGCCCGGGCAGCACGGCCCGGGGGCGCACGCGCGCTCGACGTCGCCGCGGGTCCCGGCAACGTGGCCACCGAGTTGCTGGCGCACGGCGCCCGCGAGGTGGTGGCCCTCGACCTCTCGTTCGCCATGCTGGCCGAGGGCGCCCGCCGGGGACGGCGGGACCTGCACTGGGTCAACGCCGACGCGCAGCGCCTGCCCTTCGCCGACGCGTCCTTCGACGTGGTCACGATCTCGTTCGGGCTGCGCAACGTCCCCGACCCGCAGCGGGCGCTGGACGAGTTCGCCCGGGTGACCCGCCCCGGCGGCCGGGTGGTCGTCTGCGAGTTCGCCGCGCCCACCTGGGCGCCGTTCCGGTCCTTGTACACGCGCTATCTGGTCGGTCTGCTCCCGCAGGCGGCCCGGGTGGTGTCCTCCTCGCCGGAGGCCTACCGCTACCTCGCCGACTCCATCCTGGCGTGGCCCGACCGCCGGGAGATCGCCGGCTGGCTCGAGACCGCCGGCTTCGGCGAGGTGGCGGTCAAGGACCTCGCCGGAGGCATCGTGGCCGTCCACCGGGGCTGGCGCCGGTGAGGGCCTGCCGAGGACGAACGTGGCGAGGCGCCGCGGACGGTCGACCGCTAGACTGTGTGACATTGTGAATGTTTTCACGAAGTCCGGCGCGCGGGTCCCGACCCCGACCCGGACGGGCACCACCCTCAGGAGTACGGGATGACCAGCGCACCGGTGGTTGCCACGACCGCCTCCGCGACCGGACGACCGCCGTCACGGGCGGACGTCGTGGTCGTCGGTGCGGGTCCCGGGGGCGCGGCCGTGGCCGCCCGGCTCGCCGCGATGGGGCGCGACGTCGTGCTGCTCGAGAAGGACCACTTCCCGCGGGACAAGGTCTGCGGCGACGGCCTGACCCCGCGCGTGGTGCAGGAACTGCTCGACCTCGGGCTCGAGGACGAGGCGCACGGGCGCGTCGACGGGTGGGCGACCCAGCAGGGCCTGCGCATCCACGGCGGCCACACGGTCATGGAACTGCCCTGGCCGGAACTCGAGGACTGGCCCTCATGGGGTGCGACCGCCACCCGGCGGGTGTTCGACCAGCGCATCGCCGACCTCGCGGTCGAACGCGGCGCCAGCCTGCACCAGGGCATCACGGTGACCGGCCCGGTGTGGCGCGACCAGGCCCGCACGCGTGTGGCGGGCGTGACCTGGCGCGACGCCGAGGGCGCGACGGGTGCGGTGCACGCGCCCGTGGTCGTCGCCGCCGACGGCGCGGGCAGCCGCACCGCCAAGGCCATGGGCATCACCCGCCGCACCGACCGCCCCATGGCCGTCGCCGTGCGCACCTACTACCGATCGTCGCGTTCGAACGACCCCTGGATCAGCTCCTTCCTCGACCTGCGTGACGACGTCGGCGACCTCCTGTCCGGCTACGGCTGGATCTTCCCGCTCGATGACGGGACCCTCAACGTCGGCCTCGGCCTGCTCGACACCTCCAAGGACTTCCGCGGCGTCAACTACCGCGAGATGCTCACCCGGTGGGCGAGCGGGCTGGCGGACGAGTGGGAGACCACCGAGGACACCCGCACGGACCGCATCGGGTCGGGGCCGATCCCGATGGGGTTCAACCGCACCCCCCTCCACCAGCGCGGGGTGCTGCTGGTCGGTGACGCCGGCGGCATGGTCAACCCCTTCAACGGCGAGGGCATCTCCTACGCCATGGAGGCCGCCGCGCTGGCAGCCGAGGTGACCGACCACGCCCTGACCACCCGACGCACGGCCGACCTCGACGCCTACGACGCCGAACTGCGGCGGCGCTGGGGCGGCTACTACACCCTGGGCAAGGCGTTCACGGAACTGATGGGCCACCCCGCCGTCCTGCACGTGTGCATCACCTACGGCATGCCCATCCGGCCGCTGATGGAGTTCGTGCTCAAGACGATGGCCCACCTGACCGACCGTCGGCCCGCCGACACCAAGGACGTGATCATCAACACCCTGCAGCGCCTCGCGCCGGCCGCCTGACGCGAGTCCCCGGAGCCGTTTCTTGCGGCCCCAGACGCGCCGGCCCTACCGTTGCCCGCGTCGAGGAGCACCCAGACCCCGCCGTGATCCACGGCCGCGAGGGAGACCACCACACGTGCTGTCCGAGTTCCTGCCAGTCCTGCTGCTGCTGATCCTCGCCGTGGGCTTCGCCGTGGCATCGGTCGGGGTGAGCAGCCTGATGGGGCCGAGCCAGCCCAACCCCACGAAGTTGGCGGCCTACGAGTGCGGCAACGTGCCGATGGCCGACGTGAAGGGGACGCGGTTCTCGGTCAAGTTCTACATGGTCGCGATGCTGTTCCTGATCTTCGACATCGAGGCGGTGTTCCTCTACCCCTGGGCGGTCGTGTACCGCTCGCTCGGGTGGTTCGGCCTCGCCCAGATGAGTCTTTTCATCGGCATCCTGGGCGTCGCGTTCATCTACGAGATCGGCCGAGGAGGCCTCGAATGGGACTAGAGCACAAGCTCCCCTCCGGCGTGCTGCTGACCAACGTCGAGAAGATGGTCAACTTCAGCCGCTCGGCCTCGCTGTGGCCGGCCACCTTCGGCCTGGCCTGCTGCGCGATCGAGATGATGCACACCGGCGCACCCCGCCACGACATGGCCCGGTTCGGCATGGAGGTCTTCCGCGCATCCCCGCGACAGGCGGACCTGATGATCGTCGCCGGGCGCGTGAGCCAGAAGATGGCCCCGGTGCTGCGGCGTATCTACGACCAGATGTCGGACCCCAAGTGGGTGCTGTCGATGGGCGTGTGCGCCACCTCGGGCGGGATGTTCAACAACTACGCACTCGTCCAGGGCGTGGACCACGTGGTGCCGGTCGACATGTACGTGCCCGGGTGCCCGCCCCGTCCGGAGATGCTGATGGACGGGATCCTGAAGCTGCACGAGAAGATCAAGCTCGAGACCTTCGCCGAGCAGGGGGCCCGGACGTGACCACCCCGTCCGTTCCCTCCCCCACGGCGGGCACCGAGCGCGAGCCGTTGTCGCTCGAGGCGCTCGAGTCCCGGCTCACCGGGCAGTTCGACGACGTGCGTGCCGAGATCGCCCACGGCGAGCTGACCCTGTTCGTGTCCCCGGCCCAACTGCCCGAGGTGCTGACGTTCTGCCGCGACGACGCCGAGCTGTCCTGCGAGATGCTCTCCGACCTCGGGGGCGTGCACTGGCCCGCCGGTGAGCACGTCGTCGTCCGGCAGGCCTCGACCACCGGCTGGCCCGACTACCGCGTCTCGCGCGAGCAGGGCGTCATCGAGGTCATCTACGTCGTGCGCTCGATCACCCGCAACCACGTGTGCAAGATCAGCGCGGCGACCGACGACACCGACCCCCGCCTGCCCTCGGTCGCCGGCATCTACCCCACGGCGAACTTCCACGAGCGCGAGGTCTTCGACTTCTTCGGGGTGGAGTTCGAGGGCCACCCCAACCTGCGGCGGATCCTCATGCCCGACGACTGGCTGGGCCACCCCCACCGCAAGGACTACCCACTCGGCGGCGTGGACGTGGAGTACAAGAACGACAAGCACATCCCGCCGCCCGACGAGCGCGACCTGAGGGAGGTGGTGGAATGAGCGTCCGACCCGACGCCTCCGCCGGGCCCACCAGCGACTTCGCCGAACTCGGTGACGCCGGCGACGAACTGTTCGTCGAGGGCGCCGACTGGGAGACCGTCGTCGACGCCGTCGACGACAACACGCTCACGGTCAACATGGGGCCCCAGCACCCGTCCACCCACGGCGTGCTGCGCCTGGTGCTGGAGCTCGAGGGCGAGATCGTCAAGAGCCTCACCCCGGTCATCGGCTACCTCCACACCGGCATCGAGAAGAACGCCGAGTACCGCACGTGGTCGCAGGGGCCGACCTTCTTCACACGCATGGACTACCTCTCGCCGTTCTTCAACGAGGCGGCGTTCTGCATGGGCACCGAACGGCTGCTCGACATCGAGGTGCCCGAGCGCGCCCAGGCGGTGCGCGTGATCCTGATGGAGTTCAACCGCATCGCCAGTCACCTGGTGTGGCTGGCGACCGGCGGCATGGAGCTCGGCACCACCACGGTCATGACCTTCGGCTTCCGTGACCGCGAGCACATCCTCGACCTGTTCGAGAGCCAGTCGGGCGTGCGCATGAACCACGCCTACATCCGCCCCGGCGGGCTCGCCCAGGACGTCACCGACGACTTCGTGGCCCGCTGCGAGTCCCTGCTCGAGCTGCTGCCGCGCAAGATCCAGGAGTACGAGGACCTGCTCACCCAGAACCCCATCTGGAACCACCGCATGCGTCAGGTCGGCGTGATCGAGGCGGACGAGTGCTACGAGCTGGGCGTGACCGGACCGCTGCTGCGTGCGGCGGGGGTGCCGTGGGACCTGCGCAAGGCCCGGCCCTACTCGGGCTACGAGCAGTACGACTTCGAGATCCCCACCGAGACCGGGGCGGACTCCTACGCCCGCTACCTCGTGCGTATCGAGGAGATGCGCCAGTCGCTGAAGATCATCCGCCAGGCGCTGGACACCTTGCCCGGCGGCCCGGTCATGGTGGAGGACAAGCGCATCGCGTGGCCCTCGCAGCAGTCGCTGGGCCCCGACGGCATCGGCAACGACCCCGAGTACATCCGCCACATCATGGGCGAGTCGATGGAGTCGTTGATCAACCACTTCAAGATCGTCACCCAGGGCTTCCCCGTCCCGGCGGGGCAGATCTACTCGGCGGTCGAGTCCCCACGGGGCGAGCTCGGCTTCTCGATCACCTCCTCGGGCACCAACAAGCCCTACCGGGTGCACGTGCGCGACCCCTCCTTCGTCAACCTGCAGGCCGCGGACCGCATGAGCCGCGAGCACCTCGTCGCCGACGTGATCGTGGTCGTCGCCTCGCTCGACCCCGTCATGGGCGGGGTCGACCGGTGAGCTGAAGACCCGCCCGACGCACCCTCAGCGAGCACCGACCCCACCACCACCCGCACCAGCACCAGGAGCCACCCACCGTGCCCATCTCCGACGCCACACGCGAGGACGCCCAGCGCCTGGTCCAGCGCTATCCCCTCGCGCGCTCGGCGCTGCTGCCGCTGCTCCACCTCGTCCAGTCCGACGAGGGCTACGTCAGCGAGGACGGCATCGCCTTCTGCGCCGAGACGCTGGGGATGACCAAGGCCGAGGTCGGTGCGGTGTCGACCTTCTACACGATGTACAAGCGTGAGCCCTTCGGTGACTACCTCCTGAGCGTCTGCACCAACCCCACCTGCAAGATCGCCGGCGGGCAGGACATCTTCGACTCCTACGTCGAAGCCTGCGGCGGGGTCCTCGACCGTGAGGCCGGCGTGATGGTCGAGCACGCCGAGTGCCTGGGCATCTGCGACGCGGCCCCCGTCGTACAGATCAACTACGAGATGTACGGCCCCGTGGACGGCGAGCAGGCCAAGCAGTTGCTGGAGAAGGCCAGGGCCGGCGACCCGCCGGCGTCGAACTGGTCCGGCACCGTCCCGCCCGTGTTCTCCCAGGTCCAACGGGAGCTCTCGGGCATCGAGGACGGCGTCGACGAGTACCTCATCGGTGCGGCCCGCGAACAGGCCCGCGCCGAGGTGCCCCCCGCCTACCGCAGCGGCGAGACCGACCTGCCGGTCAGCCACCCCGGCGCCGACCCGGCCGGGCACGGGGGCCACGACTTCCGCGACACCGCCGGCCTGGACCTCGCGCCGACCACCGCCCGCGGCCCCGGCCCGGAGGAGACCGACGACCCCGGCAAGCGGCGGGTCGCCGACGAGGTCGCCGAGGAGGCCCACTACGAGGGCGACGAGATGGCGGACGCGACCGCCGGAGCGTCCACGGGGCCGACCCCCGGCGTCGGCGAGCAGCCGGCCTCCCCGGAGGGCGACCCCGAGACCGCGCCCGAGGCGGGCGACAGCCCGGCCGCCGGTGGCGAACAACTGTCGGGTGACGAGGCCGACCCGGCCGAGACCGCCGGCCCGGACGAAGCCCGCGACGACGACGAGGAGGCCTGACCATGGGTGCGACCGGACCCGCAGAGGCGCTCACCGTCCGTTACGCGGTCGAGAACGTCCACGACATCGACGTCTACGAGCAGCACGGCGGCTACGAGGGCCTGCGCGTCGCCCTCGACATGGCGCCCGAGGACATCGTGCAGACCGTCAAGGACGCGGGCGTCCGTGGCCGCGGCGGCGCTGGCTTCCCGACCGGCATGAAGTGGTCGTTCGTGGCCCAGGGCACCGGCAAGCCGATCTACATCGTCTGCAACGCCGACGAGGGCGAGCCCGGGACCTTCAAGGACCGCGAGCTGATGGAGCGCGACCCCCACCAGCTCATCGAGGGCATGGTCGTCGGCGGGCTCGCGATCAACGCCGAGCAGGGCTACATCTACCTGCGCGGCGAGTTCGCCCACGCCGGCCGCCGCCTGGCCAAGGCCATGCGCGAGGCGTACGCCAAGGGCTACCTCGGCGCGGACGTGCTGGGTTCGGGCAAGCGTTTCGACCTCACCATCCATCGCGGCGCGGGGGCCTACATCTGTGGCGAGGAGACCGCGCTGCTCGACTCGCTGGAGGGCCGTCGCGGTCAGCCCCGGTTGCGCCCGCCGTTCCCGGCCGCGCACGGGTTGTACGGCTGCCCGACCACCGTCAACAACGTGGAGTCCATCACCTCGGTGCCGTTCATCCTGCGCCACGGGGTCGAGTGGTACCGCCAGTGGGGCACCGAGAAGTCGCCGGGCACGAAGCTGATGTGCATCTCCGGCGAGGTGGAGCGGCCCGGCAACTACGAGTTCGCCCTCGGCACGCCGGTCAGCGAGATGCTCGAGTACTGCGGCGGGATGAAGGACGGCCGTGAGCTGAAGTTCTGGTGCCCGGGCGGCTCGTCCACGCCGCTGCTGCCCGCCTCCAAGGCGGACACGCCCTACACCTACGAGGACATCCAGGAGGCCGGTTCGCTGCTGGGGACCGGGGCCCTGATGATCTTCAGCGAGCAGACCTGCGTGGTCGACGCGGTCTGGGGCTGGACGCGCTTCTACGAGCACGAGTCCTGCGGCAAGTGCACCCCCTGCCGCGAGGGCAGCTACTGGCTGTCCCAGATCTACCAGCGCATCGAGACCGGCAACGGCCGCGAGGAGGACCTCGAGCTGCTCGAGGACCTGTGCGACAACATCTTCGGCCGGGTCTTCTGCGCCCTGGGTGACGGCATGACCTCGCCGATCACCTCCAGCCTGAAGTACTTCCGCGACGAGTACGTCGAGCACATCCGCCAGGGCCGCTGCCCGCTGGGTGTGACCGAGTCGCGCCGCGACATCGGGGTCGTCGAGTTCACCCGTGCCGGCGGCTACGAGGACGTCCCTCCGGCGACGCCCGAGACCCTCTCCGACCCCGCAGAAACCGTGGGCACCAGCGCCCCGGGAGGCGCCTGACGTGAGCGATCCGCAAGCCCCCGTGGAGAACGTGACCCTCACCATCGACGGTGAGGAGATCACCGTGCCCAAGGGCACCCTGATCATCCGTGCCGCGGAGCAGCTGGGCAACATCATCCCGCGCTTCTGCGACCACCCGCTGCTCGACCCGGTGGGCGCATGCCGCCAGTGCATGGTCGAGGTCACCCCCGGACCGCCCAAGCCGGCGATGGCGTGCACGACCCCCGTGGCCGACGGCATGGAGGTCAAGACGCAGGTGACCTCCGAGGTCGCCCGCAAGGGTCAGGAGGGCACGCTCGAGTTCCTGCTGATCAACCACCCCCTCGACTGCCCGATGTGCGACAAGGGCGGCGAGTGCCCGCTGCAGGACCAGGCGCTGGCCCACGGGTCCAACCAGTCCCGCTTCATCGACCAGAAGCGTCGGTACCTCAAGCCGGTGGCGGTCAGCCAGCAGGTGCTGCTCGACCGTGAGCGGTGCGTGCTCTGTGCCCGCTGCACCCGCTTCTCCGAGCAGATCTCCGGCGATCCGTTCATCGAGCTGTTCGAACGCGGCGCGCTCGAGCAGGTCGCGATCTACGAGGACGAGCCCTACGAGTCGTACTTCTCGGGCAACGTCATCCAGATCTGCCCCGTCGGCGCGCTGACCTCCGCCTCGTACCGCTTCCGTGCGCGCCCGTTCGACGTCGTGACCACTCCCAGCGTCTGCGACCACTGCTCGGCCGGGTGCACGCTCACGGTCCAGTCCCGGCGCAACGACGTCCAGCGCCAGCTCGCCCGGACCAACATGCCGGTCAACGAGGCCTGGAACTGCGACAAGGGCCGGTTCGGCTTCACCCACCTCGCCTCCGACCTGCGCCTGACCTCCCCCAAGATCCGCGAGGGCGGCGAGCTGGTCGACACCACCTGGGGCGACGCGCTGGTCGCCGTCAACCAGCGGCTGGCGGCCTCCCGCGAGGAGCACGGTTCGCCGCGGGTCGCGGTGCTCACGGGCTCGCGCCTGGCCGACGAAGACGCCTACGCGGTCTCGAAGTACGCCCGCAGCGTGCTCGGCACCGACGACGTGGACTTCCGCACCCGGTTCGCCGCGCCCGGCGAGACCGACGAGCTGGCCGCGGTCCAGGGCCACGACACGGCCACCTACGCCGAGGTGGAGGCCGCGCCGGTGATCGTGGTCGCGGGCCTCGACGCCGAGGAGGAGGTCCCGATCCTCTTCCTGCGGCTGCGCAAGGCCTGGCGCAACCACAAGGCCCGCCTGGTCGTGGTCGGGCCGATGCTGGGCTCGTTGGCCGAGTACGCCTGGCGCCGGGTGGCCACCGCCCCCGGTGACGAGGCGGCCGCGCTGGCCGAGCTGGCCGCCAACCTCTCCGCGTCGCCACAGGACGCCGAGGTCGCCGCTGCACTCCGGGACGCCGAGCAGCCCGTCATCCTCGTCGGCGAGCGCGCCGGGGTGGGCACGCTGACCCAGGCCGCCGCGCTGGCCGAGGCCAGCGGCGGCAAGATCGCCTA
>SLRZ01000245.1 GCA_007130695.1 Nitriliruptoraceae bacterium
CGGGTGCGCGACGACCTCGGTGCCGAACTGCCGGTGCCGCAGGTGCGCGCGTTGACGGCCGTCGGTGTCGCGAGATACCTCCACGCCGCCGGGCACGCGCCGTCCGCCATCGTCATCGAGGCCCCGGAGGCGTTCCTGCATCCTTCCGCCCAGGAACGGCTGGGGGCGATGCTGCTCGACCTCGCCGAGGAGACCGGCGCCGCCGTGGTCATCACGACCGCCTCACCGTTCGTGATCCCCCGGACCTCCGACACCGAGGTGGTGGCACTGGCGCGCGATGCGATCGGGTGCACGCAGGTGGTGCGGCACGCGGCGGGCGACGAACCGCAGGCGCGCACGCTGGGCGGGCTCCTCGGTGACGCGGGGCTGGCCACGGTGCTGGACCGCGTGGCGCGTGTGCCGGCCGACACCCGGGCGGTGCTGATCGTCGAGGGCGGCACCGACGAGGCCTACCTGCGGCTGGCGGCGCGTCGGCTCGGGCGGGAGGACGTGCTGGACGGCCTGGTCGTGCAGCCGGCGGGGGGCGCGATGGCGGCCGCGCTGAACGCCATCGTGCTGCGCGCCGAGCGCGAGGTTCCCGTCATCGTGCTCCTCGACCACGACAACATGGGCCGCCGGGCCCGCGACACGCTGGTCAGCCGGTTCGGTTTCGCGCGTGGCACCCAGGTCGTGACCTACGCCGACGTGATACACGGCCAGCCTCAGGGAGTCGAGGCGGAGACGCTCTTCGACGTCGAGCTGGTCCGCCGGTTCGTCGCGGAGCGCGGGGCCGGAGCCTCGAACGGTGAGCGTTGGCTCGACACGGTGTGGCACGTGGACCTGACCGGTTCGGGCAAGTCCGCGTTCGTGGGGTGGCTGGAGGAGCACGTGCTGCCCGAGCACCTGGTCGCGTGGGGCGAACTGCTGGACGTCCTCGAGGCGAAGCTGGAGGCTTCGGGCTGACTGCGGCGGTCCGTGGTCCCGCCGTGAGCGGCTGCGTGCCGCCCGTCCCGTCCCCTGGCGCCCTCGCCGGACGCCGCCCGGCCCGCCGCCACGGCGGGGTGCGGCCGACCGCCGGCGGAGAACCCGGCCCGACAGGACGCGCGATCCCGAACGATTCGGATGAGGCCATGGGGGCCACCCGACCGTGGGGCGAAACGGAACAGGACGAGGGCGCACTGCGTGCCCTGCAGCCCAGCTACTGGGACGGACCTGGCCGTTTCGATCTCGACGCGACCGTGGGTGTCCTGCAGCAGGAACTCCACGCCGTCCTCCCGGCGGCAGCGCTGGCGGCCTGACCGGCCCCGGCCGCGGTCCCACGAGAGCGTGACGGAGTGCCCTGTCCGCGGCCTGGCTCCCGGTGTCCAATGCAGGGGAGATCGGCCCGCAGGGTCGGCGACCCGCCGTGACACGGCTGAGGAGAAACCGCAGATGAACACCACGCTCCAGGATCAGGTCGGTGGCTCGAAGGTCGACGCGAGTTGGGTCGTGCCCTTCGCGGCGGGCCGCGCCGCCGACAAGAACCTGCTGGGCGGGAAGGGGGCGAACCTGTGCGAGATGACCTACATCGGCCTGCCCGTGCCTCCGGGGTTCATCGTCACCACCGAGGCCTGCCGCGCCTATCTCGCCGAAGGTGACGTCCCGGAGGGACTCCTCGACGAGGTGATGGCATCGCTGCGGGAGCTCGAGCGCGACGCCGGTCTGCGGCTCGGTGACCCCACCGCCCCGCTGCTGGTCTCGGTGCGCTCCGGGGCACCGTTCTCGATGCCCGGCATGATGGACACGGTGCTCAACCTCGGCGCCATGCCGGCGACCGTTCCCGGGCTCATCGACCTGACGGGCGACGCCCGCCACGCGTGGGACTCCGTGCGGCGGTTCGCCGAGATGTTCGGCAAGGTCGTGCTCGGGATGGACGAGGAGGTCTACACCCACCAGCTGCGGGAGGCGGTCGCCGCCGCCGGTGTCGCCAACGAACGCGAACTCGACGCCGAGCAGTTGGCCGACCTCGCGAACGGGCACCTCGCGGCCACCGCCCGGGCCGGGGCGCAGATCCCCGACGACCCCCACGAGCAGCTGCGCATGGCCGTCGAGGCCGTCTTCCGTTCCTGGAACGGCTCGCGTGCCCGTGCCTACCGCCGCGTCGAAGGGATCCCCGACGACCTCGGCACCGCGGTGAACGTCCAGGTCATGGTCGCCGGCAACCTCGGCGAGGACTCCGCGACCGGGGTCGCCTTCACCCGGGACCCCGCCACCGGGGAACCGGCCCCCTACGGGGACTGGCTGCAGGGGGCACAGGGTGAGGACGTCGTCGCGGGCACCCGGGCCACCGAGCCGTTGCACACCCTCCGCGAGACGTTTCCCGACGCCGCCACGGAACTCGAGGAGCACCTGCACACCCTCGAGCAGCACTACCGCGACCTGTGCGACATCGAGTTCACCGTCGAGCGCGGCAAGCTGTGGATGCTGCAGACACGGGTGGGGAAGCGCAGTGCGACGGCCGCGCTCCGGATGGCCGTCGACATGGTCGACGAGGGGCTGATCGACCAGGACGAGGCGGTCCGGCGGATGCGCCCGGAGCAGCTCGAGGCGCTGCTGCACCCACGCTTCGCCGACACGGTCCGCGATCCGCTGACCACGGGCCTGGCCGCGTCCCCCGGTGCCGCCGTCGGCCACATCGCGCTCACCGCCGACAGCGCGGTCGCCCGCGCCGCCACGGGCAGGCCGGTCCTGCTCGTACGCCCGGAGACCTCCCCCGACGACCTCGAGGGCATGGTCGCCTCGCAGGGCCTGCTGACCTCCCGTGGGGGGCTGGTCAGCCACGCGGCCGTCGTCGCCCGCGGCTTCGGGATCCCGGCCGTGTGCGGTGCCGCCGACGTCGTGATCGACGCGAAGGCCGGCACGGTCACGATCGGGGACACGGTCCTCCACGACGACGAGATGTGCTCGATCGACGGCAGCTCCGGAATGGTGGTGGCCGGGGAGATGGAGCTGGTGCCGGCCGACGACGACCCCCGGCTCGAGCGGCTGTTGCTGTGGGCCGACGAGCGCCGGGTGCTGGGCGTCCGGGCCAACGCCGACACCGCGGACGACGCCCGGCGCGCCCGGGTCGGCGGAGCGGAGGGCATCGGCCTGTGCCGCACGGAACACCAGTTCCTCGGTGAACGCCTGCCGCTGGTCCAGCGGGTGATCCTGTCCGAGGGCGAGGCCGAGGAGACCGACGCGCTGGTCGACCTCGAGGCCCGACAGCGGCAGGACTTCATCGACCTGCTCACCGAGATGGACGGGCTGCCGGTGACGGTGCGGCTGCTCGACCCGCCGTTGCACGAGTTCCTGCCCGACCTCGACGAGCTGCTCGTCGCCGAGGCCCGCGGTGAGCTCGACGCACAGGGCGAGAAGCTGCTGGCCGCCGCGCAGACCCACCGTGAGCACGACCCGATGATGGGCACCCGGGGCATCCGACTGGGGGTGCTGCGCCCGGCCCTGTACCGGACGCAGGTGCGGGCGCTGGTGGCCGCGGTGGCCGACCGTCGACGGGCCGGCGGCGACCCGCGGGTCGAGATCATGTTCCCGCTGATCTCCACCGAGGCCGAGCTGATCTGGGCGGTGAAGCTGGTCCGCGACGAGGCCGCCGAGGCGGAGGTCTCGCTGGCCACGATGATCGAGACCCCGCGGGCGGCCCTGTTGGCCGGTGACCTCGCGGTCCATGTCGACGCCTTCTCGTTCGGCACCAACGATCTCACCCAGATGACGTTCGGACTGTCCCGCGACGATGTCGCCGGGCGGCTCATGCCGCGCGAACTCGAGCTCGGCCTGTTGCCCGCGGATCCGTTCCGCACGCTGGACGCGGTGGTCGTCGGCGAGCTGGTCCGCAACGCGACCGCGCAGGGCCGGGCCGCCAACCCCCGGCTCACGGTCGGGATCTGCGGCGAGCACGGTGGCGACCCGGACTCGATCAAGCTGGCCCACGCCTACGGCCTGGACTACGTGTCCTGCTCCGCGGCGCGGCTGCCGGTCGCCCGGCTGGCCGCCGCCCACGCCGCTCTGGAGGTCACCGGACCCGCCGACAGCGCCTGACGCTGCGGCCGCCGGCGACGCGGATTAGCGTCGGCCGCGGGAGGTGGGTGCCGTGCTGGACGCAATCCTCGAGGATCTCCGGGAACTGGTCGAGGTCGAGAGCCCGTCAGAGGATCCGGCGGCGGTCCGGGAGGCCGCCGAGGTGTTCGCCGCGCAGCTCGAGCGCCATGTGGGTGGTGACGGTGAGCTCACCGACGACGGCCGACTGGCGTGGAGGCTCGGCGACCCGGCGGCGCCGCGGCTGCTGCTGCTCGGTCACCTCGACACGGTCTGGCCCCACGGCACCCTGGCCCGGCTGCCGTTCGACGTGCGTGACGGGCGGGTCCACGGGCCTGGCACCTTCGACATGAAGGCTGGACTCGTCGTGGCGGTCCACGCGCTGCGCTTGCTGCGCGACCGCGACGAGGTTCCCTCCGTCCGCCTGTTGGTCACCCCCGACGAGGAGATCGGCGCCCCCCGGTCCCGCGATGCCATCGAGGACGAGGCCCGCCGCTGTGGGCGGGTGCTGGTCCCCGAGCCCAGCGGTCCAGGTGGTGCGGTGAAGGTCGCGCGCAAGGGGATGGCGTTCGGGCGGGTGGTGGTCCACGGTCGGGCCGCCCACAGCGGGCTCGATCCGGAACGCGGGGTGAACGCCGCCGTCGCGCTCGGAGGGCTGCTGGCCCGGATCGAGCGGCTGGGGGACCCCGCACGCGGGACGACGGTGGTGCCGACGCTGCTGCGGGCGGGGACGGCGATGAACACCGTGCCAGCGCGGGCGGAGGTCGACCTCGACGTGCGCTTCCGCGACCCGGACGAGGCGGACCGGGTCCGGGGTGAGCTCGAGCGGCTCCCGGCGCCACCGGCCACGCAGATCGAGGCATGGTTGGACGTCAACCGCGGCCCGCTGACCGAGTCGTCCAGCGACGCGCTCCTCCCGGCACTGCGCGCCGCCGTCTCGGCGGCCGGGCTGCCGGGCGATCTGCCCACGGTGGCGGTCGGCGGCGCCTCCGACGGCAACATCGCCGCGGCCGTGGGTGCCCGGGTGCTCGATGGCCTGGGCCCACGGGGTGACGGGGCACATGCCGAACACGAACACGTCGAGGTCGCCGACCTCGAGCCACGGGTGCGCCTGTTCGCCGAACTGCTGCCACGGGTCGCCGCTGTGGACTGATGCGTGCGGACGATACGGTCCGGCCGACCCCGGCACCCGTTCTCGTGAGGCCGGGCGCGGCGTCACTGGTGGGCCTGCTCCTCGCCGTCCTGGTGGTGGCGGCGACCGCATCGCCGGTGGACGCCGACGAGGACCCTGCAGGTCCCGCGCCCCTGGACGATGGCGGAGAGGCTGGCGCGGTCGTGACCGTGGCCCC